>CAZZIF010000048.1:14658-17860 GCA_964654025.1 uncultured bacterium
TCGGCATCGGCCCACACACTGGCCGTGGTCTTCGTGCCGTCTCGCTCGGGCGCGAAGGAGGGTTTTCTGATCTCGCGGATGGCCTCCATGTGCTTGTAGAAAAACCCCACGCCAGCCGGCCCCCAGTCGATCCGCGCCGACCCGCGGAAGCCCTGCAGATTCGACTCGTAGGACAATGCGTTGTAGGGAGAGTAGAAAGCGCTCTCGAGCCTCTGGTAGGCCAGATCGACCTTGCCGCGCAGGCCCTTCGTCGGCACGCCCATCACCTGCCCATTCTCGGGAGCCCGCGCTTCGTGGGTCGCCTCGATGCGCAACGCCTCGCCGCCGGTGTAGCAATCATCCCCGCAATCCGCATCCTTGTCCGGCCACCAGTGGCTGGTCGCGTACTCGCCTTCGAGCGTGATGTCACCGGGCACGGGCACGATGATCTGTCCCGAGAGCACCCGGTCGCGCATGGGCGTCGACTGCATGAGGGTTCCGTGGCAGAGCGGCTGATCCTCATCCTCGTCCACGAGCAGGGCCACTGCCGAAAGCTCCAGCGGCGACACGGACCACGGCAGCGTGAACTGGGTGCCGAGGCGGCCGCCGTAGAGCTGCTGGAGGTAGTAGGTGTCCTCCACGTCGAACTCGCCGCACTTCAGGGGATCGCGCGTGTGGGGAGTCTGCGGCCGCGCGTAGAGGGCCAGGATATCGGCCCGATCCCACAGGGTCACCGCCCAGCGGGCCCCTTCGAACGTGAGGTCGGGACCCAGCTCTTCCAGGCTCTCGGAGCGGATGAAGCCGGCCATCCCCGCATCCCCGCCGCACACACCGCATCCCTGTGCGCGTTGCCCGCCACTGATGGGCGTGTCGTCCTGGTCCCAGCGCATGAGGGTCAGGGGCGTGAGCGAGACGCGGTAGAAGCCGCCGGTCAGGGTCGAGCGAACCATGCCCAGGCCAGGAAGCGCCCCCCCCGTGGTATGCCGGAAGAAGAAGCTGCCGTTCTCGTGCGAGAAGTAGTCGGGCCCGCTGCGCAGAACCGCCTCGCCCTCATTGCTGATCCGGATGAGGCCGCCGGCGACCAGGGAAGGCGAGATCTGGTAGGCCAGCTCCAGCTCCACCCGGTGGCGCAGGGAGGCCCCCGGCTCGAGCGGTTCCCCATTCGAGCCCACCGCGCCGGTGCCGGTGGTGTCGATGTGCATCCAGCGCATGCGCCCGCTTCCGGAGAGGTGGATCTTGGGGGCGAGCTTCTGCGTCCACTCGTCGATCAAGAACCGCGCGCCGGCAGACCTCCCGCCGGCAGACCCCGCGCCGGGCTCACCGGTGGTGGTCCCGCTCGATGCGGTCGTCGAGACGCCGGATCCGGCCTCCACCCCGAGCCAGTCGGCAAGCGCGCCGTCGCGGAGAGCGGCGATCTCCGATGGGGTCGGGTCATGGTAGGCCACCTGCAGGATCCCGTCTGGATCGACGAGGTACAGGCTGAAGCTGTGGACGCTGGCGCCGAAGGAGGCGGTCACGCGGCCGCCGCCATCGTGCAGATGCAGCAGGAGAGGGGCCGTGCTCTCGGCCATGTGGCGCACCCTTGAGGTCAACTCGCTGTCCCAGTTGATGGAGACGAAACCCAGGCCATCGGCCCGGCCCCATTCGGCCAAATCGTTGCACCGCTGCAACCGGCGCGTGCACTCGTGGCAGTGGGTGGTCCAGAAGGCGACCAGGGTGACGGCATTGGCGTCATAGAGCGTGTCCGAGGCCGCCTCACCGGCCTCGCCCAGCTTGGGCAGGATGAAGAAGGGCGCCCGGCGGCCGGAGACGCTCTCATCAATCTCGAATTGTTCGGCCCCCGCTGGGGCGGTCAAGACGGTCAAAATGGTCAGAATGGTCAGAATGGTCAGAATGGTCAGACAAACGGTCATCACAGCCAGGCAGACCACGAGGATCCGGGGCCCCGACCGCCGGCCCTTCGCCGGCGCTCGGGATGGGGCCCTGTCTGGACCGGGGGAAGTGCGCGCAGCGGCGGCTCCCGAGAAAGGTGTCCCACGTGTCCATCCGGATTGATCTACGCGCAAACCGTCCATGACCATTCGATCCTCCCTGCGTCGCGCCGGGCCCTCCCGCCCGTCTTCGTCTGTCCGGCAAGTCTGCCGTGCCGGCAGGCCTCGCTGGCCCGGTAACGGACCTGCGCCCGGAACCTGGCTCCCCGATACTCAGTATAGCCAGAGAGTTGCTTCGGAGAAACCGCACTTGCAGCCCGGCGCTCGGGAAGGCAGACTATGCGTTCGTGTGGATTCGGGTAAGGAGGTAGGAGATGATCGATATTACCGACAGCAATCTTCAGAGTGAGATCCTGGACGCCGACAAGCTGGCTGTACTCGACTTCTCGGCGACGTGGTGCCAGCCGTGCAAGAAGCTGACGCCTATCCTAGAGGAGCTATCGACCGAGTATGACGGCAAGATCGTCATCGGGCATTGCGATGTCCAGAAGGCTCCCGAGACCGCCAAGCGATTCGGAGTGATGGCTGTGCCCACGGTCATCTTCTTCAAGGGAGGCCAAGAGGTCGACCGCTTCGTCGGCCTCCAGAGCAAAGATCAGATCACCAAGAAGCTCGAGGCACACACTTGATGTGACCGCCGGCTTCCCGTCAACACCTGATGCGCAATGCCCGGGCAAGGTAGTCCTCACCCGGGCATTGCGCATGTCGCTTTCCACGTGCCGCTGTCCGAATGGATCCGCCGGGTCCGCCGGATCCGCCTAGTGCCGTCGCTTGGACCGGTCCTCGTTGACGAACGCCTTCTCCACATGAGGAAGGCTGAGGAAGATTTCCTTGTAGGCCGCCTCCGACCAATCCTGATCCAGGAACATCACGTACTGGCGCAATTGCCGGCCCGGATAGTGGATCTCCCGAAGGTAGCGCGGATCCCAGTGGACGCTGTCGTCCTCCGCGTAGCGCGGCATGATCTTGCGCATCCGCGTAATGCCCAAGGCCCGCAGTGCGTCGATGAATTCCTCGTCGCCGTCGAGCTCGTCGAGACGCCGCTCGCGGACCGGATCGCCGGGCTTCACCCCATGCAGCAGGTATTGCAGAACGCCGGGTTCGAGCTGCACCCGCACGAGGTCCGGTTGGCGATTCTCCGGGGCCACCTCCAGGCTAGGGGTGACGGTCAGATCGAACCGCGCGGTCGGCTCCGCGCCCGTGCGCTCGAAGATCTCGAGATGAGCCGCCGT
>CAZZIF010000049.1:0-8619 GCA_964654025.1 uncultured bacterium
AGGATTCTATGCACTGGACTATTCTGAATACAGGTTTGCGCGATGCACTCCAGATGGACAGACGGACCTGATTGTCGAACGCGATCTTGCACCGTGGACACGAGATCGTGAAACGGCAGAATCGATAGGACGGTACTGGAAAGATTTGTATCGGAGGTATGACGACGCTGTGATCACTCTGTCACCGTACGACCGTAGTGTTCACAGCGTCACCGTATGGACAGACGGCTCGCTGTGGGTTGAGACAAGTCATGGCTGGTATGGTTCGGGCTCTGGCGATCGGCTCTACTACGATATCTACGATCAAGACGGTCGGTTTTGTCAGGCTGCTGTGATCGACTACGACATCAACAGAGCAGACGATGTCGTATTCTTACGGGCAGGCGCTGCTGTGATTGTGACGGCAGGGTCGCTGCTAAATGAAGCGGCCATGGTCGTTGGGGGGGGGACGACTGGTTCTCAACCCGAATCAATGGCAGATCCTGTGATCATTGTGGGTGATGCATTGCCTAGAGAGTGAGATCAGATGCCTTGAATGGGAGTGGCAGATGACAATCCGAAGGTTAGTACTCTGGTTGCTTCTTCTCCTTTTGTCGGCGCTTCTAAGTGGGCAGGCGGGCGCGAAGCCCCTTCCCCTCGACAAGGCGCCTAGCCAGACCGACATTGACGGGTTGCCCGAGGAGATTCCTGATCAGTGTGCGGTGTGGTGGGGGATTGTCCCAGGCGATTTGGGTGTGCTCAGACAGGTAGAGTTGAGAGGTCAAGGCTTGCTACAAGACCACGCAAGCTTAACCCATGAAGTCAGTCGAACACCCATTCTGCTTCCTGCTGGGGACAACTTGAGCTTGGTGAGTTGAAGGGGCAGTGCAGTCATGTTCCTCTTATTGAGCGACAGGTGACCCGTGAAGACTGATTGGCATCAGATAGTGCAACGTGCGTTAGTGTATGTTGAAGCTAATGCATGGGAGTCAGCTGAGGCTAGGATCCTGCCATATGTGACTCATATGTGGAAGTTGAACAATCTTCCGGCTGAGTGCATTGAGACGGCTGCACTACTGGTGATGGTTTGGCGTCGGCTGGGGAAGCTTGATCCTGCAGAAGAAGGCACGACGAGGATCCGAAAGACTGTTGAGGATAGGTTCCCAATTGCGCCGCGGGCTAGAATGGCGATTGCGCTGTGTTTCGCGACCGAAGATCTGGCGCGAGGACGCTACGATGCGACAGAGGGTTCGCTTCGAGATGCAGATACGATTGGCGAGAATGACGTAGACGCTTGGTTTGTTTGTAAACGGGAACTACTTTGGAGCCGATTGTACCTGTTTCGCAATGATCTCTTTGAGGCCGAGGATCGTGCATTGACTGCGGCGAGGTATGCTGTGGACGGGCACAATGACGGTCAGCTGGGTGACGCCTACGTGCTCTTGGCAGTCATCGCGCGTCGAAGAGGGAGGATTCGAGAATCGATCACGCTGCACGAGAAAGCGCGATCATCCTACCTGCGCATTGGTGATGGCGGTGCAGCGACAGTCGTTTCGCTGAACCTGGGAAGCTCTTACGTGGCGTGCGGGGAGATCGAGGATGCACTCTCGCATTTCTCGAAAGCCTTGCGGCTGGCGTTGAGAGACGGGCGGCAAGGTACGGCGCTCCGAGCTCTACTTGGCCAGGGCTATTGTCAGATTCGCTTGGGTCGCATTCAGCAAGCGCGGAAGGGATTGCTGACCGCTTTGCGAAGCGCGCAAAGGCTCGTGCTGCCGAGAGAGGAAACCCTTGCTCTGGAGTACCTGACATACTTGGCCGTGGTGGCCTTGCGGCCGGAACGTGCACGCGTCGCGTTGCATCTTGCCAGGCGGCGATCTGTCTCGCTTGGCGAACCCGCGGACTTGCGGGTTCAGATCAATCTTCAAGAGGCGAGGCTTCTGCTTGTAACGGGGCAGGGGTCAAGAGCCATTGCTGTGGCGAGGAAGGCAGTGGGCGATGCAGGCCGGCAAGGATTGCGATGGGAACAGGCGCTGGGCCTCGTGATTCTCGGCATTGCACATTTCCATCGGGGTTCTCGTGGACGAGCGTCTAAGGTGTTGCGGGCCGCGAAGCAACTGCTTGACGAGAACTGCGAAGTTCTGGACAGGGCATTGGTGTCTGCGTGGCTGACCATGATTGGAACTAGAGACGGTGAAAAGGCGAAACAGGCGATTCGCGAGCAACTGGACCGGATGCATGGGGCGAGAGAAAGCGCCCAATTCGCGATGAATCATCCGGTGTTCGGACCACTTGGGTGGATGGAGCGGAGATCGGGACAGACGAAGGACCTAGCCTTGAAGGCATGTAAGACCACAGATCCGTTTGACGCTATGGGCGCAACCAGCGTTTCGTGTGAAGTTGCAAGGCGAGAGAGCTACGAGCTGTGGGGCAAGTTGGGTCTCACGACACGCTCGTCCATGCTTAGGCAGGTCTTGCATAGCGCCGAGACGTACGCGTCCGCGAACTTGCCGGTCCTAATACTGGGTGAGAGTGGTACAGGAAAAGACCTCGTAGCTCAGGGGATTCATGACCTGAGTGGCCATGGTGGGAGGTATGTCCCCGTCAACTGCGCGGCAGCCTCCCGAGAGCTGTTCGTGGCCGAGTTGTTTGGCGCGGTGAAAGGGGCCTACACCGGCGCGGTCGAAACCCGGGAAGGGTTGGTAGTGAGGGCTCGCGGGGGGACGATCTTCCTGGATGAGATCGCGGACCTGGATCTGGATGCGCAGGGGTATCTGCTGCGGTTTCTGGATTCAGGTGAGGTGCGTCCAGTTGGGTCGACGGAGAGTAAGCGGGTTGAAGCTCGGGTCATTGCCGCAACCTGTCGAGACTTGAAGACGATGGTGAAGGACGGAGCTTTCAGGGCGGACCTGCTCAACCGGCTTTCCGGTCTGCGGGTGCGGCTTCCAGCCTTGCGGGAACGCTTGGAGGATCTTGAACTGCTCATCGAGTCCTTGTGGTTGCGGGAAGGCGGGGTTGCAGGTGCGTGGCCGGCGGTCTTCAACCGAGCCATTGTCGGGCGGCTGTCGCGAGAGCGGTGGCCCGGGAATGTCCGCGAGCTGCGGCACATGGTCGCCCGTGCACTTCAGTTCAGCCGCAAGCATGGAGATGCGGCCGCACGCCAAGAGCTCCTTCGCGATCTTGAGGATCCCCACCGGCATGATGCCGAGCCGTCCGAGGCCGTCCAGACATCGACGTAGCCGGAAACGGTTCCCTTCGTATTCACCCATGAGCTAGACTATCCCACGGATGCCCGGTGTCGCGTATCCCCTCGGCGAGCCCATACGGGCGAGTACGCGCGAGGGGTGCCGCCGCTGAAGGTCCGCCTGCAACTGCGCAATTTGGCTCCTCCGATCTGGCGGCGGCGAGCAAAAGGAAGGTTGCCATGCAGTATCATCGCGTGCGTTTGCATCTTATCGGTTTGGTGTGTTGCTGCCTTGGAAGTGTCGCCTCTGCCACGGACATTCCCCCCGGAAACGTCTCGGGAGTCTGGAGTCTCGCCGGGTCTCCGTATGTCATCCTCGGAGACATCACGGTGCCGGCGGGCGAGGAGCTCAGCATCGAGGCGGGGGTTGAGGTCGTCTTTGCGGGGAACTACCGGCTCACTGCCCTGGGGACGATGCAGGCGGTTGGGGCGCCGGGGGACTCGATTCGGGTTCGCGGAGAGGTGCCGTGGGACCGGTTGCGGCTGGAGAACGAGGTCGCACCGAGTCACTTCGCCTACTGTGTGATCACGGGCGCGGAGCGGGGCATCAACTCCATTGATTCCCCGGTGACGATCGAGCATTGCCGGCTTGGACTCCACGAAACGGCGGTCGACATCTTTGCGATCGGGAATTCCTCTCCGCCGCCGGTAGTCATCACCGACTGCTACATCCATGACAATCAGCGGCATGGGATCCTCGTGAGCGAGAACGACGAAGTCGAAATCAACGGTTGCGAGATCACGCGTTGTGCGCTGGATGAATCCCCCCGCGGGGCGATTCAGATCAGCAACCAGAGCAGTGGGGGGAGTTCTGCTCCCCTGATCTCGGGCTGTTGGATCCATCACAACGTATGGCAAGGAATCACCGGATTCGACCTCACCGGGGCCGGCAATGTGAGTCCCACCATCGTGAACAATGTGATCGAGTACAATCTGACCGGCGTCTACCTGCTCTATTCGACAGGTGAGTTGCGGGACAATCAGATCCGCTTCAACTTCGTGGAAGGAGATCCGAACTCGGGCGCGGGTGTGATGCTTTATGGCGGATCGGCTACCGCGGTCGTCACGGGCAACACCCTCACGGGCAACTTCACGGCGTTCTACGTGGTGGAGGGGGCGACAGTCAATCTCGGCGACTTGGGCAATGCGGATCCAACGGATGACGGCAACAACTACATGCATGACAATGTTGATCCGTTGGGCAACACCTGGAGCGTCTACAGCAATTCGGTGGCGGACATCAAGGCAGAGAACAACCGCTGGGACAGCGAAGACTACGAGATCATCGCCGAGACGATCTTCGACGGCCATGACGACCCCACCTACGGGATCGTCGACTTCGATCCCATTCAGGATAACTCCGGTGTGACCTGGACGGAGCCCGGCGTGCTGGACGGCTCTGGGCTGCCGCGGCCCCGGATTTTTCCAAACCCCATGACGCAGGCGGCTCGTATCGTTATGGCGTCGCCGGGCGTAGGCGTTGCGGGAGTGTCGGGGCATCTGATTGAGGCCGTGACGATCCTTGATTCCAGCGGCCGGGTGGTGAGATCACTTCTCGACGGAAGTCAGGAAAGGCCTGCCGCGGGCTTGTCGTGGGACGGCCGGTCGGATTCGGGGCGGCCAGTGCCCAGCGGGCTCTACTTCTGCCGGTACCGGGTGGGAGAGCAGTCCTCGCAGGCCCCAGTGCTTGTTGTGCGCTAGTCGAGCGCGATCGTCTCGAGCAGGGCCTGGTTGGAAGGAAACTGCTCGAGGGACCGGATCAGGGCCTGCATGGCGTTGGCGGGCTTGCGGCCGGCGAGCGCTTTGCGGATCATCCAGACCCGCCGTTCCTCGTCGGGATCGTACAGGAGCGCTTCCTTGCGGGTGCCCGATGTGGTGACGTCGATGGCGGGGAAGATACGTGACTCCGCCAGGGAGCGATCCAGTACGACCTCGCTGTTCCCCGTACCCTTGAATTCCTGGAAGATCAATTCGTCCATGCGGGATCCGGTGTCGACGAGAGCGGTTGCGATGATGGTCACCGACCCCCCGCCTTCGATCGCGCGAGCCAGGCCGAAGAACCGCCGCGGCACTTCCATGACGCCGGCCTCGAGACCGCCCGACATCGTGCGGCGGGTGCCGGAGCCGACGACATTGAAGGCACGGCCCATGCGCGTGAGGCTGTCGACGAGGACGACCAAATGGCGGCCGCACTCGAGTTCGGTACGAAGATGGGCGAGCGTCAGACGGGCGAGGTTGACATGATCGGCCGGACTGTGGTCCTTCGAGCTGGCCAGCACCTCTGCGTCGACGCTGCGGCGGAAGTGGGTGACTTCCTCGGGCCGTTCATCGATCAGCAGGCAGATGATGCGGACCGTGGGGTCATCGTGGCGTATCGCGTGAGCGAGATCCATGAGCAAGATGGTCTTGCCTGCTTTCGGTGGCGCGACGATGAGCCCACGGGTGCCACGTCCGATTGGGGCAATCAGGTCGACGACCCGCATGGTGAGCTTGTTGGTCGCAGCGAGATGGAATCTCTCGGTGGGGTCGACGGCGGTCAGCTTCTCGAGGGTGGGGCGCTGGGCGAACTCTTTGGGTGGCAAGCCGGCAACCGTGTCGACCTCGCGAAGCTCCGGTCCGTGACGGCCGGTGCGGGTTGGACCTTCGAGGCGGGCGCCCTCGCAGAGACGGTGCTTCTGGATGAGCTGACGCGGGACACGAACGTCCTTGGGGGACGGCCGGAAGGAGTTCGCGGGGTCGCGCAGAATGCCCTCACCGCGATTCGTGAACGCGAGAATGCCGGTGCCGATGGATGCCATGGGTTGAGCTGTTCCTATCCTCTTGAATACTCGTGTCTTGGATCGTCGAGACGCTGGAGCCCCGACAGGCGGGACACACGGGTTCGCATGGGGCCCAGGTGCCTAGTAAGGTCGATCGGAGCGAATAAATCAAGCTCCGTTCTCGTGACCTCCGGGCACCCGGCCGGCTCGAGCGGTTCTTGTGGCTCTACCGGCTCCACAGAAACCGACGGGCCGGTACGGGCACGTCGCCGATCGGCTCCTGCACTGCGCGCCAGCGCAGGAGATAGATGCCGCTCGGGGCGGGGCGGCCGCGACTGTCCTCACCGTACCAGATGATCCGAACTCCCTCGGGACCGACCGGCCCGCTGGGGAGGCGACGTACAATGCGTCCGGACGGATCGAGAATCTCGAACCAACCCTGCGTCATGCCCATCCCGGTGGACGAGATCTCCATCCCGGTGGGCGAGATCTCCATCCCGGTGGGCGAGATCCCCATCCCGGTGGGCGAGATCCCCATCCCAGTGGGCGAGATCCCCATCCCGGTGGACGCCATTTCCATCCCGGTGTGGGGTGTCCCCGCCTGAACAGAGCTGGCCTCCGGCAGGAGTTCGATGCGCAGGCTACTGAACCCGCTCGACGGATAGCAGCGCAGCCGCCAGGAGGGGTGGTGCCGTTGCGGCCGACCGATATCCATTGCGGCGGCGGAGGCCGACAAGGGAATCAGGATCGGCGAAACGGTGTCGGGACGCCAGGCGAGCCGGGGAGCGTCATGCCAGATCTCGAGGGTGTCGGCCAGCGGTGGGTCCCAAAAGGGAGCTTCCGCCGGATCGAACCGCACCTGGACAATGAGCACATCCGACGGGGGCAGGTCCACGGGCGGGGTCGCGGCGGGAATCACGGAGAAGCCTTGATCCCCCTCGGTCAGGGTCAGGTCCTCGATGCTGAATGGGGATTCACCCACATTGCCGATGACCAGGTCCAGGCTGACGATCCCGGTCACATCACCGAAATCGACCTGAAGCCGGCTCACGCTGCAGACGGGATCTTCGTGGGGCAGGAGCCGGTCGGCGTAGACATCCTGCTCGTAGATGTGGTCGCGATCATCGGGCCAGGCCAGGATCACGCCCCCGGCGCCGGCGACTAGATCGGGCCGCTTCTGGTTATTGGGTGCCGAAGCGATGAGGCGGCCGTCGGCTTCCAGCAGCAGGTTGCCGGAAGCGTCGACCTGCTGGGCGTAGATATCCTCGTGCCCGGTCCCGGCGCGATTGTCTTCCCACGCCAAGAACAGCCCGCCGTCCCAGTCGGCGCACACGTCCACGTCGCGCTGTGCGTCGGGGGCGCCGCAGACGGCCAGTCCGTTGGTTGGCCAGCCGGGCGCGAGCGTGCCGTCATGCAAGAGGCGGCTGGCGAAGATGTCGAGATTCCACGGCGGGCCGCTGGGAGCGTTTCGGTAGTCGAACCAGGCGACGTAGGCGCCTCCGCCGGCATCCGGAGCCAGTGCGGGACGGTATTGCGAGTTCGGCGCGCCGCACACCGCCACACCGGCCGCGCTCCAAAGCGGGGATCCATCGGCGGCATCGAGCTTCTGGGCGTAGATGTCCGGGGACCCGGTGCGACGATCCACCCATGCGAGCAGGGGATGCCCATCGGCCGCCGACTGGATGACAATCGCGTCCTGTCCGTTGCCGTTCTGGAAGACGGGAACCCCGCCAGGGGTCCAGAGAGGATAGCCGCCGCTGTCGAACCGTCCGGCGAAGATGTCGTTCAGATTCGCCCGGCTGTCAGTCCAGGCCAGGAAGAATCCCCCGCTGCCGTCGGGGCACGCCGTGGGCGCGTCCTGGTCCCAGCCGGCTTCGACCAGTGGCCGGGGGGTGCCGCCATTCCACAGGCGTTCGCCCGCGGCAGAGACGTGCTGGCCCCAGAGGTCATAGAACACCGGGTCATTGTTCTTGTCCTGCCAGATCACGAAGATACCGCCCTCGCCATCCGCGCAAAGAGTGGGCTGGTCTTCCATGCCGGTGCCGGTGGCGATCGGCAATCCGTTGGGAGTGAAGAGCGGCTCCCCGTCCGCGTTCACGCGCTGGCAGTAGATGTCGTTCTGTCGCGCGCCGAAGAAGCGAGCGTCTTGCCAAGCGATGTAGGCCCCGCCCTGGCCGTCGGGCACGATCGGGGTGAAGCCGGTGGTCCCGGTCGACGAGTGGAAGATGTACTGGTCATTCGGCGCGGTGCAGACCGGAACCCCGTCAGCCTGCCACAGCGCTTCACCGCGCGCATTGACGCGTTGGACATAGATGTCGCTGTCTCCGCCGCGCTCATCTTCCCAGGCGATGATGGCGCCGCCGAGCCCGTCGGTGACGGTGAAGGTGTCGTACTTCTCCCCGGAAGCCGTGCTGACCGGCACATGGACCCCGGGGTCGGGGTTCCAGTAGGCCGAGGCCGAAGGCAACCAGAGAAGGAGCGCAAGGGTGGCGGCAAGGATGTGGCGCATGGTGTGGGGCATGATGTGGCGCGTGATGTGGCGCATGATGTGGCGCATGATGTGGCGCATGGTGTGGCGCATGATGAGCCCCCGTGAAGGGAAGAAGCCTGAATACGAACGAGACATGGCCCATGAGACCG
>CAZZIF010000049.1:8719-17364 GCA_964654025.1 uncultured bacterium
AGCCCCCGTGAAGGGAAGAAGCCTGAATACGAACGAGACATGGCCCATGAGACCGGGGCCAGCTTCGTCCGGGGTCTGCCTCGAGGTGTCTGGACGTCCAGGACTCCTGGAGGCATTCTAACACATCACCGTAGGATGAGCAGCCATCCGACCAGGGTGACCAGCGCGGTGACGGTGGTGCCGATGACGATGGCTGCGGCTAACTGCTCGTCGCCGCGCATCTCCCGCGCCATGACGTAGCTGATGACCGCGGTAGGACAGGCGCAGATGAGGACCGGTACGCTGAGGGCGAGTCCGGTGAGTCCCGCGGCTCGCAGCAGGAGCAGGATGAGGGTGGGGTAGATGACGAGTTTGATGATCGCCGCCCCGGCCGTGGCGGGCCATTCCGCGCGAAGCTGGCGGAAGTCCAGGCCGGCGCCCACGCACAGTAGCCCCAGGGGCGCGGCGGTCTGGCCAACGAGCCCCAAGCTACGTGAGAGGCTGGTGGGAAGATCGACCGAGAAGAGTGAGAGCAGGATCCCACCGCCCGAGCCGATCACGAGCGGGTTGGTCACCAGACGGCGGCCGGTCTGCAACCAAACGGCGGCACTGCTGCGCTCGGCCTGCTGATGGGGAAGGGTCAGCAGCAACACCGAGAGAGGGTTCTCCATCACGACGAAGAATGCGATCAAGATGCCGGCCTGCGCCACACCCGGCTCGCCGAAGGCGTTCAGAACGACCGGCAGGCCTACGAAGACCGTATTGCTGCGGATGGCGCCCTGGGCGAACACGCCGCGCCGGCTGGGATGCATCCACCGGGCGGCCAGGTACACCGCGAAGGCTGAGAGAACGGTCAGTCCGCCGACGACGCCCAGCATGCGGGCGCTTTCGGCCCAGTCGAGCTCGGTCTGGGAAATCGAACGCAGGAGCAGGCAGGGCGAAGCCACATAGAACACCAGGCGCGAGAGAGCGGTATTGGTGGCCGGTGTCACGACCTCCAAGCGGCGCAAGGCATAGCCCAGTCCGATGACCAGGAAAACCGGTAAGACGATATCCAGTAGCGCCATGCGCCAGAGAGTGCCCCGAACGGGATCTTCCGGTCCAGCCCTTTTCTTGGGACCACGCGGCGAAGCTTGTTTCGGGTCCTGTCGCTGATGCCCTCCGGTGTCGTAAGATGGACACGCTAGCGAGGAGGATCGGTGGCCGCCAATCGGCTATGACCCCTTCTCGAGAGAGGAGGACGACAGCAATGAGAGCCAATCACGACATGTATGAAGGTCAAGCCGAACTGGTGGTTCAGAGTCCCGTCGGCCCCCTGCTCCTGAGAGCCGGCCGGGAGGGACTGACCCACCTGCTCTACTGGAGAAGCCCGAACGCCCCATCCGAGACCGGGAACCTCGACTCGCTGCCCCGCGCGACGGCGCCGGATCTGGTCGCCGCACGGGCGGTGCTCGAACGGGCGCAGCGTGAGCTGCAGGAGTATTTCGCCGGAGCGCGCCACAGGTTCGGGGTGCCGTTGCATCCGTCCGGCAGCGCGTTTCAGCGGGAGGTTTGGGCCGTGTTGCGGACGCTTCCGTTCGGGGCCTTCTCGACCTACAAGGAGGTCGCCGCCCGTGTGGGTCGGCCCAACGCCGTTCGTGCGGTGGGTGCCGCGAACGGCGCCAATCCGATCTCGATCATCGTGCCCTGTCACCGCGTGGTGGGGACCGGCGGCCGCCTGACCGGCTACGGCGGTGGGCTGGACGCGAAACGTTGGCTGTTGCAGCACGAGGGACTCATGATCGAGCGCGACCGCGTGGTGCCGCCTAGGCTGGCACCCAGTAGCTCAGCTTGAGGACCGAGCGGTCGGCCCCGAGGGCCTGTGTACCAGCTTCTGTGTACCAGCTTCTGTGTGCCAGCTTCTGTTTGCCAGCTTCTGTTTGCCAGCTCCTGGGTGCCATCTTCGGTGTGCAAGGTCCCGCGTCCCAGGTCCTTTGTCCTCAGTCCAGCCCGGTCAGCCCGTACATCGGATCCCAGGGGGGCAGAATCGTGGGCGGCTGGCGGCTCAGTTTGCGAAGACGCGGGGAGAGATACTTCTCGTGAACGATGACGCCGAAGAGGTACTGGTCGAACCAGTCATCGTACATGTACCACATCCCGTCGTCTCCGGCGTCGGAGCCCCAGCTGTTTTCGACGAGCCACTTCGAGGCATGGGGTCCTTCGAGCGTCGAGAGCGTATCGACACCGACAAAGACCATGGCGTGGTTCGGGGTGATCTGCCCCATCTGAATCAGGTCGCGCTTGGGCAAATCGAAGCTCGTGTCGTAGATCTCCCCGTAGTTGTAGATGCCGAGGGCGAAGATGCCGTCCTTGCCGTAGTTCTCCTTGCCGACGTCGCAAGCGAACCAGACGGCGGAGGAGTCGAGGACCGAGGCCAGCGCACAGGCTTTCAGGGTGTCGATCGGGACGTTGATCAGCGTGAAATCAGGGCGATCGTAGATATTGCGGCTCAGCTCCAGGCTGTAGGTTTGATCGAACGCCTTGCCCGGATAGTGAAACAGCGCCCGGTAGGGCTGTAGATCGATGGCCACGATCTCCTCGAAGAAGGTCTTCGGGGTGAGAGGGCGGGGATAGGTCGTCAGCTTCGTGCTATCCTGCTCGGTCTCGTACCGCCAGGTGAACTCGGTCGGTGGGCTGCCCAGGTGATAGGCCAGCAGGCGATAGAACTCGCGCAAGTGGGCTTTCTTTGCATCGGTCAGCGTGGCGCGCGAGGCCCCGTCGCGCGTCTTCTGGCGCAGATCGAGTCCCATCTCCACCAGTTTCAGCTCGAGGACCCTATTCATGCCCCCGGTCGATGAACTGTTGTGGGTCTCGGGCATGATCTCCTTCGGCACCACCCCGTACTTGGTGGCAAGGTCGACGAAGTAGCTCCACCAGCCTCCGTCACCGAGCGGGCTATCGAGCACGATCGAGAGGCGCCGGTCATCGAGAGGATCGCCCGCGCGAGCGATCATCTCTTCGAGGAAGACGTTCGCCTTCTCCATCTTGTCCCAGAACATCAGATAGTTCTCGGAGAACTCGAAGTCCTTGAGGTCGTGCTTGCTGATCACCTCGGAGCGCAGGACGTTGAAGCCCGCGAACATCCAGCACCGGCCGGAACCACGCTGGTGGGTGATCGATCCGGTATCGATCCGATGATTGATCAGTGGCCGGTGCTGAAGGTATCGCTCCCGGTTGAGGGCGATGTCCTGGACGCTCGTGGTGGCGATGATGTCGGCCAGCGCCTTCTGCGCACCGCTCAAGCGCATCGCTTGAAGATCAGCGCAGAACGGGGCATCGAGACCCGTCTCGGGTGCGGCCGCCGCGGGATCGGGAACGACACCGGCCGCGACGAGGGCGACGAGTGCGGCGAGTGCAACGGGGGCGGTGAGGGCGACAGGGGTGACGACGCCGCGGGCCGGCACGAGACAGCGCAGTCGAGCACGCATCCGGATCTCCTCCTCAAGCTTGGATCGAATCGCAGGGGGACGGCTCAGGATACGCCGGGGGTGATTTGGGATCAACTGAACGTGATGGCCGGGGCTTCCCGGAATGCCCCGAGAAGTCCGGGAAGTCCCGGGAAGCCCCGGAAAGCCGGCGTGGTTGTGGAAGCTTCTCTACCGCGCGAGCAGTATATCGCTGCTGCCGGCGCAGCCCGTGGAGGTGCTCAGAAGAAGCGGGTAGCGGCCTGCCGGCCCAGAAGGGACGTGCCCGTGCATCTTGTGCCGGCCGGCGTCGACGCAGTAGGCCGTGACACTAGCCGAGACGAATCCGGCCGCGCAACTTCCTTGACCCACTAGGCTGCTTTGGTACTCTGCCCGCGCCGACAAAGACCCAATGATAGCTGCAAATGGGACCACCTTCATGGGAGGCACAAGCCTATGAATGCACGCTCAGCCATGCGGTGCCTGCTCCTGGCGATGATCGTCGGGCTGCCCGCGGCGGGTGCGGATCCCCCGCGGCCGCCGGCCGATGTCCAGGCGGCGGATACGCCCAACGATGCCGGTAGCAGCATTACCGTTACCTGGAATGCTTCACCCGACGATGGGGGTGGCGCAAACAACGTAACTGTTTATGAGATTTATAGATCCGAAAAACCCGCGGGTCCCTGGGGACTGTTGGGCGAGGTGCCGGCCGGCACGTATGCCTATGTCGATAGGCGTAGGATCGATGCCGGGGAAGTGGTCCACCGGGTCGAGAACAATACCGAGTACTTCTATAAGGTCCATGCGACCGGGCCGGAGGGAGATGGGGAGTCGGCCGTGTCGAATCCGGGTTCGGCGAGGCCCCAGTTCTATCACAAGGGAAAGACGCCCATCCTGGCGGTGTTGCTCATCTTCTCCGCACTGGTGCTCTTCTATGTCCAGAAAGCGCGCAAGCGGGCGGACGATATCTACGTGCGCCCGATCGCCGGCATGGACGCTGTGGACGAGGCGGTGGGACGGGCTACCGAGATGGGGCGGCCGATTCTCTACGTGCTGGGGCTGGGCACGGCGGCCGAGATCTCGACGATCGCGAGCTACTCGATTCTCTCCCGGGTTGCGCGCAAGATCGCCCAGTATCAGTCCCGTCTGATCGTGCCGAACTATGATCCGATCGTCATGGCCGTCGCGCAGGAGACAGTGCGCCAGTCGTACATGGATGCCGGACGGCCGGATCTCTACAACGAGAATGACATCTTCTTCGTCACCCATGCCCAGTTCGCCTACGTGGCCGCGGTCAATGGCATCATGCTCCGTGAGAAGACGGCGACGAATTTCTACCTCGGTAAGTTCTACGCGGAATCGCTGATCTTGGCCGAGACCGGCAACCTGGCCGGCTCCATTCAGATCGCTGGCACCGACGAAGCCAGCCAGTTGCCGTTCTTCGTCACGGCCTGCGATTACACGCTGATCGGCGAAGAGCTCTACGCTGCCTCGGCGTACCTCGCGCGCGAACCGCTGCTGTTGGGCGCGCTCAAGGCCCAGGACATTCTGAAGGGCCTGGCGATGCTGTGGCTCCTCTTGGGCACGGTACTGATCAGTCTGGAGATACCCCTGTTGCGTGACTGGATTTCGGTAAGCATGTAGCCGGTTGCCGCGGGCGCGCCGCGCGGTTTCCGGGCATGCGGCGCGCAACGCGCGAAGACCGATCGAAGGAGGATAGAAGATGAAACGGGAGGTCCCCCTGGTCATTGTCTTCGTGACCGGCGTGGTGATGGCGCTGAGCGACTTCGTACCGCACCAATCCATCGCGAACGTTCGCGAGTTCCTGATGAGCTGGTTGCAGATCATCGGTGTGCTGGCGGTGGGGTTGGGGCTGGTGAGCCTGACGCAGGTGAATTGGATCAAGGTTCGGCGCAAGGCCGAGGGCTGGCCGTATGCCCTGATCACGTTGCTGGGCATGGTGGTCATGCTGGTGGCTGGCTTCGGCGGCGACTACCGCAGTACCCACAATCCATTCCAGTACTTGTTCCAAAACGTACTGCTGCCGATCTACGCGACGATGTTCTCCCTACTGGCGTTCTACATCGCCTCGGCGGCATTTCGCGCCTTCAAGGCGCGCAATGCGATGGCCACGACAATCCTCGTCACGGCCATCATCGTCATGCTCGGCCAGGTGCCGGTGGGCGCCAAGCTGGCGCCGCTCAAGTCCTGGATCATGGAGGTTCCGAACATGGCAGGGTTCCGGGCCATTCTGCTGGGGATCGGACTCGGTGGCGTTGCCATGGCCCTGAAGATCGTCTTTGGGATCGAGCGCGCTTACATGGGGCGTGATTAGGGCACATCGGAAAGGAAGGTGGCAAGATGAAGGCTCTTGAACGCATCAACAGCCTCGACCGGCGATGGCTCTATCTGCTCATTGCCCTGGGAGCGATCATCCCGATGTTCACTCCGATGGAGTTGCCGATTCCTACCTCCAGGGAGGTCGAGGGGCTTTTCCACTACATCGAAGATCTCAAGCCCGGCGACACGGTGCTGCTGGCGATCGACTACGATCCCCAGACCGTGGGCGAGAACGCTCCCCAGGCTTACGGGGTGCTGCGTCATTGTTTCGAACGCGACATCAATGTGCTGATCACTGCGCTCAGTCAGAACGCGCCGGGCATGGCGCAGGAGATGATCGAGATCGTAGCGAACGAGTACGACAAGCAGGACGGCGTCGACTATTGCTATCTGGGCTATCAGCCCTACCCAGCGATCGTGATCATGTCGATCGGCCAAAACTTCCGCATTCCCTTTCCGCAGGACTACTACGGAACGCCGCTCGATGAGATCCCGCTCATGAAGAACAAGCAGAATTACGACGACATCAACCTCGTTGTGTCGGTCGCCGCCGGCTGGGTGGCCGAGAGCTGGGTCACCTATGCCAAGGAGCGCTATGGATGTGATGTGGCCCTGGCGGTGACGGCGGTCCAGGCTGCGCAGTACTACGCCTTCTGGAACGCCCGCCAGATTGTCGGTCTCTTGCCGGGCCTGAAGGGTGCAGCCGAGTACCAGGAGATGATGAAGGCGAACGATATGCGGTATACCGATGGGCCTCTGCGGGGCATGGATGTGCAGTCGATCGAGCACTTGCTGATTATCGCGTTCATCGTGGTGGGCAACGTCGGTTTCTTCGCCGAACGGGCGCGCAAGAACCGCGAGGCCGACGAAGGGAGGAGGGGATCATGAGCGGTGAATTCATTGCCAACACGATAGCAGCGATCTTCACGCTGGCCATCTTTTCCTTCTTGTGGAAGGACAACCCACTTTACAAGGCGGCGGAGTCGCTGGCAGTGGGGTTGTCGGCCGGTTACTTCACGGTGATTCTGATCGAAACGAGTTTGCGCCGGACACTGGTGGACCCCCTGTTCAAGGATGGCCAGTTCCTGCTCATCATTCCCGCTCTTCTGGGACTCTTGATGTACTTGCGGCTTACCCGGCGCTGGACCTGGATCAGCCGGTACCCACTGGCCTTCTACATGGGGATCGCCTCGGGGGCGGCCCTCAGCCCGACGATCCTGGCCTACGTGGTGCGCCAGATCGAGCACACGATCGTCCCGGTGAGCTTCAGTTCCTGGGATGGCATCCAGAACCTCTTGATCGTCGTGATGGTCTTCTCGGCACTCTTCTACTTCTTCTTCTCGGTCGAGCATAAGGGTGTCTTCGGCGGGACGGCCAAGTTCGGCATCTGGATCATCATGATTGCCTTCGGCGCGCAGTTCGGCTTCACGGTCATGGCGCGGATCTCGCTTCTGATCGGACGGATCCAGTTCCTGTTGGGTGACTGGTTGGGGCTTGTGAAGGTGAGCTGACGGCGGGGGATGGAGTCGGCAGCTCGGCCGGAAAACAGCTGACCCGGCATGGTGGCGTCACCATGCCGGAAGCGGCTTTCTATGGCGAGGGGAGGTGGCTCGATTCCTCTCGCCGTTTGCTGTGCGTCCGTTTCCTACGGAGAGGATTTCGCTCCTGCGGTTGCCCCCATCGCGCAAAGTGCACGAATGCTAGACTTGGGCCCCCGGGCGAATGGTGTGACGCACAGCTGACTGGCTTGAATGCGCCATCCTGGAACTTCCTGACATATATTGGCTTGTGGAACAGTTACGATCGTGCCCCGGCCTGCGGTCCTGCCGAATCCCCCTTCCGCCGCTCTGGATGCGGCCGTGGCATGCTCGCTGCGACGATCATCCAGGCCCTTTCTGAGCGATGGCAGCCTTCTTGAGGAGTGAACCATGGAGCCGGGCGACTTCACGCGCATTCGAACCAATGTCCAGGCCACGCAGCTTCTGACCACCCTGCGGCAGGTCAACACGCACCTGGCGACCCACCAACTTCGTCTGGCGACCGGGGCGCGCATCAACAGCGCCGCTGATGATCCCGCCGGTTTGACGATGGCGACGAAGTTGAATGCGCAGTACCGCGTCTACTCGACGCTGGCCGACAATGCCGGACAGGCGAAGAACCTGCTGGCGGTTGCGGAGGGGGCATTGCTCGAGATCAACGAGATGCTGACGACGATGAGTGAAGAGATCACCTCGGCGGCCAGCGACACTCTCGGCGATGAAGAACGTGCCGCGGTCACGCAGACGCTGATCGATACGCTCGCGGAGATCGATGAGACGGTGGCAGAGGTTACATTCAACGGCACCGAACTACTGGGCGGGGTCGAGACCTTCACGTTTCAGGTCGGCACCCGGAGCCAGCTGAGCTGGACGACCTCGTCATTCGATGCGAGTTCTCTTGGCTTGACCGAGACCGCCGCCCTCGCCGAAGACGACCGGATCGACAGCTCCAACTACGAGACCTATGGGGCGGAAGTGGAAGCCGCGCGCTCGGTGGTGAGTTCCGGCCTCAACGAGATTGGGTCACTGATCAATCGTCTCACCGTGAAGGAGAACGTTCTGTCGGTCATGCAGACCAATACCGAGGCGGCCTACAACCGCATCTACAGCGCCGACTCGGCCGAGGAGCTGATCGAGGTGACCAAGTACCAGATTCTCCAGGAAAGCGTGTTGAGTGTGCTGTCGCAAGCGGTCTACAACACCCAGGCGGTCCTGTCACTGTTCGACTGACGCGGCGAGGGCCGCGGGAGGATCTTCCGCAGCCGGTGCGCCTGCGATGCGGTTGGAGTAGGGTTCGCCTGATCGCGCTGCGTGAGACCGGACCGGGGCGCGCGTCCGCGGTCGG
>CAZZIF010000050.1:0-17257 GCA_964654025.1 uncultured bacterium
TCCTGGACTTCAAGCTGGCGATCGTGACCCCCAAGCCGCAGACCACGCGGCGGCGGACGTTGGGTATCCTGACCCGGCCGGACGCCCAGGTGATCTTCCTGGATACGCCCGGTATCTTAGAACCTGGTTATGACTTACAGGCTGCAATGATGAAACAGGTTCAAGAGAGCCTGGCCGACGCCGACCTGGTGCTCTACCTGGTCGACGTCACCGCCCCGCGCATGGCTCCCGGGGTGGTCGAGGTCAGCGGTCAGAAACCGGTGCTCGTGGTCCTGAACAAGGCCGACCGGCTCGGGGCCGCGGACGAGACCCTCCCGATCATCGATTCCCTCCAGGCCGAGGGCCGTTTCGCCGGATTCCACGCCGCGAGCGCACTGACCGGGGCGGGGGTCCCCGAGGTGCTCGAAGAGGTCGTCTCTCTCTTGCCCCCGGGCCCGCAGTTCTACCCCGAAGATCAGCTCACCGAGCATCCCGAACGCTTCTTCGTCGCCGAGCTGATCCGGGAGGCGATCTTCTCGCAGTACCGCGAGGAGGTTCCCTACAGCACGGAGGTGGGCATCGAGGAGTTCCACGAAACACCTGGCCGCAAGGATCTGATTCGCGCGACGGTGTTCGTCGAGAGCGAGTCGCAGAAGGGGATCATCATCGGGAAGGGCGGCGCCGCGATCAAACGCCTCGGGCAAGCCGCACGCGGTGCCATCGAGACATTCCTGGACCGGCCGGTCTTCCTGGAGCTGCGGGTCAAAGTGCTCCCGAAGTGGCGGCGCGATGAGCGCGCGCTCAAGCGATTCGGCTACTAACCGCTCGGATGCCGGAGCCTATCGGATCTTGCTGCCGGGGGGCAGGTCTCCGTCGACGGTGAGGAGCTTCACCGTATCGCCGGCACTGGCGGCCAGTAGCATTCCGCGTGATTCCACACCGCGGATCTTGGCCGGCTTCAGATTCGCGACCACGACGATCAGCTTGCCCACGAGATCTTCGGGCTGGTAGTGCTCGGCGATGCCCGCTACGAGCTGGCGTTCCTCGTCCCCGAGGCTGATCTCCATCCGCAGCAGGCGGTCGGCCTTCGGGACCGGCTCGGCCGTCAAGATCTTGGCGATGCGCAACTCCACTTTGGCAAAGTCTTCGTACTCCAGCACGATAACTCCTTCCGGTGGGGGGGTGGCGGCGGCCGGCTTCACGGATGTGTCGATCCGGGGGAAGAGGGCCTCGACCTCCCCGATCGAGCTGCCCGGCTTCAGCACGCCCCATTCGCGCAGCCGTCCCAGATGGGGATGGATCTCATCCTCGGGCATGCCCAGCATCCGCCGCAGCTGGGTCATCTTGCTCGGGATGACGGGGAAGAGGAGCCCCGAGATGACGCGCAGCGTCTCGGCGCTGTGGTAGAGCACGCGTCCCAGTCCCTCGGTGTCACCCTGTTTGGCCAGCTCCCATGGCCGGTTCCGGTCGAAGTAGCGATTGGCCTCGCGCACGGACTCGAGAACGCGGGCGATCCCGCGGTCCAAGCTCATGTCGAAGAGGTTCTTCTCCATCACGTGGACCGCTTCCTGCGCGTGCTCGCGTAGCGCCTCTTCCTGGGCGGTGCCGGGGCCGCCGCCGGGAATGCGGCCCTCGCACTGCTTGGCGATCATCTTGAGCACCCGGCTGCACAGATTGCCCAGATCGTTGGCCAGGTCCGAGTTGTAGCGCTTCACGAAGTTCTCTTCCGTGAAGGTTGCGTCCTGCCCGAGCGTCATCTCGGCCATCAGGTAGTAACGCAGCGCATCGACGCCATAGAGATCCATGATCTGCATCGGATCGGTGACGTTGCCTTCGGACTTCGACATCTTCTGGCCACCCAGGAGCCACCAGCCGTGAGCGAAGATCGCCTTGGGCATCTCGACGCCCATCGCCTTCAGCATGGTGGGCCAGTAGACGGTGTGGGTGGTCAGGATGTCCTTGCCGATCAGGTGGTAGCTCACCGGCCACCACCGGTTGAAACGGTCATCATCGCGCCGGTAGCCGATCGCGCTGATGTAGTTGACCAGCGCATCGAACCAGACGTAGCAAACGTAGTCGCGATCCCACGGCAGCTCGATGCCCCACGGCAAGCGCGTCTTGGGCCGCGAAATGCACAGGTCGCCCAGCGGTTTCTTGAGAAATCCCAGCGTCTCGTTGCGGCGAAACTCGGGCTGGATGAACTCGGGGTTGCGCTCGATGTGATCGATCAGCCACTGCTGGTATTGACCCATCTTGAAGAAGTAGTTGGCTTCGACGATCCGCTCGACCGGCTTGCCCTCGGGGCTCTTGCCGTCGACCAGTTCCTTCTCGGTGTAGAAGCGTTCTTCACTGACGCAGTACCACCCCTCGTACTCGCCGCGGTAGATCTCACCGCGGTCATAGAGGTCCTGCAAGATCTCCCCAACGACCGAGGTGTGGCGGTCTTCGGTGGTCCGAATGAAGTCGTCATTGCCGATCTCGAGCTTCTTCCAGGCTTCCAGGAAGCGGACCACGGTCCTGTCGGCCTGTTCCTGGGGCGTCATGCCCGCCTTCTGGGCGGCATCGTGCACCTTCTGGCCGTGTTCGTCGGTGCCGGTCAGGAAGTGGGTCGGCACGTCCAGCAGCCGGTGATAGCGAGCCAGGACGTCGGCCAGCATCGTCGTGTAGGCGTGACCGAGGTGCGGCACGTCATTGACGTAATAGATCGGGGTGGTCACATAGAAGTAGCCAGGCTTCATCCGCCGTCCCTTCCTGCTCGTGAATCCCTGCCTACCGGGGGATTCTCTTGGACACCGTTTGGATTTCACGCCGGCTGCCGGCCCCGCTGGCCGCCGGCACGACAGCGAGGATAGCCGATGGCGGCCACTTGGCGCAACGGAAGCAAAATCAGGGGATTGGCGTGGAACTTGACCGGGATGGGGAACATCCACTAAAGGAGAAGCGTTCAGGGATGCGCGTTCAGGGATGCGCGTTCAGGGATGCGCGTTCAGGGATGCGTGTTCAGGGATGCGCGTTCAGGGATGCGCGTTCAGGGATGCGCGTCCGGGGATGCGCGTCCGGGGATGCGCGTCCGGGAATGCGTGTCCGGAGAGGCGTGTTCAGGGTGAAGTGCTCAGGCCTCATGCCCGAGAGGTAACCCAGTGAACTGGAAGCCGGGCTACGGAGGGAAGAGGAGCATGTGGAAGGCATTCGGTACGGTGGGGTCGAGCGGGCTCCCGTGGATGGTCTGCCTTGGCATCGGCCTGTGGGCCCTGGCGGGCTGCAACGACGCCGGCGACAGCTCGATGAGCGGCGGGTACGAGAAGGAGGGGCCGGCCGTCGTCGCCGGCGGTGAGGCCGAAGACATTCGGGCCCAAAGCGCTCCCGAAGCTGAAGCTGAGACGGATGTGTCCGGGGAAGCTGCGGGGGCGGATGCCGGGGGCGCTGGCGAAGCAGACGTTGCCAGGGCGGACGCCGGGGGCGCCGGCGAAGAAGAAGACGCCGCGGGGACGGGCGAACGGATGCTGACCCGCCGCGAGCGGATGTTGGCCGAGGGCCAGCGCCGCGCTTCACAGCAGAGCCAGCGTGAGGTGAGCGAAAACGAGGGGCCCCGGGCCAGCTTCACGGTGCGTCCCCTCCAAGGCTGGGCCGATCTCACCTACTTCCGCTTCGATGCCAGCCTGTCGAGTGATGACTGGGACCTGTCCGGACAGCTCGAGAAGCGCTGGGATTTCGACGGCGACGGCACGTGGGATTCGGAGATCACGGGCCGCGGCCGCGTGAGCCACAGGTATGGTGAACCAGGCACCTATCGGCCACGCCTGTGGGTACGGGATACCGGCGGCCTGGTCGATTCGATCACCGGGGATCCGATCGTGGTCAACCCGGCGTGCCCGCCACCCGACTTCGCCATGGTGGATCACAATCCGCATTCGCCCACCAAGGGGCAGACCCTGCGGCTATCCGAGCAGAGGGGACACCCGGTCTTGCTCTGGTTTACCGCCCCGAGCAAGTGATGTGATCTCAGGCAGCAGTTCGCTGCCTTCGACTCCCTGGCCGCATCGCTGCGTGCCCAGCCGGACTGGGCCGATCTCGTGGTGTGGACCGTGCTCAGCAAGACGCGCCTGGTGAAGATGGATGAGATGGTCGGGGAGGCTGGCCTACCGGTGCTGATCGACACGGCCGAGGCCCGCTTCAAGCAGACCTATGGGATCACGGCCGCCAAGAGCCACCTGCTGTTCGGCCGGGATGGCTGCCTGCGCTCGTTCGAGGACATGCCGCCCAGCAAGAAGATTCGCGATCAGCTGGACCTGTTGCAGCCCTATCTGGCGCAGATTCGGTGACGGCCGCGCCCGCCCGGCTTGCGTCCGCGCCCGCCCGGCTTGCATCCGCGCCCACCTGGGCTGTCGGGCGCGCCCGAAGCGGGGGACGGGTGTCCGATCGTCGGGCGCCGACGGCGGGGCCGGTCTTCGATCGTGCTGTCCCGCGGTTCGGCTTCAGAGACGCGGCTGCTGCCAGTAGTCCTGAAGATCGTCCCGGCTGACGAGGCGACGGAGACGCCGGCTGAGCAGCCGGTCCCAGTCGTCGAAGCCCTCGCGCAAGGCATTCTTCAGATTGGCCGCCGACTCACCCGTCGAGCGTTCACCGGCCTGCAACACGGCCAGCGCGAAGTAGATATCGTCGGACTGATCCAGGCGCGGTAATGCGAACTCGAGAAGATCGACCGCCTCTCGCCGGCGCCCTCGTTCTTCGAGCGCCCGCGCCATCCGCGTCACGTTCGGCGCTTGGGCCGTCTTCGTCATGATGGCTTGCTTCATCAGTCGCACGGTTTGATCGAGTCGCCCCGTTTGAAGGGCCTCATAGCTTTCGAGTAGATCCAGCGCGACATCATCGCCCTCCCGCGGTCGCGGTCCGGGGCCGGGATCTCGATCGCCACCACCGACTTCCTTGTCTTGAAGCCCCAGGATCCGTCGCGCGCCCGCCGGCCACTCGAGGGTCAACGCGGCACTCAGGACCGTCTGACGCTCGCGCGGGTGGATGCGATCGATCCGTCGCAGCGCATCCGCGAGAACCCGCGCGGCTTCGTAGAGCCCGCGGGCCTGGCGGCGCTGCGAGGGTAGCTGGGCTGTCTCTGCGGCGCGCATGAAGTGGCCGGTTGCTTCCGCGCAGTGTCCCTGCCGCGCGGCCGCGTAGCCGCGCAGCCGCCAGTGCCGGAAGTCCAGATCTGGATCGGGTGCCAGAAGCCAGAGGCAACTGCCCAGGGAGTCCGGGCGCATCTGCGCGAGAGCGTCTTCGGCTGCTCGCGGGTTGCCCTGGGCGAGCAGACACTCGGCCAGGCCCAGCCGCGCTTCGCAGGCTACGCTGAAGCGGTCGAGGATCTCACGGAAGTTGCGCTCGGCGGCGAGGTGCTCGCCGCGACCCAGATGGGTGTAGGCCCGGAGCGCCTGAACGCGAGGATGGTCGGGGAACCGCGCCGTGAGCCGCTCGGCATGCCGCTGTGCGGAATAGGAATCCCCATACTGCAAGTCACGACTCGCCTCGATCAGATCGCTACTCATGGATACCCGCCGGTACGGATCCGACTGCCCACGCGCCCACTCCGGCCACTGCTCACGATCTTGCGCGAGTGGGGAGGTGCGCTCGATCTCGTTGCCCAGCGTCTGGAACATCTGCGCGGCGATGACTTCGAGATCGGTGCTCATCGGTTGGGCCTGGTGGGGGGCGTTCTCGATGTTGTAGAGGTAGTAGTTGGGCCCCGACACGAAGAGCCACGGATCCGACCACACCCCGAGCAGCGGCGCCCACCCGTAGAGGTCGCGTGGCAAGAAGGTCTCGAGCATCAGGTGTGTGCGGCTCGTCGGTTCCCCGCCGCGAAAGACCTGTCTCTGTGCAGTGCCTTCCAGCCGCGAGTCGCCCACCGCGTGGCCCACTGCGTCACCCACCGCGTCACCCACCGCGCCGCCGTATCCGGCGTTGCGGCTACCGGCGTCACCACCGCCGGCTGCCGAAACGCTGGCCCCCGGGCTGCCCGGTGCCTGCGCGCCAGCGGCGGGGGCGCCCGTCTGGCCAGCGTCGACTGCGCCGGCACCGGCGGTTTGCGTTTGGGGCCGCCCCGCACCCGTCGGTTCCAGGGGGATATCGAGGATCGAGAGTAGCGTGGGCAACAGGTCGGTCGTGGCCATCAGTCCCGCGACGCGGCGCGGCCCGGCGCCCTGTTCCCAGGCCGGAAGGCTCCACATCAACGGCACCTGCAGCGTGGATTGCTCGAGCAAGACGCCGTGTTCGATTTCGCCTTGTTCACCCAGAGCTTCCCCGGTCGTGCCTACCAAGATGACATGCGTGTTCTCGGCCAGGCCGTGAGCTTCCAGTTCGCTCAGCAGCACGCCAACCGCGTGATCGACCGCGGCGACCTCCCCGCGATAGGGATGATCGAGATGCTGGAGCGACCACGGGAACGGCGCGCGCCATGGACCGCTGGGCTCGGCGAAGTGCAGCCATGCGAAGCGAGGGACCTTCGAACTCGAATTGGACCGCGCGCGGGCGTCCTCGTGAGCCGTGGCCGGCTCGTCTGACACGATCCCCTCGGCGCCGCGCTGGGACGTGGCGTGCGGCCCGCCGGTGAACCAGTCCAGGGCAGCGCGCACGACCTCCTCGGCGGGCCGCTCCGGACCGGCCGGGGCCAGGACGGTGTCACACCCCTGGGGGATATTCGCCGAGAACGGATAGCGGCTGCCCAGAAAGGCCGCGGTGCGGTAGCCGGTCGCCTGGAGGCGTTCGGGCAGTGTCTGCTCGAGCTTGCGCAGCGTGCCGCGTCGGTCCGTGCGCAGGCGATGCTGGATGGGCAGCCGTCCGGTCATGATCGACGCCAGACTCGCAGCGCTCAGCGGCACCGGAGTGACCGCTCGTTCGAAGACGGTCGCGCGGGCGGCCAGTGAGTCGATGTGGGGCGTCAGTTCCAGCGTGCTGCCGTAGGCGCCCAGATGATCACTGCGTAGAGCGTCGACCGTGACGAGCACCACATGGGGCCGCGGATGCGGCTCGGTAGCGCGCCAGGGCTGCCACAGGACCAGGACGATCACAAGGATCAGGCCGAGGGCGATTCCAAGAGTCCAGCCCCACCGGCGTCCCATTGAGGCCTCCTTTCCTCAGCGTCAGGGCGCGCGCTGTCGGTGCGCGGGATGGCGTGTCTCCCGCTAAGCGAGCAGGCCGCCCCGTTGGTAGATACGCAGCTGCGTCTCCGAGAACGGTTGCCCCTCGATCGTTTCGCCACTGCCGAGCCGTGTGATCTGGCCCGTCGTGAGATCGGCCCGGATTCGTTCGCCGTCGGAGATGTCGGTCTCGATCAGGTCGGCGCACAGAATCGGGAGCCCGGCGTTGATGGCATTGCGTTCGTAGATCGCACCATAGCTGCGCGCGATGATCAGAGCCACCCCGAGCGCCTCGAAGCAATCGACCGCCTGCTGGCGCGAGCTGCCGGCGCCAAAGTTCTTGCCGGTCACGATGATGTCGCCCGGTTGCACCTTGCGGGAGAAGTCCTCCCAGCCGGCGAGGTTGTCGAAGGCGTATTGGCCCATCTCGTCGATGTCGGTGATCGACAGATAGCGGTTGTGGAAGATCATGTCGGTGTCGATGTTGTCGACCCGGATCACCCACACGCGGCCCTCGACGACCGTGGGCTTCTCGTCGCCGCCTCTGTTGGCTTCCACCTGCGGCGAGGAAACCGCGGCTGCGGCCGGCACGGGTGCGGCTTGCGTGGATGCGGCCGGCGCGGGAGCGCCCTGCGCGGCGACAGGCCCGATCGGCTGACCGGTCTTCGAATGGGCCGTCACGCCACGGGCCAGCATCGAGGGCGTGCTGATGTGTCCGGCGACCATCGAGGCCGCCACCGTGGCGGGCGAGGCGAGGAAGACATCGCCCTTGCCCTGCTTGCCGACGTAGTTGCGGTTGCCGGTCGAGACGGTCACCTCGCCGGGGCCGTTCTGGCCCACCTGACCGGCGGCACAGCCGGCGCAGCCGGCGTTGCTGATCAGTGCGCCCGCCTGCTTGAAGATCTCGAAGAGGCCTTCCTGCATCGCCTGATTCCAGATCTGATCGGTGGCCGGTACGATTTTCAGAATCCGGCCGGGCGCCACCTGGCGGCCGCGCAGGACGGCGGCCGCGTCGCGCAGGTCTTCCATGCGTCCGTTCGTGCAGGAGCCGATAAAGCCCGAGTGCACCCGGGTCCCGGCGAGTTCGACCACCGGCGCCACGTCTTCGGGGTGTCCCGGGCGCGCGGCCAGGGGGCCGAGATCGGTGATGTCGACCTCGATTTCCTTCTCGTACCGGGCGTCGGGATCGGGGAACAGGCCGGCGACCTGGCTGCCCCGCGCCCGGCTGCAATGGGCGAGCACCTCTTCGTTCGGCAAGAAGAAGGCGATGATGCCACCCATCTCGGTGGCCTGTGAGGAGATCGTGATACGGCCGTCGAGTGAAAGGCTGTCGGCGTACTCGCCGATGATCTCCGCTGCATAGCCCAGCAGGCCGTTGGCGCCCAGGTGACCCAGGAGCGCCAGGGAGACGTCCTTGGGCCGGGCCTCGGGGCCCGGCATGCCCTTCAGTACGATCCTCACCGAGGCGGGTACCTTGAACCACGTGGTGCCGTAGCCCCAGGCGTGAGCGATGTCCTGGTCGCCCATGCCCTGGCCGAAGGCTCCGATAGCGCCCAGGATGTTCGCATGCGAGTCGGTCGAGACGAACGTCTCGCCCGGCACGACGAGTCCCTCGTCGACGGCCACGTGCGTGCCGATGCCGCGGTTGATGTCCGAGACCCGCACGCCGTGCTGCTCGGCGTACTGCCGGCAGATCTGCTGGTTCGTGGCATACTTCGCATCGGTGGCGCCGGGGTAGCAATCGAAGGTGAATACCGTACGCGCCGGATCGGCGATGCCCAGCTTCGCGGTTTGCAGGTTCTTCACGACATTGGCGCCGCCGAAATCGCGTGCGGCACGTGAGTCGATCGTGATGTCGGCGATCTCGCCCGGGACGACGTCACGTCCAGCATGCTGGCTCAGGATCTTCTCGATCAGGGTTTGACCCATGGTTCTCGCGTCTCCTCTTTCGATTTTCTGCGCGTCCGGCCACGAGGCCGCAGAGGGCGCTAGCTCCGGCCTTCGATGAGCTTGCCGCCGTTCTTCATGACCAGCGGGTTGAACGTGGCGAAATCGGCCTGGTGGACGAGCACGGTCTCGATGACCTGAGGCCGTCCGTCGCCTTCCTTGGCATGACAGGCGATGATGTTGATCAGTTCATCCGATGCCCCGGCCTTGGCAGCCAGCATCGCGCCGGAGATGGGGTGGCGCGCGCACATACCGCTATGGCTCTTCCGGTAGCCACCGGCTCCATCGGGCTCGATCTCGAGCAGCTTGCCCACGTCGTGCAAGATGCCGCCGGCAACGAGCCGATCGAAGTCGATGGCATGCGGAAGGTGCGCGTAGTGCTTCTGCATGGCCTCGGCCAGGCCGATGGCCCCTTCGGTCACCGCCAGTGTGTGCTCGATGAAGTTGACGCCATGGGTTTCGGTAAGCAGGGTGAAGGGCATCTGGCGGAGCTGATCGAGACTCTCCCAGCCTCCCTCCTCGCAGCCTTGCACCCAGATGTCGACCACCTGCTTGCGCAGGTTCTCGTTCTTGATCCGTCCCAGATGCTCATCGAAAAGCCCTGTGATCTCTTGCCGCGTGATCATGGGTGGCCTCCTGTGGTCGATCCCGTTCGGTGAATCGAGGAAGGGTAACGAGCCGATCGCGGGGGTGTCAAGAAACCCCGTCCCCGCCCGAACGGGTGCGTCAGTTTCCGCCGACGCTCGATCCGGTCGCCGGATACCGGTCGGACGCCAGCTGGATGCCAGCTGGATGGCTGTCGGACGCCAGCTGGATGGCTGCCGGACGCCAGCTGGACGCCAGCTGGATGCAGGCCGCCCGCCAGCCGCCCGCCAGCTGGATGCCAGCCGGATGCCGGCGCTCCCGAGTTGCGTGGACCGAGTTTTTCTTGACCCTTGCCGGCCAGGCGTCAATCCTCTGGTGAATGTCGACCCGGCCCAAGACCCGAAGCCCTTGACACCGCGGAGACCGGACCATGGGAATCCTCAAGAACGAGTTCAGTTGGAGCCACAGCCGCGGCGAGACCTTCCGCGAGTGCCTACGGCGCTATTACTACCAGTACTACGGCTACTGGGGCGGCTGGGACACGACGGCTGATCCGTTCGTCCGCAAGCTCTACGTCCTGCGCAACCTCAAGAACCGCTACCTGTGGGCGGGCTCGATCGTCCATGACGTGGTCGCCGGCCTGCTGTCGCAGGCGCGCTCTCGCCAGACGTTGGCCGCGCCGGAGGCGGGAGCCGAAGCGGGGGGCGCTGCGAGGGCCGAAGCGGTGGCCGAGGTGGCGGGCGAAGCGGCGGCCGAGGCGGCGGCCGAGGTGGCGGGCGAGGCGGCGGCCGAGGCGGCGGTCGAGCGCATGCGCGCCGAGTTTCGTCAGTCGCGCGATGGGCTCTACCTGGAGCGCCCCAAGAAGGCCACCGGCCTGGTCGAGCACCACTACCGCGAGGAAGTCACCCGTGACGAGTGGCGATCGTTCGCCGACATGGTGCGGCGATCGATCCGCGGGTTTGCCGCCGGAGGCTGGCTCGACACGGCGCGGACTTTGCCGGTCGATGCCTGGCTGACACTCGAGGACCTGCTGACCTTCGAGATCGAGGGCGCCAAAGTGTATGTCAAGATGGACTGGGCCTATCGGTCCACCGGCGGCGCGGTGATCTGCGACTGGAAGACGGGCAAACGGCGCCCGCAGCCCGGCGGGCTGCAGCTGGGCTGCTATGCGCTCTACGCCAAGGAAGCGTGGGGTGTGCCGCCCGAGCGGATCCAGGTCATCGAGGCCAATATCAACACCGGCCAGACCGGGACGGCCGTGCTCAGCGACGATCACATCGAGGAGGCCCGGGAGAAGATCGCCTCGAGCATCCATGAGATGCGAGCCCTCCTCCAGGATCCGGAGACCAACACGGCGCGGCGGGAGGATTTCCCGGCCCAGCCCGCTGGGCACACATGCCGGCGATGCGTATTCCGCGAGATTTGCGAGGACTACGCCAAGATGGCGGGTGCCGCGCCGGAAACGCTTGCGACCCAGCGATGAAGATCCATACCCGCGACGAACTCGATGGTAGCCTCGGTCGCATAGACGGCCGAGGCTACAAAGCCTACCAGGATCTGCGAGGGCTCTACGACTTCGCGCCCTATGAGATCGAAATCGCTCACGTTCAGGGGGATCCCTATGCTCCGCCCTCGCGGGTGCACGTGCACGTCAACACGGCGGATGCCGGTCTTGCCCGCTGGGCCGAGAGCAGCGATCCGCGCCGGCTCGCCCTGGAGGATTTCCTCGGGCGCTCGGTGGCACGGCACATCCAGGCACGCGGCCTGCGCGACATTGGCATCGACCGCCATGGCCAGGAGATCCTGCGGCGATCCTGCGTCCGGCTGAGCGGCGGGCACTTGGAGATCCGGCTGGCCGTGCATTTGCCGGCGGCGGGCCGGCGCATCCTGGGGCGTGCGGCCCGCCGCATCCTTCTCACCGACCTTCCTGCTCTCCTTCGCGTGGCGGTCGAGGGACAGAGCCTGGTGCCGCAAGCAGTGGAGATCCACCAGAACGCATGTGAGGACTACGTGGTTCTGGTCGAGCGGCTGCGGGAACAGGGCTGGATCGGCTTCGTGGCCGATGGATCCGTACTGCCTCGCCGGGCCGGGCACGACGACCGCCCCCTGGAGCCGAACGAGGAGACCCCCGTGGTTCGATTCGAGGCCCCGTCCTCGCTCGCGGCCGAGGTGGACCTGCCCCATGCCGGCCGGGTGCGGGGACTGCCCATCCCACCGGGCGTCACGCTGCTGGTGGGGGGCGGCTTCCACGGCAAGTCCACGCTGCTCGAGGCACTCTCACGGGGGATCTACCCGCACATTCCCGGCGACGGGCGCGAACGAGTGGCGGCCGAGCCCGAGATGGTCAAGATCCGTGCCGAGGACGGCCGGGCGGTGACCCGAGCCGACATCCGCCCCTTCATCGGCGAGCTGCCCTTCGGCCGCTCGACCGCCGCCTTCAGCACACCCAATGCCAGCGGAAGTACCTCGCAAGCGGCCAACATCGTCGAGGCGCTCGAGGCCGGCGCCCGCGCGCTTCTGCTCGATGAGGACACCTCGGCCACCAATTTCATGATCCGCGATGAACCAATGCGCCGTCTGCTCAAGCCCGGCCAGGAGCCGATCATCCCGTTCCTGGACCGCGTGCGAAACCTCTACCGCGATCGCGGTGTCTCAACAGTGTTGGTCGTGGGCGGTAGTGGCGAGTACTTCCGCGTGGCCGATCGGGTCATCCAGATGGACCGGTACCGACCGGTGGACGTGACCGAGCGTGCCCGGTCGATCGCCCCGCCCGCGGTAGACGATCCGCGGCCGTTCCCGCCCGCCGGCATGCCCCGGCGGCTCACGCTGGAGGCCTATCAACGGCACGTGGGGCCGAAGGGGCCGCGGGTGAAGGTACCCGGAATCACGCGCATCGTGGTCGAGCGCGAGGAGCTTGATCTGGGCGCTTGCGAACAACTGGTGAGCGTCTCACAAGCGCGCCTCGTGGCGGCGGTGATCGAGCGCCTGCTGGGCGGCCGTGGCCGCCACAGCGCGTGGGCCGGCTTACAAGGAACCTGGACGCCCGCGGGTGTGCGGTCGGTGCTCGAAGAGCTGGGCGATGCCCTGCTCGAGGCGGCCAGTGCGCATCCCCGCGGGGATCTGGCGATGGTCCGACCGCTCGAGATGGTGGCGGCGCTCAACCGATTGCGGCAGCTGGAGGCGGTCCAGGACGGGGACGGAACCCACTGACATGGTCGTGCGGGGCAGACGAAACTGGCTGCGCGCCCTGGGGCGCTGGCTCGATGACCGCGCCGAGCGGTTGCTGCGGTATCTTGCGGCCTGGCTGGGCGGGCAGCTTCTGCGGCTGGGCCGTTGGCTGGAGGGGCGCCTTCCTCGTCCGATCTTGCGCGTTGTGAGGCCACCGGTCGTGGGACTCCGCGCCTTCTGCAACCGGGGGGACCGTTTGCTGCGCCGCAGCTTGGTGGCCTCTGGCGCGTTGCATCTGGTAGGTCTGATCGTCATCAGCATTGCCTGGGCGGGCCCCCCGCAGATGCCCTGGCGTCAGGCGCCCATGATGGTCTCGCTGGTCACCCTGCCGGAGCCAGAGCCGGAGGCGCCGGTGACCGTTCCCAAGCGGGAGGAGAGGCCGAAGCCCAAGCCGGAACCACCCAAGCCCAAGCCTGAGCCCAAGCCTGAGCCCGAGCCGCCCAAGCCGAAGCCGAAGCCTGAGCCCGAGCCCGAGCCGCCCCAGCCAGAACCGGAGGCCCCGGTGCTCAAGGAGGTGGCCAAGAAGAAGGAGCCACCGCCCGAGCCGGTTCCTCAGGAGACACCCGCGCAACCGGTTCCGCAAGAGCCGGAACCGCAGACTTCTCCGGCGAGCCTGGATGTATCCGCGCAGGTGGAGGAGGATTTCCCCTTCAGCTACTACCTGGCCCTGGTGCAACAGAAGATCGCGCGAGAGTGGGAGCCGCCGGCCGGCATGCCCACGGGAGAGGACTCGCCGGCGGCCACCCTGCGCTTTCGCATCGATCGCCAGGGTCTGGTGAGCGGGATCCAGGTGGAGGAAGCCTCTGCCTCCGCCCTCTATGACCGGTCGGCATTCGAAGCTCTCGTGCGGGCCCAACCGCTGCAGCCTTTGCCGGCGACCTACCAAGGACGCTGGCTTACCGTGCACTTGCGGTTTAGAATCGCCGATTCGCGACCCACCGGCATTCGTTGATGAGGGGAACACGAAGCGAGCATGTGGATCCATAGCGTGTCACGGAAGACTGCCCGACGCTCAGCCCGGCTACCAGCCCGGCAGGCGGCGTTGTGGCCGAAGGCGTTGCCGCTGCCGGCGTTGTGGCCGAAGGCGTTGCCGCTGGCGACGCTGTGGCTCGCGTTGCTCATGCTATCGCCGTCTGCTCATGGGCAGGCCGAGGTGTACCTGGAGGTTCAGAAGAGCGATGTCTTCCGAGTGCCGATTGTGCTCGAGGATCTGCGTCTCGATGGAATCGATCCGGTCTTGTTCTCGGGACGACAGACCGCCGAGGAGATTCTGGCTCAGGATCTGGACTATAGCGACGCGTTCGTGGTCATCCGCGAGAGTCCCGAGGCCGGTTTCACCACGAGTCTGAAGCTCGACATTCACGGTACGCCGGTCGACCGGCCCGTCCAGGCTCGCGTTCGCGGAGCGCTTCGCCGGGCGGGTGAAGGCTATGAGCTGAACCTTCAGCTCCTCGACGAGGCCACAGGACGAGAGATCTACGGTGACCGGTATGCGATCGACTGGGATCCGGACCACCTGTTCGCCGACCGCTGGCCGCTTCACCGCGCCGCCGATGAGATCACGCGCTACCTCACCGGGACCCCGGGATGCGCCGCCACCCAGATAGCCTACATCCTCCACGGCGAAACCGGCAAGGAGCTGGCACTCGTCGATTGGGACGGGTACCACCAGAAGCAGATCACCAAGCTGGGAACCATTCTGGTTTCGCCGGCATGGCATCCATCCCGCCAGCGCCTGGCATGTACGAGCTACCATGCCGGGCTGCCACTGCTGGTCGAGTTCGACGTGTCGCAGGGTCGTATGCGCACGCTCTCGGATCAGAAGACTCCCAGCGCGCCGGCCTACTCCGCCGACGGCCGCTGGATCGCTTATGCCAGCACCCAAACCGGAGATGCGGAGATATACGTGATGCGCGCGAACGGATCCGAGCGCCGCCGCATCACCTTCCACCGCGGCATCGATACCGCCCCGAGCTGGTCACCGGGGGGCAACCGGATCGTCTTCACGTCCGATCGCTGGGGACCCCCTCAGCTCTTCACCATCAATGCCGACGGCACCGATCTGCGCCAGCTGACCTTCGCCGGCAAGTGGAACGATTCGCCCGACTGGTCGCCCGCCGGTGACCGGATCGTGCACGTCTGCCGCATCGACCGGGAGTTCGAACTGGCCCTCATCCATGCCGACGGCCGGGGCTGGCGGCGGCTCACCATCGGCGGCGGTTGCGAGAACCCGCGCTGGGCCCCCGACGGCCGTCATGTCGTCTTCGCGCGCACCCAAGGCAACCGGCGCGGCCTGTGGGTGCTGGACGTGGATTCGGGACGGGTGCGGCGATTGACACCCCAGAAAGAGGACTCGTATAATCCCGCCTGGTCTCGGCCGGGCAGGGATCGGCTCTATCCGATTGATCCAGGAGGATGAAACCACCATGAAGAAGTTCGCCACTCTCGCTCTCTCTCTCGCCCTGATTCTGATGGTCGTCTCGGCACTGGGATGTTCGAAGAAGGCCGTATCCTCGGGGCCCGCCGAGCCGGTCGCCCCTCCGCCGCCGGAAACCGAGGTCGAGACCACGACCCCGCCCGAGCAAGTGCAGCTTCCGCCGGAGCCGGAGAAGCTCGAACTCGAAGACATCTTCTTCGATTTCGACAAGGCCGCTTTGCGGCCGGAGGCTCGCACCACGCTCAGCCAGAACGCGGAAATGCTGCAGCGTCATCCCGAGGCCCGGATTCTGATCGAAGGGCATTGCGACGAACGCGGCACGCGTGAGTACAACCTGGCCTTGGGCGACAAGCGCGCCAAGGCGGCCATGGACTTCCTGGTGCGGTACGGCATCGAGCCGGTTCGCATCGAGACGATCAGCTACGGCGAGGAACGTCCGTTCGCCATGGGGCAGAACGAAAGCGCCTGGGCGCTGAACCGCCGGGCGCACTTCGTCATCCGCAACTAGCGCAGCGACCCGACGAGGGTGTGCTTGCGGCGCGACCCAACGAGGGATGTGCTCGCGGCGCGACCCGATGGGACATGTGCTCGAGGGGCGAGCCGATGGGACATGTGCTCGAGGCGGAACTTGACGAGGAGTCTCAAGGAGCTCGAATGAAAGCTAGCGCAACCGCGATGGTGCTTGCCGGTCTGCTCCTGACGGGTGCCGGTTGTCTGGGCGGCGGACAGTCCCGCTCGGGTTCGGCCCAGGCGCAGGCCTGGTACGAGGAACGCGCCGGCGATTCGGCCACCGAGCGTGACGAGCGCTTGCGCCGTCTGGAGGAGGCGACTGATCGCCTGGATAGCCATTTTCGTCGTATGCACGCCGATCTGGGCGGCCAGCTCGACGGCCTGCGCGCGGATCTGGATGTGCTCATCGCCAAGATCGATGCGCAGGATCGCTGGCTTTCCCAACTCGAGGACCTGGTCCGGCGCGCCGAGGCCGCCGGGCTCGGGGGCGGCGCGGTCTTGCCTGGCCAGGGCGGGCTTCCCCAGGCCGATGGCCGGGTCGCGCGATTTGACGGCAGCGGACATCCGGCGCAAGAACCGGGCGCGGTCTGGGACGAGCCGGCCGGCCGCGGCCCGGCTCGCTATGCAGGCACGCCGGGAGGCGAGGTGCCGCCGGCCTCACAGGGGATGACCCCGGAAACCGGCGAGCAGCCGCAGATGCCGCTTCTGCCCGCAGAAGAACGAGCGCGCCGCGCGGGTGACTCCGGTGCCGCCGGACCCGGTGGTGAAGGTTCCCCGGGCGGGGCCGACACGACCACGGCGGCCGATCCGTCGGGCGCTGAGGGGGCTGCCGGGCAGACCGGGCAGGCCGGGCAAGCCGAGCAGGCCGAGCGTGGTGCCGGTGCACCCGAATCCATGGAGGAAGCCCGCCGGCTCTACGAGGTGGCCTATCAGGATCTGATGCGCGAGAACTACCAGCTGGCTCTCATCAACTTCCGTTCCTTTCTCGAGCGCCATCCCGCCACGGTCCTGTCGGACAACGCCCAGTACTGGATCGGCGAGGTCTACTACGCGCAGGGCCAGTTCCATCTGGCGGTCGAGGAGTTCCGTAAGGTCGTCGAAGACTATCCCGGCCACGAGAAGGTGCCGGCGGCCTATCTGAAGATCGCGCTCTGCTTCCAGAAGCTGCAAGATCTGCCCACGGCGCGGCGATATCTCGAGTACGTCATCCAGAACTACCCCGACACGCGAGAGGCTCAGTTGGCCGAGGAGCGTCTGGAGCAGTTCTAGAACGTGGGCCACTGCTGGGGGGATGCGGCGATACGCAAGGCCGGCCGTGCCCGCCCGCGGTTTCGCGGTGCGGTGCCGGACCGGTCTGTTTGCATTCGGGGCGGGGGACGATGAGTACACACCGCGATCACGAATCGCTAGCCGACGTCAAGCAACTGGGATTCTTCGCAGCGAT
>CAZZIF010000051.1:0-17039 GCA_964654025.1 uncultured bacterium
GATGGTCGCCGGCAGCTTGACGAAGGTGCCATCCGATTCGTCGGCCTCCACCACGACCCATTTGCCGGTGCCGAGCCGGGCGTTTGACCCCCAGTCCTGGATGATGCCGCCCGCGATCACCGTCGGATCGATGCCCGCCGACGTCAGGATGTGAGCAATGAGCGACGTCGTCGACGTCTTGCCGTGGGTCCCTGTCACCGAGATCGTCGAGTAGAGCGTGTGACCGGGTGCCGCGGCCGCGCTTGCGCCGGGGCGCCCGTCCATCAACCGATTATCGGAGGAAGCCCGAGTGGCGGGACAGAGAATCAGGATCAAGCTGAAGTCGTTCGACCACAGCGTGCTCGACAAGTCGGCGGGGGAGATCGTCAAGACCGCTCGCCGGACCGGCGCGATTACGGCGGGGCCGATCCCGCTCCCGACCAAGAAGACGATCTACACGGTGCTGCGGTCACCGCACGTCGACAAGAAGTCGCGCGAGCAGTTCGAGACCCGCATTCACAAGCGGCTGATCGATATCAGTCAGTCGTCGCCGCAGACGATCGACGCACTGATGAAGCTGGAGCTTCCGGCGGGCGTGGACATCGAGATCAAGCTGTAGCGGATATCCTAGGCGGTGCGCGCCGCGGGCGGGTGATTCGTTCGCGGACGGCGGCCAGCCACGAGCTGGGGAGCAAGTCATGGTGGGCTTGGTTGGACGAAAAATCGGAATGACGCAGGTGTTCGACGAGGATGGGCGGGTGCAGCCGGTCACGGTCCTCGAGCTGGGCCCCTGCCCGGTAGTGGCGGTCCGCACGCCGGAACGCGATGGGTACCAGGCGATCCAGGTGGCTTTCGATGCCGTGCCGGCACGCAAGCTGACCAAGCCCGCGCTCGGTCACCTGAAGGCCGGCGGCGTGGAGCCGCACCGGACGCTGCGCGAGTTCCGCACCCAGGAGGCGGTCGAGGCCGGAAGCGTACTGGACGTCTCCATGTTCGCGGTGGGCGAGAAGGTCCACGTGACGGGCACCACCAAGGGGCGCGGGTTTCAGGGCGTTGTGAAGCGCCACGGCTTCCATGGCGGCCGTGAGACCCACGGTTGCAAGACGCACGCGGTGCCGGGCTCGATCGGTATGAGCGCCACGCCGGCCCGCGTCATCAAGGGCAAGAAGTTGCCCGGCCATATGGGCAATGCCCGCAGGACGATCAAGAATCTGAGGATCGTGAAGATCGATACGGATCGCAATCTGTTGGTGGTCCGGGGCGCCGTTCCCGGGCACCGCAACGCGCTGGTGCAGGTCTCGAAGGCCGGCACGCAGGAGAAGAAGGGTTAGCCATGGCAGTTGCCAAGCTGTACGCGCACACCGGCGAGGCGAAGGGGGATGTCAATCTGCCCGACGGAACGTTCGGGATCGAGCCGAATCGCCACGTGATGTGGGAAGCGGTCCGCAATTACCTTGCGAACCAGCGGCAGGGCACCTCGGCGGTGCGTTCGCGTGCCGAGGTCAGCGGGGGCGGACGCAAACCCTGGCGCCAGAAGGGCACCGGGCGAGCCCGCGCGGGCACGACCCGCTCGCCGTTGTGGGTCGGCGGTGGCCGGGCTTTCGGCCCCCAGCCGCGCGACTACTACTACACGCTGCCGAAGAAGGTGCGCAGGTTGGCGCTGAAGTCGGCGCTTTCGGAGAAGGCCGCGGCCGGTGAGGTGACGGTGGTGTCATCGTTCTCCCTGTCAGAGCCGAAGACGCGCGAGGTGGCGACGGTTCTCAAGAACCTGGAGATCAAGGGCGAGCGCTGTCTGCTCGTGATCGCCGAACACGACGAGGAACTGGCCCGGGCGGCCCGCAACATCCCCAACCTGCAGCTCCGCGAGTACCGCCTGCTGAACGCCTACGAGGTTCTGCATGCGCACCGGCTGCTGGTGATGGAGCCGGCCTTGGCCATGATCGAGGAGGCGTGGAGCTAATGCACTTGGAACCGCGGATGGTGATCCGGCGTGCGCTGGTCACCGAGAAGGGCGCGCAGATTCGCGAGCAGGGCAAGAAGGGCAGCCGGTACGTCTTCGAGGTACACCCGGACGCCAACAAGGTCCAGATCGCGAAGGCCGTCAAGGAGATGTTCAAGGTCGACACCGACGAGGTGCGGACCATGAACTTCATCGGCAAGATCAAGCGCCTGGGCCGGTTCGAAGGACGCCGGTCCGCATGGAAGAAGGCAATGGTGACGCTCAAGCCGGGACAGACCATCGACATCTTCGACGAGGTCTAGCGTTCCTGGTCCGGTTGTGCCCGAGCTTTTCGCCCCGGGCCCATCCTAGATTGACGCGCGTAGGTTCGTTCCAGAAGGAGCACCGAGAATGGCATTGAAGAAGTTCAAGCCAACGACCCCGAGTCGCCGGTATATGACCGTGGCGGATTTCTCGGATCTCACGAAGAAGAAGCCCGAGAAATCACTGATCCGGCCGCTGAAGAAAACCGGCGGGCGCAACAACCGCGGCCAGGTGACCGCCTGGTGCCGGGGGGGTGGCCACAAGCGGCGCTACCGCATGATCGACTTCCGGCGCCGCAAGCACGGAATCCCGGCTCGCGTGAGCGCGATCGAGTACGATCCCAACCGGTCCTCACATATCGCGCTCTTGGTCTACGCCGACGGCGAGAAGCGCTACATCCTGGCCCCCGACGGTATCAAGGTGGGCGACGCGTTGATGTCCGGCCCCGATGCCGACCTCCGCGAGGGCAACGCGCTTCCTCTCCGTAAGGTTCCCCAGGGCACCATGGTCCACAACCTGGAGCTGATCCCGGGCAAGGGCTCGCAGGTGGCCCGCGCCGCCGGCGCCGAGTGCCAGGTGATGGCCAAGGAAGGGAAACAGGCCCAGGTCAAGCTCCCCTCCGGCGAGGTGCGCGTCTTCAGCCTCGAGTGCTACTGCACCGTCGGGCGGGTCGGCAATGTGGATCACGAGAAGATCGTCATCGGGAAGGCCGGACGGAGTCGCTGGTTGGGCCGACGGCCCAGCTCGCGCGGCGTCGCCATGAACCCGGTCGACCACCCCATGGGCGGTGGCGAGGGCCGGTCCTCCGGCGGACGTCATCCGTGTACGCCGTGGGGCAAGCCCACGAAGGGCTACAAGACTCGCAAGAAGAACAAGCCGTCGAGCAAGCTGATCGTCCGCCGTCGTCGGTAAATGGAGGCTAGGGAGTAGCATGCCACGTTCCGTGAAAAAGGGTCCCTATGTGGACCAGAAGCTGCTCAAGAGGATCGAGGACATGAACAAGACGCGTGAGAAGAAGGTCGTCAAGACCTGGACGCGTCGGTCGGTGATCGTGCCCGACTTCGTGGGCCACACGATTGCCATCCACAACGGCAACAAGTTCATCCCGATCTACATCACCGAGAATATGGTCGGTCACAAGCTGGGCGAGTTCGCCCTCACGCGGACCTACCGCGGACATGCTTCCGACAGGTCGAGCAGGAGGAAGTAACCACGCGCTTCCCCACACCGGGGAAGGGTTGGCGAAGGGGTGAGATGAAGATGGAAGCTAGGTCAATCGCTCGGTTCGTGCGCGTGTCGCCTCGTAAGGCGGATCAGGTCCTCCGGCTCATCCGCGGCGAGCAGGTCGACAAGGCGCAGGAGATCCTGACGTTCACGCAGCGTCCGATCGCCGGGAAGATCAGCAAGATCCTGACCTCGGCCGTGGCGAACGCCACGGTGATTGATGAGGAGGTCGCCGTCGATCGCCTCTATGTCAAGGAGGCGGTGGCGATGGCGGGGCCCATCATGAAGCGGGTCCGGCCCCGCGCTCAGGGCCGCGCGACGCGCGTGCTGAAGCGGACGAGCCACATCCGCATCATCGTGCAAGAGAAGAAGTAGGCCGCGGGCACTCGCTTCAAGGAGCACGCGGCACCTGGATAGAGCGCAGGAGGCGGGAGCCTCCGGGAGGTAGCATTGGGACAGAAGACCCACCCGATCGGTTTCAGGCTGGGGATCGTCAAGACCTGGGACTCGCGCTGGTTCGCCAGGAAGGACTACGCGAAGCTGATTGAAGAAGACCTGATGATCAAGAAGTACATCCGCCGGCGTCTTCCCAACAGCGGTATCTCCAAGATCATCATCCAGCGGTCTTCGAACCGGGTGGACATCACGATCCACACCTCGAAGCCGGGCATGGTGATCGGCAAGAGCGGCGCGCAGGTCAACCAGCTACGCGACGAGCTGCACCACGTAACGTCCAAGGAGGTGTTCCTGGACATCAAGTCGGTGGACAACCCCGACCTCGATGCCCGCCTCGTGGGTGAGAACGTGGCGCGCCAGCTCGAAATGCGGGTCTCCTTCCGGCGGGCGATGAAGAAGGCGATGTCCTCTTCGATCCGGGCCGGTGCCAAGGGGATCAAGATCCGCTGTGCGGGTCGGCTGGGCGGCGCCGACATGGCGCGGACCGAGGAGTACCGCGACGGACGCATCCCGTTGCACACGCTGCGCGCAGACATCGATTTCGCGCAGTCGGTGGCCTTCACGACCTACGGCACGGTCGGCGTGAAGGTGTGGATCTTCCACGGCGAGATCATCGGTGACCAGGATCTGAATGCACCTCCCGAGCGCCCGGCCCCGCCCCCGCGGGGTGGTGGACGCCGGCGTTAGGACAAGGCGGTCGCGTTCCCGAGCCGCCCGCGAGGCGCGCGCGGGGCCCGCGGCCCCCAACGAGGATTGAGAGCGAGGAGGCAGACGACCCATGTTGATGCCCAAGCGGAGTAAGTTCCGTAAGCAGATGCGCGGCCGCATGCGTGGCAAGGCCATCCGCGGCGCGACCCTGGCGTTCGGGAATATGGGGCTGAAGGCGACCGAGCCGGGTTGGATCTCCAACACGCAGATCGAGGCCGCGCGTGTGGCCATCAACCGGCACATCAAGCGTGGCGGCAAGATGTGGATTCGCATCTTCCCGGACAAGCCGGTCACGAAGAAGCCGGCCGAGACCCGGATGGGCAAGGGCAAGGGTGCTCCCGAGGGCTGGGTCGCCGTGGTCAAGCCCGGCCGCGTGCTCTTCGAGCTCGAAGGTATCGCCGAACCGCTGGCGCGCGAGGCCCTTCGGCTGGGCGCCGCCAAGCTGTGCGTCAAGTCCAAGATCGTATTGCGCGAGCCGTACACCGGCCGGCTGTAACCCCTCGTGGACTTTGGAGGTAGGAAGCCGTGAATGAATTCAACGCCAAGAGGCTCAGAGAGCTGTCTCGCGATGAGATCGAGATCCAGCTGCGGGATTGGGAGGAGGAACTTCACAACCTCCAGCTGCGGGCGTCCATGAGTCCGGAGGGCAACCCGCTGCGTATGCGCTATATGCGCCGCGCGATCGCCCGCGCCAAGACCATGCTGCTCGAGGATGACCGGGGCATCCGCCGGTTGGCACGCCAGGAAAAGTAGGGGGCCAAGAAGAAGATGAGCGAGAGAGGCAATCGGAAGATCCGTGAAGGTGTCGTCCTCAGTGCGGCCATGAACAAGACGGCGGTGATCCTGATGAAGCGCCGCCTGCCGCACCCGGTCTACGGCAAGTACGTGACGCAAACGAAGAAGTTCTACGTCCACGACGAGGAGAATACCTGCCGGGTCGGTGACAAGGTCCGCATCATGGAGACCCGGCCCCTGAGCAAACTGAAGCGTTGGCGTTTGGTCGAGGTGCTCGAGCGGTCCGTCTTGAACGACTAGGAGAGATCTCCGCACGCGGCATGAGTCCGCCAAGTGGCGCCCGCGGGGCGCGCCGGAGGATGGGGCATGATTCAGCAAGAAACGATGTTGGTGATCTCAGACAACTCGGGGGCCCGCCGGGCCCAGTGCATCAAGGTGCTCGGCGGCACGCGCCGGCGCTACGCCAGCGTGGGTGACATCGTGGTCGTGGCCGTCAAGGATGCACTGCCCAACGGGGCCATGAAGAAGGGCCAAGTGGCCAAGGCCGTGATCGTCCGGACCAAGAAGGAAGTCCGCCGTCCCGATGGAAGCTACATCCGCTTCGACGAGAACGCGGCGGTGATCGTGGACGACAACAAGGAGCCCCGGGGGACCCGCATCTTCGGTCCCGTGGCCCGCGAGCTGCGCGAGAAGGAGTTCATGAAGATCGTCTCGCTGGCCCCGGAGGTCCTGTAGCGTTGGCGCCGGGTGAGTCCGGCAGGAGGTAGAAGGTGGATATTCGGCGAGGTGACACGGTCATCGTCATCAGTGGTGATGAGAAGGGCAAGACCGGGCGAGTGCTCTTCGTGCTTCCCGAGAGCAACCGGGTGGTCATCGAGAAGATCAATATGATCAAGCGGCACACCCGTCCGCGGTCTCAGGCGCAACAGCAGGGTGGCATCATTGAAAAGGAAGCTCCCCTGCACGTCTCGAACGTTGCGCTGTACGACCCGAAGGCCAAGGGCCCGACGCGCGTGAGCTACCGGGTCCGCTACGAGAACGACGCGGGCCGGAAGGTGAAGATCAAGGACCGTGTGGCGGTGAAGTCGGGTGAGGTCATCGAGAAGCCGCAGCCAAAGCGCGGCTAGCCATTGACGGAGGCTGATCATCATGGCGAAGCAGGAGTCGAAGCAGAAGGGCAAGGGTGGGGGTGCTGCGAAGGCCCCGGCCGGCTCCAAGAAGGACCAGGCCCAGGCCGTCCAGGAACCGGGACCACCGCCCCGCATGCGCGACCATTACTGGAACGAGGCCGTTCCCTACCTCAAGAAGCGGTTCGGCTACACGAATCCGCACCAGGTGCCGCGGTTGACCAAGATCGTCCTGAACATGGGCGTGGGCGACGCGCTGGACAACATCAAGTTTCTGGAGGCGGCCGCCGCCGACCTGGGCACGATCGCGGGCCAGAAGCCGGCCATCAAGCGGGCCAAGAAGTCGATCGCCAGCTTCAAGCTGCGCACCGGCAACCCGATTGGCACGATGGTCACCCTGCGCGGCGCGCAGATGTATGAGTTTCTGGATCGCATGATCAGTGTGGCGATCCCGCGGATCCGCGACTTCCGGGGCCTGCCGCCGAAGGGTTTCGACGGACAGGGCAATTACAACTTCGGCGTCAAGGAGCACATCATCTTCCCGGAGATCAGCTACGACAAGGTCGAGAAGATCCGGGGCATGAACGTCACCGTGGTGACCACGGCCGGGACCGATGAAGAAGGATTCGAGCTCCTGAAGGCGATGCGGATGCCTTTCCGGGAGCGTTAGCCAGCGTTCGCCAAGTGGCGCTGGAAGATACCAAGAGGAGCTTGAGGCGTGGCGAAGAAGTCCATGATCGCGAAATGGAAGCGCGAGCCGAAGTTCAAGGTTCGCAAGTACAACCGCTGCAATCGCTGCGGGCGGCCGCGGGCCTACATCCGCCGCTTTGGCATGTGCCGGATCTGCGTGCGGGAGCTGGCCTTGAACGGCGAGCTGCCGGGTGTGACCAAGTCGAGCTGGTAGGCCGGCCGAACCGGCCGAACCGGGCGTGCCGACCGCACCGGCCCGGTGGCCACGCCGGCCGCAGCGGTGCGCTGATCGGGCCGGTCGCGTTCGACCGAGCGGCGGCCGCGGATGGATGAACGAGAGGTTCGGCCCCACGCCGTTGGCGGGGGCGCAGGGGAGATAGAAGAGGAGAAACGCTGATGAGCGTGACCGATCCCATTGCTGACTTCATGACCCGGATCCGCAACGCCACCCGGGTGAAGCATCAGCGCGTGGATGTGCCCGCCTCGCGGGTGAAGGAAGACATCGCCCAGCTTCTGCTGCGTGAAGGCTACATCACCAACTACAAGCGGATCGAGGATGGCCGCCAGGGGATGTTGCGGATCTACCTCAAGTACGATCCGGTTGACGGCAGCTCGGTGATCGAGAACATCCAGCGCGGCAGCAAGCCGGGCCACCGGGTCTACGTCTCGAAGGGCGAGATTCCGCGCATCCGGGGTGGCCTGGGAACGGCAATCATCACCACTCCCCAGGGTGTGATCTCCGACAAAGAAGCACGCAAGGCCGGCATCGGCGGAGAGTTTCTGGGCTCGGTTTGGTAGCGCTCCCCCGGCGGCGTTGTGCGTCGCCGAGGCGCCAGAGATGAGGAAGTTCAGCTATGTCCCGTATCGGCAAAATGCCCATTCCGCTTCCATCGGGGGTGGATCTGAAGATCAGCGGCCAGCACGTGACGGCCAAGGGCCCCAAGGGCCAGCTCGAGTGGCACGTCGTGCCCGAGATGCAGCTCGAGGTCAAGGACAACGTGCTGAGGGTGCAGAATCCCAAGGTCACGAAGCGCACCAACAGCCTGTGGGGCACCACCCGCACGGTGCTGAACAATCTGGTCGTCGGCGTGAGCCAGGGGTTCGCGAGGAACCTGGAAGTGGTCGGCACCGGATACCGCGTTGAGCTGAAGGGCAAGACGCTCGTGCTCAACGTGGGCTTCGACCACGATGTGGAGTACACCGTGCCCGATGGGATCGATGTCGAGGTGTCGCAGCGGCCGCTGAAGATCATGCTCAAGGGTATCGACAAGCAGCAGCTAGGCCAGGTGGCGGCCGAGATCCGGGCGCTCAAGCGTCCGGAGCCCTACCATGGCAAGGGCATCCGCTACGAGAATGAACAGGTCAGGCGCAAGGCCGGGAAGTCCGGCGCCTAGCAAGCGCTAGCGGGAGGATGGAAGGATGAGGTCGATTGCACGACTGCGGCGGAATGCGAGACTGAAGCGGCATCGCCGGATTCGCAAGAAGCTGTCCGGAACGGCCGAACGGCCGCGCCTGGCGGTCTACCGCAGCCAGGGTCACATCTATGTCCAGCTCGTGGACGATGTCGCCGGCGTGTGCCTGACCGGTGCGGCCAGCACCAGTCCCGAGCTGAAGGATGTCCTGCAGGGCAAGACCAAGACCGAGGCCGGCAAGGAGGTGGGCAAGCTCATCGCCAAGCGGGCCCAGGAAAAGGGAGTCAAGCAGGTCAGTTTCGACCGCGGCGGATATGTGTATCACGGCCGGATCAAGGCTCTGGCCGAGAGTGCCCGCGAGGCTGGACTCGAATTCTAGCATCGCACGCGCGCAGCTCCCGGGAGCGCGCGCGAACGAAGGAGGCCTACGTTGAATCGCGACAGGCACGAGCGATCTGACCGGATGGACCGCGGCACCGAGCCGGAACTGGTCGATCAGCTCATTCACGTAAATCGCGTTGCCAAGGTGGTCAAGGGTGGCCGCCGCTTCAGCTTCAACGCCCTGGTGGCCGTCGGCAACAAGGCGGGGACCGTCGGGGTGGGCCTGGGCAAGGCCAACGAGATCTCCGATGCGATCCGCAAGGCCACCGAAGCGGCGCGCAAGGGGGCCTTCGAGGTGCCCCTCCACAAGGGCACCCTGCCGTATCAGATCACGGCCGAGTTCGGCGCCGCGTCGGTGCTGCTCAAGCCGGCCTCGCCCGGTACGGGCGTGATCGCCGGCAGCGCCGTGCGGACGATCTTGGAGCTGGCCGGTGTGCAGAACATCCTGACGAAGAGTCTGGGCTCGAACAACCCGTACAACATGGTCAAGGCGACCGAGCGGGGCCTGCGCAATCTGAAGAGCGCGGGTGACGTCGCTCGCCGTCGCGGCCTGCGGGTCGGTGACGTGTTCGGCTTCGCGGCGGGGAGGGCGACCGATGGCGAAGATTAAGATCACGCAGGTGCGAAGCACCATCCAGCGCATCGAGAAGCAAAAGCTGACCATGCGGGCCCTGGGGATCCGCAAGCTGAACCACTCGGTGGTGCACGAGGACACGCCTCAGATCCGCGGCATGCTGCGGGTGGTCGGGCATTTGGTCCGGGTGGAGCCGGCGGAGAACGCCTGAGGGCAGCCGCTTGGGATCACGGAACGGCCGCGGGGGGTTCTTGGGGAGTCTCCGGTGGCGAGGTGAGGTAGAGCGATGAGACTGAATCAACTGAGGCCGGCAAAGGGCGCGACCAAGAATGGCAGGCGCCTGGGCAAAGGCACGGCGACCGGGCAGGGCGGTACCAGCGGCCGGGGGCACAAGGGTCAGAAGGCGCGTTCCGGTGGCGGGACGCCGCCCTGGTTCGAGGGCGGCCAGATGCCGATCCAGCGCCGGGTGCCCAAGCGCGGATTCACCAACATCAACCGCACGGTCTACCAGGTTGTGAACGTGGCCGACCTGGCCCGCTTCGAGGCCGGTTCGACCGTGGAGCTCGCCGACCTGATCACGTCGGGCCTGGTCAAGAAGCCGCAGCAGCCGGTCAAGCTGCTGGGCAAGGGGGCCATCGAGCACGCCATCACCGTCAAGGTTCACGCGGCCAGCAAATCGGCGATCGAGAAGGTTGGCCAGGGTGGCGGCAAGGTCGAGATCCTTGCCGGGACGGAAGCCGCTAAGGAGTGACCATGTTCAGTAAGATGGAGTCGATGTTCCGGATCCCGGAACTGAAGCGGCGCATCCTCTTCACGATCGGAATCCTCGTGATCTACCGCTTGGGCGGTCACATCACGGTTCCGGGCATCGACGGCAATGCTCTCTCGAACTGGTTCGCGCAGAGTCAGGCGGGAGGCCTCTTCGGCCTCTATGACCTCTTCGCCGGCGGTAATTTCAGCCGGGCGACGGTCTTCGCGCTGGGGATCATGCCCTACATCAGCGCCTCGATTATTCTGCAGCTCTTTGGAGCGGTGATTCCCTACTTCGAGCGCCTGCGCAAGGAAGGCGAACAGGGCCGCAAGAAGATCACCCAGTACACCCGCTACGGCACCGTGCTGCTGGCCCTGATCCAGTCCTACGGGATCAGTATCTATCTGATCAGCATGTCGGGACAGATTCCCGGGCTGATCTCGATGGGCCACTTCGGCTTTCAGCTCTTGACCATGCTCACCCTCACCTCCGGCACGGTGCTGGTGATGTGGCTGGGCGAGCAGATCACCGAGCGCGGGATCGGCAACGGCATCTCGCTGATCATCTTCATCGGGATCGTGGCGCGGTTCCCGCAAGAGTGGATGGCCACCTTCCGGCTGGTGCGCACGGGCGACATCAACATGCTCTTCCTGATCATCCTGATCGCCGGCATGGTCGGTGTGACGATGTTCGTCGTGATGATGACCCAGGCCCAGCGCAAGATCCCGGTACAGTATCCGAAGCGTGTGGTCGGGCGCCGGATGGTCGGCGGGACGAGCACCCATATCCCGTTGCGGCCGAACACCGCCGGCGTGATTCCGATCATCTTCGCCCAGTCGATCATCGTGTTTCCGAGTACGCTGGGCAGCTTCTTCCCGGAGAGCTTGCTGGTTCAGCAGGCGACCAACTGGCTTCTCCCGGGCCAGCCGCTCTACATCATCCTGTACTCGCTGATGATCATGTTCTTCGCCTATTTCTACACGGCCATCGTCCTCAATCCGGTGGATCTGGCCGAGAACATGAAGAAGCACGGCGGGTTCGTGCCCGGCATCCGCCAGGGCAAGCCCACCGCGAACTACATCGATCGGATTCTGACGCGAATCACCTTCCCCGGAGCACTGTATCTGGCGGCCATCGCCGTTTTGCCCGACATATTGATCTACCGGGCGGGCATGCCGTTCTATTTCGGGGGCACCAGCCTCTTGATCGTCGTCGGCGTTGCGCTCGACACGCTGCAGCAGATCGAGGGGCATTTGCTGGTTCGCCACTACGATGGATTCATGAAGCGCACCCGCCTCAAGGGCGGACGGCGCATGTAGCCCGATAAGGAGATCAGGCACAGATGAGATTGGTACTGCTTGGAGCCCCCGGGTGCGGGAAAGGAACCCACAGCGCCTGGATGGTTGAGGAGCTCGAGGTTCCTCAGATCTCGACCGGTGACATCCTGCGCGATGCCGTCAAGAACGGCACGCCGCTGGGCAAGCAAGCGCAGCAGTACATGGAGAGTGGCAAGCTCGTGCCCGACGAGCTGATCCTGGACATGATGGGTCAGCGTTTGGGTGAGGCCGATGCTCAGCGCGGCTTCATTCTGGACGGGTTCCCGCGCACGGTGGCGCAGGCCGAGGGACTCGGCAAGCTGCTGGCCGACCGGGACGTCCTGCTGGACAAGGTGATCCGGATCGACGTCGATGCCGGCGAGTTGATCGGCCGGCTCACGAGCCGCCGCGTGTGCCCGAACTGCAAAGCGGTGTACAATATTCATTTCAAGCCGCCCAAGCAGGACGAGATCTGCGACGTGTGCGGGACGACGATCGTCCAGCGTCCGGACGACACCGAGGAAACGGTGCGCCAGCGATTGCAGGTCTACGAAGAGCAGACCGCGCCGCTGATCCAGTTCTACAGCCGGCAGGGGCTGCTGGCCACGGTGGACGGCAATCGCGGATTCGAGGAGACGAAGGCCGGAATTCGGTCGGCGCTCGGACTCTAGGGGTTTTGATGATCGCGACGAAGAGCCCATCCGAGATCGAACGAATCGCCGAGAGCGCGCGAATCGTCGGAGGGGCGCTGCGACTGGCCAAGCAGCGGGTGGCCGACGGCGCAAAGACCAGCGATCTGGATGCCGAGATCGAGGAGTACATCCGGTCGCAGGGCGCGGTGCCCTCGTTCAAAGGATATCGGGGGTTCCCGGCCAGTGCCTGCATCTCGATCAATGACGAGGTGGTCCATGGCATTCCGGGACCGGACCGGATCCTACGTGCGGGGGATATCGTCAGCGTCGACGTCGGCGCGTACAAGGACGGTATGCACGGGGACGGGGCCTGGACCTTTCCGGTTGGGGAAGTGTCCAGTGAAGCCGCCGAGGTGATGAATGTCACCCGCTCGGCCCTGATGCATGGGATTCAGAAGCTGCGCCCGGGAGCGCGGCTGGGCGAGTACTCGCACGCGGTTCAGACCTATGTAGAGCAGCGCGGTCACGCGGTCGTCCGTATGTTGGTGGGACATGGGATCGGGCGCAAGCTGCACGAGGAACCGCAGGTTCCGAATTTTGGCGGACCCACCGACGGGCCCTTGCTCAAGGCCGGCATGGTGCTGGCCCTCGAGCCGATGGTCAATGTGGGCGGGTTCGACGTCCTCACCCTGAAGGATGGGTGGACCGTCGTGACGCGCGACCATACGTTATCGGCGCATTTCGAGCATACGGTGGCCATCACCGAGGAAGGTCCGAGAATCTTGACCACCCCGGGGCCGGCAGACCCGGATGGGGCGCCGCCCGCCTGAGGCGGCAGCGGCGTGAGAGAGGCGGAAACGATGAAGGTACGGTCTTCGGTCAAAAAGATTTGTGAGCACTGCAAGCTGATTCGTCGCAACGGCGTGATTCGCGTCATCTGCAAGCGGAATCCCCGGCACAAGCAGCGCCAGGGATGAGCCGGCAGCATCTGGGATAAAGAGGAGGTATTGCCTTGGCCCGTATCGCTGGAGTCGATCTCCCTAACGACAAGCGGATCGATACCGCGCTGACCTACATTTTCGGGATCGGACCCACGACCTCGAAGCGGATCCTGACGGCCACGGGAGTGGATCCCACGATCCGCGTCAAGAATCTGCCCGAAGAGGATGCCGCGCGGCTCCGCAATGAGATCGAGAACAACTATCGGGTGGAGGGTTCACTCCACACCGAGATCGGGATGAACATCAAGCGCCTGATGGACATCGGTTGCTACCGGGGGATTCGTCACCGGCGCGGCATGCCGGTCCATGGCCAGCGGACTCATACCAACGCTCGCACGCGCAAGGGCCCGCGCCGTTCGTCCGGAACGGTCAAGAAGAAGAAGTAGGCACGATTCGGCTCGGGCCGGCCTGCGAGGGTCCGGCCGGCCGGGGCGACCGTCGTCGCGCGCGCCCGATCGGGCGCGCCCGCGGGGAGGCGCCAGTACCAGGCGCCAACAAGCAAGCGCTACTGGATAGGCTCCCGCGGGGTTCTAGTCAGATAGCCAGGAGGAACTCGCAAGGTGGCTCGAGAGAAGAGAACGCGGAAGAAGGATCGCAAGGTGGGGTTGACCGGTGTGGCGCACGTCCATGCCACGTTCAACAACACGATCATCTCCATCACCGATCCCACCGGTGCGGTGGCCTCGTGGGCCAGCGCCGGCAAGGTCGGCTTCAAAGGCTCGCGCAAGAGCACGCCCTTCGCGGCCCAGCTGGCGGCCGAAAACGCCGCCAAGGAGGTGCTGGCGATGGGTATGCGGCGCGTGGAGGTCTGGGTCAAAGGCCCGGGGCCGGGGCGCGAGGCCTCGATTCGCAGCCTGGCGGCAGCGGGTCTGGAGGTTTCGGCGATCCGCGACGTCACGCCGATTCCGCACAATGGTTGCCGGCCACCGAAGCGGCGCCGCGTCTAGAGTTGAGGTGATCCCGTCCCGGATCCTCGCGCGCAACGCGTGCGAGGGGCCCGGGTCGATTGAGAGGTCTCCCGGCCGGCGGGAACAAGAAGGCGCCGGCTCTGTTTGGAGGATTCGAATGGGTGTCTATCACGGTCCGAAGTGCAAGCTCTGTCGTCGTGAAGGAGTACGCCTCTATCTGAAGGGCGAGCGCTGCTACACCGACAAGTGCGAGATTGAGAAGAAGCCGTATGCCCCTGGCGAACACGGCCAGGGCCGGCGGCCCCGCAAGCAAACGCAGTACGGGATCCAGCTTCGGGAGAAGCAGAAGGCCCGCCGGATCTATGGTGTCATGGAGCGGCAGTTCCGCAACTACTACCATGCGGCCTCCTCGCGCACGGGCGTGACCGGCGAGACCATGCTCCAGCTCCTGGAGACCCGTCTGGACAATGTGGTCTTCCGCCTGGGGCTGGCACCGTCGCGTGCCGCCGCGCGGCAGTTGATCCGTCACCGTCACTTCACCGTCAACGGCCGGACCACGGATATCCCGTCCTGTCAGATGAAGCCCGGCGACGTGGTGAAGGTCCGTTCGAAGAGCAAGAAGGTCGAACAGATCGTCGATACGCTCGAGAACCGCAGGCGCACCGAGGATCAAGCCTGGCTCGAGATCGACGAGAAGGAACTGAGCGGGAAGGTGCTCCAGGTGCCCGAGAGGGATCAGATTCCGGTGCCGATCCAAGAGCAGCTGATCGTGGAGCTTTACTCGAAGTAGTGAACCTCGGTCCGCTCCGGAGCACGGAGAGGCCCGCCAACTGGGAGGTGTTGAGGCATGAAATGGAAAGTCCTCCGACTGCCCCAGTCGTATACCCTGGATGAGACGGTCTCGAACGAGACCTTCGGACGCTTCATCATCGAACCGCTCGAGCGTGGCTTCGGCTACACGATCGGCAACACCTTGCGGCGCGTCCTCCTGTCCTCCCTTCAGGGAGCGGCCGTTGTGGCCTGTAAATTCAATCATAGCTCGGTCCTCCACGAGTTCTCGCCCATTCCGGGCGTCCTCGAGGATGCCACCGACATCGTGTTGAACCTGAAGCAGATCCGGTTCAAACATCACGGTGACGGCCCGCGCACCGGCCTCTTCCAGGCCGTGGGCGAGGGCGTCATCAAGGCGGGCGACATGCAGATCTCCTCGGACGTGGAGATCCTGAACCCCGACCTTCACATCGCCACGATCAACAAGGATGGCGAGTTGCAGATCGAGGTCGAAGTGGCCACGGGCCGGGGCTACGTGACGGCCGAGGAACATCAGAAGGCGGGCCAGCGCCCCCTGGGCACGATCGTTCTCGACACCAACTTCAGCCCGATCACGCACGTGGCCTACGAGGTCGACGCGGCGCGCGTCGGCCAGCGGATCGATTTCGACAAACTCGTGCTCGACGTCTCCACCGACGGTTCGATCGTCCCGCAGGACGCGCTGGCCATGACGGCGAAGCTCTTGCGCGATCACTTCAACCTCTTCGTCACGTTCGAGGAGAAGTTCGAGGAGGAAGAGGAAGAGAAGGTCGACGAGGAATTCACCCGCATCAAGGCGCTCTTGGAGCGCAGCGTCGACGAGCTCGAACTCTCGGTTCGTTCGGCCAACTGCCTGCGGGCGGCGCGTATCCGATCGCTGGGCGATTTGGTCACGAAGTCCGAGGCGGAGATGCTGCAGTACCGCAACTTCGGTAAGAAGTCGCTGCGGGAGATCCAGGACCTGATCGAGAACATGGGCCTCCACTTCGGCATGGACGTGTCGAAGTACCTGGGCGTTCGCGCCGGGATGGATGAGGACCTGGAAGGCGTCGAGGAATCGGCGGACGATTCGGACTACGTCGAGGAACCTACCAGCTAGAGAGAGGCGCCCCCGCCGTGCGTGCGGGGGGAGGCTTCAAGGCGCCGATTTCGGCGGCGTCACGTTCGAAGGCGCACCTTCGAAGGCGCACCTTCGAAGGGCGCCGCGGGGCTTGAAAGGACAAGACGATGAGACATCAAAAGACCGGTCGCCAGCTCAGTCGTACGCACTCGCATCGCAAGGCGCTGATGCGGAATCTGACGACCGCGCTCTTCGAATACGAGCGAATCGAGACCACCCTGGCGAAGGCCAAGGAGGCCCGCCGAGTGGCCGAGCGGTTGATCACGCACGCGAAGCGAGACGATGTCGCGTCCCGGCGCCTGGTGGCCAGGACGGTTCGCAAGCCCGAGATCGTCCAGAAACTCTTCACCACAATCGCGCCCTGGTACGCGAACCGGCCCGGCGGCTACACCCGCGTGATCCGTACGCGCGCACGGTTGGGGGACGGTGGCGAGATGGCCATCCTGGAATTGGTCAAGAGTGCCGAGCAGAAGGCCGCCGACCGCAAGGCGCGCGAGGAAGCCGCCAAGGCCACGGAAGATAAGAAGGAAAAGAAGAAGAAGGAGAAGTAGCACGCCAAGTGGCACGCGAAGCCGGTCGTGGTCTCGGCCCCGGCCCCGGCTCCGGTCTCGGTCCTGGCCCCGGTCTCGGTCCCAGCCCGGGCGAGCGCGGGCAACCACAGACGGCCGCGAACTGCTACCTAAAGAGGCGGCTCCGCCGACAACAGAGCCAAGAGTACGGGGGAGTGGGGAGCCGCTCCCCTTTCTGCATTTTGAACGGTTGGTCGAGGCGGGCGAACCAGAGCGTGACGATGCCGGGCCCTGCGATGCCGAGCCGCGCGATGCCGAGCCGCGCGATGCCGGGCCCTGCGATGCAGGGCTGGCCACCACCGGAGTTGGCCGCTAGGATGGACCGTCGGGACTCAGACACATGTCCGCCGCAGTGTGATCGCGCCAGGATGGCGTAAGCGATT
>CAZZIF010000052.1:0-15477 GCA_964654025.1 uncultured bacterium
GCGCGAATCCACTCCATTATAGCACATACGGGCATGGGAACGACGCGATCGGCGCTGGCTCCGGCAAAAGAGAGGTATCCGAAACCGGGCGGCGTCCTGCCCCTAGTCGGAGGCGGCCGGGCCGAAGCCGCACGGATTCTACTCGATTGCCTGCGAGCCGGTTGCGGAGATGGCTGGATGCGCAGATGGCTCGTTGCGGAGATGGCTGGATGCGCAGATGGCTCGTTGCGGAGATGGCTGGATGACGATCGGCATTACAGAGTCAGGTCGAGCGCGGTCACCACGCCCAGGCCCCGGCTGTTCCAGGGATTGAGACTGCCCCACGAGCGCAGGCCGGCATTCCACTGCACCGGCCCCACGCTCCAGCCCAGCTCGCCCCCCAGGCTGGCCCCGTCGAGCCCGCCCACCGAGAACAGGCCCCGGACGATCAGCCAGTCTTGCAGCCGCCGCGCGTACCCGGCGCCCAGTCGCGGAACGCGGCTCGCTCCCAGCCGGTCCTCGGTGGCCAGGTCGATGCGCACCGAGGCCAGGGCGGCCTCTCCATGGTGGGCCAGCCCCAACGAGAAACGCGCGGGCAAGTCCACCTGCCACTCTCGTAGCTCGACGGCCACCGTCTCGCTCGTGATGACCGCCTCTCCTTCGTCGCCGATCGTCAGCCCCGATACGTCGAAGGTGTCGAGCCGCTCCTCGACCTTGCCGGTGAAGGTCACCCGGCCCACGAGATCGGAGACGACCAGAGAAACCGTCCACGCGTCACCCACCGGTCCCGCACATCCGAGATCGGCGCCCCATCCCCGACCGCCTCTGGCCGTCAGGCTACGCACCGAACCGTCTCCGTAGAGCACTTCGTTGGTGGTCGTGATCCCACCTTCCGCATCGAGAATCCGGGCATACTGCCAGCCCTGGAACAGTTTGAAGGTAAGGCCCACCTGCCAGGGCTGGACCGATTCGCCTCCCCGCCCATCCAGGCCGCCCCCCAGAGATCCACCCAGCCATCCACCCAGCAGCCCCTCCCGGCCCACCAGCTCGCTCACTTCCAGCGCCCCGCTCAGACGATACTCGGTCAGTGCGATCCCCTCGCCCGAGGTGCCCTCGACCGAGAAGCTCTCCCCCACCGTGTTGCCATAGAGCATGAGTTCGAGCACTTGCCTGGGGACCGCGATCCGGCCCTCCGCCCGCGTTCGGGTACCGAAGGCCCAGCGCCCCCAGGCGACGCCGGCCACGCGCGCCTGCGCATCGCCGCAGACATCGAGCTGGTCGTCCTCGATCGAGTCGAGAATCTCGTCCTTTTCACCCTCATCCCAGAAGGCGCCGTTGAGGGCCGCGTACTGCCGCATGGACAGGCTGGAATTGCCCACCCCGGCCGCCACGCTGAAGAACTCGACCTGTCGCGCCGGCAGCGCTTCGGCGGGGGCCTCCACCGGCAGGGCCGTCCCCAGGAGGGCGGGATTGTAGGCGGCCGCCGCCGGCCCCGAGGCGGCCGGCCCGAAGACGCCATCGATCCCGCAAAGCTCTGCGGCCGAGGCGGCCGGCACCAGGGCGCGCAACCAGGCTTTTCCCGGCGCCGGCCCGCCGGAGCAGAACAGAAGCCCCAGAGCAGCAACGACGAGTGCCCGCCGGGCGGCCGGCCCGCTGGGATGCGGGTGCCGGAACTCAGAGCTGATCGGCATGTGCGGCATGGCTGTCCTACTCCCACCGGCAATCGAACGCGACGACACCCCGGATCGTCACGTAGTCGGTGCTCCAGATCTCGACCGGGGAATCCCCCTCTCCCGTCAGCTCCACCTCCATGGCGCCGTAGAGTTGCTCGGTCGCGAAGAGCCTGATGTCGCCCTGGCACAGCGACAGCCGAACACAGCTTTCCGCGACGGCCGTCACCCGGCCCGTCGCCGGGTCCACCGTCCCGGCCTGGACCATGTCGCCTTCGAGCAGGAGGTCGTCATTCACGAAGAGGGCTCCTTCGGTTCGCGCGAAGTGCAGGCGGATGCGCACGCCGGTGGGGAAATGGTTCTCGACCTGCGCATCGACGATCAGGTTCTCGAGACGCTCATCGATTCGCCGGCGCACATCGTCTTCCAGGTCCACCTCGAAGGGATCGCCCTGATGCTGGGCAACCCCCAGCCGCAGCCGCAGGGGCGCCACCACCTCGATGGAGCCGTCCACGTAGTCGCCGGCGCGGACCTCGGCGACGGTCTGCCCATCCCCCAACCGCAGTGTGCCTCCCAGGCGGAGGGAGTCGGGACGAGTCGCCAGCAGAGCGAGCAACTCCGAGTCGAGTTCGTTCACCACCACGCGGGACTCGGCCGGCTGGTCCGCCGCCCCGGGCGCAATCGTGATCGGCAGCGGAACGCGGCCGGGCGCGGACGAATCACCGCCCGAGATCGACCCGCCGACGCCTTCGATCCACAGATCCGCTTCTGCGCCGACCGCCAAGCGGTTACGCAAGAGGAGGGACAGTTCGGCGGCTACGAACTCGATGTCTTCGGTGGCCTCGGGGTAATCGACGGCCACCATCACCGGGTCGGGCGCCACCTCGTAGGCATCGAACACCCCGCGGACGCGATCGAAGCACAGCTCACCGGCGTTGGATGCGGCCCGCACGACGTGCCCCAGCTCGAGCGGACTCGAGCAAGAGGTCTCGGGAATGCACACGGTGAACTCCCACTGGCAGCGGCCCTGCGCGGCAGGATCTTCCCCGGCAGGCTCCTCACCGGTGCCACGATGTCCGGCGCCCATCCCCCCCACGCCGGCCTCGTCACCGGCCAGAGACAGTCCGGCCAGGTCCAGCTCGTACAGAAGACTGCCGCCGGCGGGCAGCGCCAGGATGCGCTCGAGCGGCTGTTGCTCTTCGAGAAGGCTCGGGCTCGCGACGAGGATTTCGATATCGACGGGCAAATCGTTGCGCAGATCCCAGGCAATCACGCCCGAGGCGATGTCGGCCGAGTCGATGCGAATCTCTCCCGGCAACGGAACGTCGATGAGCGCCGAGAAGCTCATCGCGGGCACATCACCGGTAATCGAGCGGAGTGACAGATCGCCGAAGGCGGCGGCGATCGTGAGCGCATCCTCCCCGTGGAGCGTCACCGGCTCGCCTTCGCTGCCCGGGGAACCGCCGGTGACCGACAGAGCCAGTTCGTTGCCGAGCGCGCCGCTGTCCAGGTTGCAGCGGCCCGTCATCGTTGCGCCGGCGGCCAGCAGTGCGCCGGTCTGCCACCGGGCCACCTCGCGAGGGGGCGATTCGGTCAGGTCGAGGATCGTGACTTGCAGGCCGGCATCCCCGCCCAAGGCTATGGGAAGCGCATTGGTGATCGTGAGCTCGATCTCTCCACCCAGCAGCTCGATCTGGTCGTAGCTGGTGAAGGGACCCAGCAGCGTCGGCTCGGGCGCGAAGGTGAAGGCCTCGATCACGAGCCCCTCGGACCCGCCGCTGGACCAGGGGCCGGGCGGCAACAGCGTGGGAACGGCATACGACACCGGGGGGATCTCAGGGGCCTCGAACCGGAGATCGTCGATCGCGATCTCGCGCGTCTGCGAACCCAGCTCGACCCGAAGACGCTGGTCCACCTCCAGCGGCTCGAGGGATTCGCGGATGCGCAGCGTCAGCGGGCTCGGCTGGGCCGAATCCGCGTAGACCGCTTCGAGCGACTGTGCGAGGTCTTCACCGGTGTAGGACTGAACGGCGAGGGGAACGTTGAGGGTCGTCTCGAATGCCGGCTTCTGAGGGGCCTCGAGTCCGCACCCCGCGAACCCGAGAATGCCGCACGCCAGACCAAGAACGATCAAACCGAGAAGACGCGATGAAAGGGCCGGCACAGCCCATGCGCAGGCTCGCGCCAGACCATTGCTCTCGATCTCCCTGGCCGCCAGATGGCCGGCGGCGGCGCGCCACGCAGTGGCGGCGCCGGCACCTGGTCCGCACGTGCCGCGCATCACGCGCTTGTCCGCGCACGGTCCGCTGCCACTGTTCCTTCGATCCACCGGGCAAACTCCTGGCCATTGTCATCCCTGTTCTCCATAGGCAGCCAGGGGCAGACAACATGCCAGCGGCCGCCCGAGGGGACCGGCAAGCCTAACCGGTTGCATTGGAAGCGCATACGCGGCCAGGGCGCAAACCAGCCTCTGTTCCGGGATGCGCGTTCTGCAGAGATGAGGGCGCGCGTGCCGCGTTTTGCCCGAACGCCGGCGCCCGATCGGGGGGTTTCGCACAGGAGGCCGAATAGGCTAGGATTGTGAGCCTATGATGAGTCAACTGGGCCGGGAGGAGTCCCTCCTGATGACATATGGAGCGGCTCTCGAGCAGATCCACACCATGCTCGAGCCGCTCGAACGAGAGCGAATCCCCATCGAAGAAGCCCTCGGCCGCTTCTCTGCCAGGGATTTGATCGCACCGTTTCAGATTCCAACGTGTCCTCTGTCGTTGCGCGATGGGTTCGCTTTGCGCGCGGCCGACACGCAGGGCGCCGGCCTGGATCATCTGAGGCAGTTCCAGGTGCTCGGCCAGTCGTTTCCCGATACGCCGGCCCACGATGTCCCCACCATCGGCAGCGGCGAGGCCGTCACCGTCGCCACCGGGGCGCCGATTCCCAACGGTGCCGACGCCGTGCTGCCCGCCGAGATCGCCAATCAGCGCGGTGACCTGATCTTCGTGAGTCTCCCGATGCGGACCGGGTCCGGGGTGCTGCTGCCGGGCGACGACGTCCGCGACGGCGCGCCGATCGTGACCGAGGGGCGAGCGCTCACGCCATCCCAGATGGGTTTGCTGGCGGCCACCGGGCTCTCCCACATCGAAGTCTACCGCCGGCCGCAAGTGGCCGTCATCGCGACCGGGGATGAGATCATCGCCGGCAGCGAATCGCTCGCGCGGGGACGCACCTCTTCGGGCGTCGTCCCCACGGGCAACGGGCACACGAACAAGCCGCCCAGCAATGCCGTGGCGCTGACGGCCTGGTGCCAGCGCTTCGGCTTGACGTGCAAGACCTGGGTCGCCGGTGACAACCACAAGGCCCTCGGCTACACCCTCTCTCAGGCGATGGCCGAATGCGATGCGGTCATCACCATTGGTGGAACCGGGCCGGGTGTACGCGACCTCGTGCTGCAGACTCTCGAAGACCAGGGCTGGGAAGCAATCGTACAGGGGGTGCGCTTGCGACCGGGTCGGCGAAGCTGCTTCGGCCTGCTCGCAGATCGGCCGGTCTTTCTGCTGCCCGGAACCCCGACCGCCGCGGAAGCCGCTTTCCTGCTGGTAGCGCTCCCCGGACTGATGCGGCTCGCCGGATCGGCCGATCCCCCGTTCATCGTCGTGCCGGCCCGGCTCACACGCGACCTGAAGCGCACCAAGGAAGCGCGGCAGTGGGCGCAAGCCGTGCGGGTCCGGTTGTCTCCGGGCACCTTCTTCCTTCAGGCCACGCCGTTGGTGGGACGCTCCATCCAGGAGAAGCGCGGGCGGTTGGGCGCGGCGGCGATCTCACACGGCCTGGTTCTGCTGGGCGAGGGAGAAGAGTCCGCCCGCGTCGGGGATGTGGTCGGCGTGCTGGTGCTCGAGAGCGGCTGGTCCTAGAGACCGCCCGTTCGATGAGAACGGCCGATTCCCTCCTCGATCGCGGCTACTTCTCGTACTTCGCGAAGAGCTGTCCCCACACCGACTCGCGCTCCCATCGATCCACCACCGGCTTGCCCTTGAGGGGGTACCAAACCTTATCGTGATAGGTCTCCGACCCCCAGATGAAGATGCTCACCAGGGGCGTATGGAAGAAGAGCTTCTGCAAGCCTTTGAGCGGGGTATCGAACCAGAGCAGGCGTCCGATACCGGTCGCCAGGTTGACGCCCACATCGAAGTTCCAGCGCTCTTCGGCGATCTCCGTATCGCCGACCACCTCGATGTCGCGCATGTCGCCCACGCCGAGGCCACGCTCGTGCGACAAGGCGATGCACGGCAGCTGGCTGGGATCGAGCCCCATGAGCGTGGCCGCCACCGTGTCGATGGCGACCTGGTCGGCCGATGCCAGGATCACGTGCTTGTCATGTCCCTTGACCGTGCGAGGCCCGGGGCCGGAACCGGCGGTCGTCCCATCCATCGTCGCGAACATGCCGGGGTGGATTTCCTTGCCGATCGTCAGCAGGTCCACCAAGGTTTCGTGAATCCAGGTATGGGTGTAGTGGCGCTTGAAGTTGAGGAGTCCGCCGAACGCGTTCTTGAGCGCCCCGGTGTACTGCGTGTAGGAGTGCGTCTTGACCGTCGGCATCTGAACGATGTTGCGGCCGATGAAGAAGTCGGGGATCCGTACATCGTGCCCAAAGATCTTGGGCAGCGCGATCAGCTTGTGCTTCGACTTGAACGGCACCCACTTCATGTGGTCTTCGCGGAAGTTGAAGAGCACGGGAATGTCGAACTTCTTATAGATCGGTGTGAACTTGAGCTCTTCCTCCCCGCGTTCGGGGATCGTGACGACCGTGTGATTGTGGACGGCCACCAACCGGTCATGGCCGGCATCCTTGAGTCCCAGGATCGTGCCTTCCAGCTGCCAGGGCGTCGTGTTGACCCCGGGCATCACGAAATGCCAGGTGATGTTGTCCTTGAGAATCGTCTCGGCCGAGCTGTCGAGCGCGGTCTTCGCATCGGCGAGCTCGCACAGACGCCGGTAATCCTGCAGTACGGTCTCGGGCTTGGTCCTGAGCACCGCCACCTTCGCCTTTGCCATCGTGCCTTCCTTCCCCAATCCCGCACTTCTTGGCCCGTCACCCGTCGATGCGCGTGACCCTTTGGTCCCTCGCCCCTTGGCCCGTCACCTCTCCGGGAAAGACCCTGGAGAATGCATAACCTTACCCTTTACCGCAATCGGCAGATCAGGGTCCAGGCTTGGATGCAATTATGTGGAGACTTGCGGAGAAAAAAGGGGAGGGGCGACCCGTTCGAGTCCCAATCGTGCCCGCCAGGTACCCGCGTGAATCGGGTCCAGGAGATCGGCAGGGCCCAACGGCGCTGAGCCTCTAGTCGCCTAAAAAACAATTAGTTGCATGGACCGCGCCGCTCTTGAGAAAGAACCTCGGAGGCCGCCACCGATTGACGAACAGCCTCCCGATCGGCTAAACTATGTCCAGGTGTACCACACACTTGTCCATATTCGCGCGTTTCCGAAGGGAAGCGGCGCGTGGAGTCCATGCGATAGGCCACCCGGCCATCTGCCATACCGCAGGGTCGACGCCCCAACGGAGGTAAATCAATGAAACGCTTCTGGACGATGTCCGCCTTGCTTATCACGGGCTTGCTGCTGAGCGGTGCCGCCGGCGCAGAGGATCTGCAGCTGGCGACCTACGGGCATCCCGCCTTGGAAGCCATCAACCAGGCCTACGAAAGCAATGAGATCACCCTGGATGAAGCGATGCTCTATCGCCTCTACTTCGTCAAGGATTTCGACAAGCTGCCCACGCAGTTCCAGGTCGCTGGAGAGACGGTGAAGAGCGCCACCCCGATCCTCCTGGGCGTTTACGACTACGCCGAGGGCGAAGCCTCTTCGCAGTTGCGCCAGACGGTCGCCAACTACCGGGCCCGTCCCTACAACCTGCCGCTGACGCGCGAGACCGAGCACTTCATCATCCACTACACCGACACCGGCGGCGATGCCGCGAGCGAGGCGTACGTGGATGTCATCGAGGCCGCCTGCGAGGAGTCCTACCAGAGCTTCTTCGTGGATCTGACCTGGGACGCCCCTCCCGGTGACGGCTATGCCGGCGGCGGCGTGGACATGATCGACTGCTATATTCACGACTGCGGCGCGGGCATCCTCGGCTATGCCGAGCCGGAGAACCCGGTTCCGGGCGGTCCCCCGAACGATCAGACCGGCTACTTCCACGTCGACAACGGCATCGGCAGCGTCGGCACCCGCTCCTGCACGACCTCCCATGAGTTCATGCATGTGACGCAGTTCGGCTACAACGCCAGCTTCGCCAATGTCTGGTACATGGAAAACTGCGCGATGATTGCCGAGGAGTTCGTCTACGACAACTACAACGACTACATCGGCTACATCAACGCCTGGTTCGCGCAGCCCCACAAGAGCATCAAGACCTTCAACGGCGTCTACGAGTACGGCGGTATCGTTTGGCCGATGTACAAATGGGAACGCTTTGATGTCGAGGTCATCGAGCTCATCTGGGAAGAGATCAAATGGGGCACGATAATCTGGACCGCCTTCGACGTCGTGCTGGCCGACTACGGGTACACCGGTATCGAGGCCTACATGGAGCTGATGCGCTGGGCCTTCTACACCGGACCGCGCTACGAGGGTACGCACTTCGAAGAGGCCGGCATGTGGAGTGCCGCCTTCTATCCGGATCGGACATTCTCGACCTATCCGACCGGCGAGCAGCACCCGTCTACGGTGAAGAAGCCCGAACCCTACGGCACCAGCATCCTGCGCCTCAATCCGGAGGCGGGCAGCTCGGACAACATGCTCGAACTCACCTTTAACGGTCCCGACTGCACGGCCGGTGTGGACGTGATGGTGAAGTGCGGCGACCTTTATTATGAGTACACGTTAGAACTCAACGCCAGCGGCGACGGCTACATCGAGGTGCCCAACTTCGACGAGAGCTGTGACTACGCGTTCGTCATGACCAGCATGAAGCGCGAGTGCAATGTCGCCCAGGACTACTACATCATGGCCGACACCTCGGAAGGCGCCGCTTCGGTCCCGGATCAGGGCCCGCGCGTTCGCGTCTACCCGAACTACCCGAATCCGTTCACGACACACACCGCCATCAACTATGCGCTCGGCGCGAATAGCGACGTCACGGTGCGGATCTACGACGCATCGGGGCGTGTCGTCCGTGACCTGTTCTCGGGCGGCCAGTACGCCGGCAACTATGAGTTGATGTGGAATGGCGACGACGATGCCGGCAACAAGGTGGGTACCGGCGTCTACTTCGCCCGCATCCAGACCGGCGCCGGCGAGCCGATCGTCCGCGAGCTGACCGTCGTTCGGTAACAAGGGAAGATAAGAGGGAAGCCAAGAACGATGGCGGCGGTGTCCTTCCGGGCACCGCCGCTTCGTGTTGTGGCGCCGAAACGCAGCCCCGCGCCGTCACCGCGCCGTCGCCGCGCCGTCGCCGCGAAGATCTCTACACGCGATACCGGGCCCTGCCGGCCGGGTCGTGAAGCTCGACGGCCACCTTCCGGCGTTGCCACCCATAGTAGACCAGCCAAAGGAGCGGGATGTAGGCGACCAAGATGAGGATGAGCAGCAGCATGTGCTCCTTCATCGAACTGACGAAGTACTCGGTCGTCAGCATGGCCCAGGAACTCGTGCTGAGCGAGACGCCGAAGGTCTCGGCCAGTCCGGCCAGCAAGACGAGGCTGAACAGGTAGACGTAGTTTCGCAGCAGCCGCCGTCCCATGGCTTCCCGCATGGAAATCTTGAAGGTGGGATAGAGCAGTTCCGCGATCAGGTCCTCGCGCCAGGGACCGGTCAACCGGCGGCTCTTCTCCATGAGGATCGGTGACAGGAAGTGCGCCTCCAGGATGCGCAAACGCCAGCGCCACACATCGTAGAAGCGATAGCGGCGCGACTCGACCGTCAACAGGAACCACAACGTGGCGATGTTGATCAGGAAGACGGCGTCAGCAAGAGGATTGCGGAAGGAGAAGGTCATCAGACCCACCGTGGCGATGATGGCCCAGTTCGTCGTCACGTCCATGCGGGTCCGCCAGACGGTGAGCCGGTTCATCTCCCCGCGGTAGAAGTGCGCCATCACCGTGGCATTGGCATTGGAGGCAAAGGGGTTCTCGAGCGGCCCTTGCTCCGGTGTCCCTTCGCTGGCTTCCTCCCGAAGCGAACGCGTCGCCTGGTCCAGCTTCTCCTCGCTCATGACCGCCTCCGTCCCTGACCGGCCATCGGGATCCCGGTAGGATCGGCATCCCTGCCGTTCAATCAAGCCCCACCGGTGGCCCCCCAAGCTCGTTCTCCTATCGTCTGGACTCGCATCTTAGACGGCCTCCGCCGCCGCGGCAAGGCGCGTGCGGCCCTTACCGTGGACCGGCAACGCGGAGCAATTGCGGAAGCACCCGGATGTATGCGAATCTCTCCAGTTGGCGCCGGCGATCCTGTCGGCGCTGGCGCCGGATCACGGATCCCCTTCGATTCCGGAGCGAACAGAAAGCCCTGCAATCGGCTTCGCATCCTGGAGAGACCATGGCCGAAGACCTGATCTATCTGGACTACAACGCCACGACGCCCATCGCGCCGGAGGTCGCCGACGCGATGGAACCTTTCCTGCGAGGCGGGTTCGGCAACCCATCGAGCACCCACCGGCTGGGGCTCGAAGCGAGGCAGGCGATCGAGACGGCCCGGGCGCAGGTCGCCTCCCTGCTGGAATGCCATGTCGATGAGATCGTCTTCACCAGCGGCGGCAGCGAATCGAACAACATGGCCATCACCGGCACCGCCTGGGCACTGCGTGACCGTGGCAAGCACCTCATCACCTCGTCGGTGGAGCACCCGGCCGTAACGGAGGTGTGCCGCTTCCTGGAGGGCGAGGGATACCGGATCACCTACCTGCCCGTGGACGGTACGGGGCTGGTGGACCCGGCCGATCTGGAGCGCGCGCTCACGAGCCAGACCATCCTCGTTACCGTGATGCACGCCAACAACGAAGTCGGCACCTTGCAGCCAATCACCGAGCTGGCCCGCATTGCCCACGCCCGCGGTGTGCGCGTGCACTCGGACGGGGCACAGTCGGTCGGCAAGGTGACGACCCGCATGGATGAGCTCGGCGTGGACCTCTTCTCCATCGCCGGACACAAGCTCTACGCACCGAAGGGCATCGGTGCTCTGTACATCCGGCGGGGCACGCGACTGGCGAAGTTCGTGCAGGGGGCCGACCACGAGGCCAATCGTCGCGCGGGGACCGAGAACACACTCGAGATCGTCGGCCTCGGCAAGGCCGCCGAGATTGCCGCGCGCGACCTGGACAAACACCACGAACACATGAAGGCGATGCGCGATCGCCTCCAGGAGGCGCTCGAGGCCGAGGCCCCGACCCTGCGCCTCAACGGCCACCCGGAGAAACGGCTCCCCAACACCCTCAGCGTCGCCTTCCCCAGTCTGGAGGCCAACGCGATCCTGGACGAGTTGACCGGTGTGGCCGCCTCGGCCGGCGCCGCCTGCCACGCCGACCAGATCGAGGTGTCTCCGGTCCTGCAAGCGATGGGCGTCCCCCTGCACGAAGCCATGGGCACGATCCGCTTCTCGGTGGGCCGTGAAACCGGTCCCGATCAGATCGATCGGGCCGCCCGGGAGATCGTGGCCGTCGCGCGGCGTCTGGGCCTTCCCGCGCCTGGTGAGGGCAAGGACGAGGGGGAAGGGGAAGGTGATGCCGGCATGGCGGTGGAGATGCCGGACGGGGAGATCAAGCTCACCCATTTCACGCACGGTCTGGGCTGCGCGTGCAAGATCCGTCCCCAGACGCTCGAGGAGATCCTTCAGAAGATCCCCACGGTCTCGCACCCGGACCTTCTGATCGGCACGGAGTCTTCGGACGACGCGGCCGTCTACCGGATCGGGCCCGACCTGGCCATCGTCGAGACGCTCGATTTCTTCACGCCCATCGTCGACGACCCGCGCGCATTCGGGGCCATCGCGGCGGCCAATGCGCTGAGCGACATCTATGCCATGGGTGCCCGGCCCATCTTCGCGCTCAACATCGTCGGCTTCCCCGTGCGCCGTCTGCCCACCTCGGTGCTCGAGGACATCCTGGCCGGCGCCGCCGAAGTCGCCGCCGAAGCGGGGATCCCCATCGTGGGCGGCCACTCGGTAGAGGATACGGAACCGAAGTTCGGGTGGGCGGTTACCGGACTGATAGATCCCGAGAAGATACTGGCGAACGACACCGCCCGGCCCGGCGACGTCCTCGTGCTGACCAAGCCGGTAGGCCTGGGCATCCTGGCCACCGCGGCCAAGCGCGGCGTGGCCACGGAGGAAGGTGTCGCCGCCGGCACGCGCACGATGAGGACGCTCAATCGGCAGGCCGCGGAGGTGATGTCGAAGCACGATGTGCACGCCTGCACCGACGTGACCGGCTTCGGCCTGATGGGTCACCTGATGGAGATGACCCGGGGTAGTCGTGTGACGGCCGAGCTGTGGGCCGCTGCGGTGCCTGTACTGGAAGAGGCCCGGCGGTGGGCCACCGCGGGAATCATCCCCGGCGGCACGCGCAACAACTGGGCTCACACCCAATCGCACACGCGGTGGGATGAGCAGATCCCCGAGACCGAGCGGATGATCCTCTGCGACGCCCAGACCTCCGGAGGACTGCTGATCAGTCTGTCCGCCGCACAGGGAGACGGGCTGCTGAGCGACCTTCACGCCGCCGGCGTGCGGGATGCCGCCGTCGTGGGACGGATCACGGAGGAAGGAGACGGCACCATCACGGTGCTGCCCGGCAAGCCGGCGGCTGAGGATGCGGCGGGCGAGGACGCGGCGGGCGAGGACGCGCCGGCCGGTGAGAGGAATCTTTGATATGACCCCATCGATCGACCCGCCGAAGGTGCGGCCGCCGGCCGGCCCGGCGCTGCTCGCTCTCTTGAGCGGACTCGTGCTGTTGTCTGTCGCCTCCGCGGCGGCGAACGAAGACCACATCACGCCGCGTCATTTCGAGAACCCCGCGCAGGCGGCATTCACCAACTACGCGCTTCAGCCGGCGCTGGATCGGGAAGAGGCCCGTCTCACGGTGACCGGAACCGTGACCCTGCGCCATCTGCCCGATGTGCCGGCCGATCGCAAGGTGCCCTTTCTGCTGCACCGCGACCTTACGATCGAGGATATCCGTTTCAACCGCGCCACTCTCCGATCGCTTGGCGAGACGGCCGGGGAAGCCTTGCGCTGGGAAGCGTTCGATGCCTGGGAGCCCACCGACTTCTGGGCGGCCCCGAAGTACCCCGAACTCGACGGGCTCGATCACGCCCGGCAGGTCGATCTGTGGATCGACCCGGCCGCGGGGCTGGCGACCTGGCCCGAGGAGATCACCTTCGACATCGAATACTCCGGCGTGGTGTACGACTCCCTCCGGCCACCGCGCGAGAACTACCAGCGCGGTTTCGAGACCACTCGCGGTTTGATCGACCCGCGCGGCGCATTCCTCTCCAGCGCCACCCTGTGGTACCCGAACCGGTTCGATGAGCCGTTCACCTTCCAGCTGGCCGTCAATTGCCCCACCGACTGGATGGCGGTGACCCAGGGACGCTTGACGATGGCCCGCCAGGCGGCCGGCCGCTACTGGTGGACCTGCCCGCAGCCGATGGACGACATCTACCTGGTGGCCGGGCCCTACCAGTTGCGCGAGGAGCAGCACGGGGACATCGCGATCCAGACCTTCACCTACGGCCATGACGATGAGGAGCTGTGCCGGCGCTACATCGACGCCACCCGGGAGTACCTGGACCTGTACGAAGAGCTGATCGGCGACTACGCGTTCGACAAGTTCGCCTTGGTCGAGAACTTCTGGCAGACCGGCTACGGCATGCCTTCCTTCACGCTGCTGGGGGACCGCGTCGTTCGCCTGCCGTTCATCGTACGCACCTCCTACGGGCACGAGATCCTGCACAACTGGTGGGGCAACGGCGTCTTCGTCGACTACGAGAGCGGCAACTGGTGCGAAGGACTCACCGTCTACGGCGCCGACTACCTCTACAAGGAACGGGAGAGCCAGGAGGCCGCCCGCGACTACCGTCGCAACCAGCTCCAGGAGTACCTGAACTACGTGCGCGACGGACGCGACTTCCCCTTGACCGCCTTCCGCTCGCGTCACGACGCATCCTCGGCCGCGGTGGGCTACGGCAAGGCGATGATGATCTACCACATGCTGCGACAGAATCTGGGCGATGATGCCTTCTGGAACAGCCTGAACCAGTTCTACGAGGAGTTCCTCTTCCGGCAGGCCAGCTGGGACGACATCTTGGAGGTCTTCGCCCAGAACGGCGCTCTCGGGATGGGCCTGGAAGCGTTCTACGAGCAGTGGATCAGCCGCTCCGGCGCTCCCAGCCTGACGCTGGCGAAGGCGGACCTGGTCTACGACGACCGCGGCGGGGGCGGCCGTCGCGGCGGGGACGCCGGGGGCGGCGGTGGCCGCGGGGACGCCGGGGGCGGCCGTGGCCGCGGGGACGCCGGGGGCGGCGGTGCCGACTTGAGCTTCCAGATCGACCAGACCGCTCCGTACTACGATCTGTCGGTCCCCATGCGCGTCACCTTCGCCGATCGCGAGCCGGAGACATGGTTCGTCCAGATCGAGGGCGCCCACACCACTGGCCAGCGCCGTTTGCCTGGCCGGCCCTTGATGCTGGAGGTCGATCCGGACTTCGACCTCTTCCGGCGGCTCCATCGTGCCGAGGTGCCCGCCGCACTCGGCCAGCTCTTCGGCGCCGACTCGGCCACGGTCGTGCTGGCCTCGGACGCGGTCGTGCTGGCCTCGGACACGGTTGGCGCTCCCGAGGCGGGCACCATCAGCGACTCCGGCACAAGCACAGCCGCCTCGCCCGCATCGGCCTTCGCCGAGATCGCCGAGCAGGCCAAGCGCGCCAAGCCCACGCTCGTGACCGGCGATCAGGATCTCGTGCTGGCGGATCTGCGCGCCGGGGCCGCGTGGATCTTCGGGCGGCCGAGCTGGCCGGCGCGGCTGGCCACGCTCTTCCCCGGCACGCTTCAGGTCGACGGCGACGAGGTCACCCTGCAGGGAGAGAGGTTCGACCTGCGCCGCCACACCCTGGTCTGCAGCTTCCCCAATCCCGCCGCTCCCGAAGAGGCCATCGGCTGGATCGCCGGCGGGGACGGCACCGAGTACGCCGCCCTGTGGCGCAAGCTGCCCCACTACGGGAAGTACAGCTACCTGGTCTTCGAGGGATCGCAAAACGTGGCGAAGGGAAGCTGGCAGGTAGAGCACTCGCCCATGAAGGTCGCCTGGGCCGGAGAGGAGTAGGCCATGTCGATGCCATGCGGACGCACTGGATCATCGCGGGCGTTATCGAGAACGTCTTCGAGAACGTCGGGAAGAGCATCCTCCATCGCCTTCCTGCTCGTTCTATGGATCAGCGCGTTGCTCTCATTGCCGGCCGAATCGGTTGCTGCACAGGACCAGGGCGGCGCGCGGGTTCCGGAACCTTTGCCCTGGGGACGGCCGCAGTGCGACGCGTCGGCCCTCGAACGCGACGTTCGCCACTTCGCCAGCGATGCGTTCGCGGGCCGCGGCCTGGGTAGCGCCGAACTCGAGCGCGCGCTGCGCGAGGTTGCCGAGCGATTCGCTTCGCTGGGCTTAGAACCCGCCTTCTCGTCGCGGAGCACTTCCTCGGACCCCTTGGCCGGGTACCTCCAGCCGTTCACCGCACTGGACTCGGTCCCGACGCACAACGTGGGCGCCATCCTGCGAGGTCGGGGCGCCCCGCAGCGTGAAACCGTCATCGTGGGCGCGCACATCGACCATCTGGGACGTGAC
>CAZZIF010000052.1:15577-16909 GCA_964654025.1 uncultured bacterium
GGATTCGATCTACAACGGCGCCGATGACAATGCCTCGGGCGTCGCGGTCGTGCTCGAGATCGCGCGGGTGCTCGCCGAGCGTGCAGCAGCGGCTGAGCGTGCGGTAGCAACTGAGTCGTTCCGGGCAGGGAGCGACGCGGCAACCGGAGGCGCCCCACAAGAGCCCCAGGAGGATGGCGCGCTCTCCCCGCAACGGGACGTGCTCTTCCTCATCTTCTCCGCCGAGGAGTCCGGCCTGGTGGGCTCGCGGTTCTACGCCGAGCACCCGGCCATCGCGCACGAGAAGGTCATCGCGATGATCAACTTCGACGAGGTGGGACGGTTGCGCGACGACCGGCTCTTCGTCTTCGGCAGCGGCACGGCGCGGGACTTCGAGGGCCTATTGCGCGGCCTGAACGCATCCTTCGGCTTCGACCTCCTGCTACGACCGGAAGGTGCCGGCGGATCGGATCACAACAGCTTCTTTGCGAAAGACCTACCCGTCCTGCACTTCTTCACGGGCACCCACGCCGACTACAGCAAGGTCAGCGACGAACCCGACCGGATCGAGTACGCCGGCCTGCACAAGGTGGCCGAGTACGCCGCCGAGCTCGTTCGCTATCTGCGCTACCGCGAAGCACCGCTCACCTTCGTCCCTGCCGGCCGCGAGGATGCCGCGAAAATCGCAGCCCTGATCTCCTCGTCCCACGGAGGCAGCTCCTCAGGGGGTGGGCATCCAGGCCACGGCTCATCCGGCTCCGGACACCCGGGAGCCGGCCACCGCGGAGGACATCCGGGCGGGCGTCCAGGAGGGCATCCAGGAGGGCATCCAGGAGAGCATTCCGGCGCCGGCGAGCCCGCTCCCCAACGGGCCTCTTTGGGATTCGCACCCGATTTCGCCTCCAGCGGCGAGGGCGTCAAGGTGGGACCGGTCACACCGGGGGGAGCCGCACAGGTCGCGGGCATCCGCGAAGGCGATCTCATCACGGCAATCGACGGTGAACCGGTCCTCTCGCTGGCCGACTATGCCATGATCCTGCGCATGCATCAGCCGGGTGAACGGGTGGCCGTGTCGGTCATGCGCGACGGCAGCGCACTGGAGCTGGAGGCCGAGCTGCAGGCGCGCAACTAGGCTGCCCGCCTGCCGGCCGCCCAGCCAAATGAGCATTCCTAGCTGCACAAGGTCAATACTGGCTGTGATCCAAATATCCACCATAGGAAACCCCTGGTGCTACGAGGGGCCCCGCAGACCGGCAAGAAGGCCGAGGTGGATTTCCTGCTGCCGATCGACGCGGACATCATACTCATCCTGGTCACGCTGCTCATGCTGGAACTGATCGGGCGATTCTGATA
>CAZZIF010000053.1:0-9035 GCA_964654025.1 uncultured bacterium
CCGGGATCCCCGAGAGGTCGCTTGTGCTTCGCACCCGGCTCGCGATGACGGCATTTTAGTCAATGAACAGTGACTAAGTTTAATCATTCATCGACATCAATAGGGATCAGCCGGGGGCGAACGGCAGTCTGGCGCTACAATCCTTTGGAATTCATACCGTTATGCGTCACCCCCCCCGGCTGTCATCCCTCAGAGCAGCAGGATCATCGCCCGGATCTCGAAGGCGTGGTCGTGCGGTCCGGCATCTTGCAGGCCAAGGTCATACACGTCCACCTAAGTGACGATGAGCGGCCGCCTACTCGAAGGCCAAGGTCAGCGGGTTCCGCAGGGGCATGACCGTCACCCTCCCGAAGTCCGCGAAGCGGTCGGGGTGCTTCTCCGACCCCGCCTGGACAGCTTCCGGATCACCCACGACCAGGAAGATCAGTTCATCGGGGTGCAAGAACTTCCGGGCGGCCTCCTGCACCTGCTCGGGCGTGACCGATTCGATGTTCTCTTGATACTTCGGCCAGTAGTCGTCGGGCCGTCCGGTGAAGTCGTCCTGAGCGAAGGTCTCCACAATGCTGTTCTTGCTACTGAACGGGTTGACCAGGTTACCGATGAAGCTGGCCTTTGCGATCGCCAGAGTCTCCTCGGAGCAGCGATCCTCACGGATCCGCTCGATTTCGTCGACGATCAGGCGTGACCCGAAGGCGGCGGTGGCATGCTTCGTCTGGAACCAGGCGCGAAACGTGCCCGGATAATCCACCGGGCGATCAAAGCGGCTTCCCGCGCTGTAGGCCAGGCCCTCGTCCGAGCGTACCCGCCGCGTGATACGCGAGCTGAAGCCCCCGCCACCCAGGATATCGTTCATCAGCATGAGCGCGTACTGCTCGGGAATGTCGCGCTTGACGCCCAGATGACCGATCCGTATGCGGGATTGGTTCACATCGGCTTTCGGGATCATGTAGACGCCGGGGGCCGGCTTGGCGACCTGCTCCGTAATCGGCGGGATCATGATCCGCGGCGACGGCCAGCCGGCGAAGAGATCGTCCAGTTTCTCGAGGGCATCGCGGATCTCGAAATCGCCGGAGACAGCCACGACGAAGTTGGCCGGGAAGAAGAAGCGGGCGTGAAAACTCTGCACGTCCTCGCGCGTGATCGACTCCAACGATGCGGCGGTTCGGCGATACGCGTTCGTGCACGGGTGGTCGCCGTAGAGCAGGAAGGCCCACTCTCGGTCCTCGATGGTCGCTGTCGAGGCATTGCTTTGCTCGAGCTCGCCAAGCATATCCGCCCGGTGGCGGTCCAGGACGGCCTGATCGAAGACCGGCTCGCGCAGGACCTTGCGCAGCAGATCCAGCCCCTCGTCCACGTCCTTGGACAGACAGAAGAGCGAGACGCGGGCCTGATCGTCGGACATGCGGACATCGATCGAGCCCGCCAGGTACGCGAGCCGTTCATCCAGCTCGCTGGCCGTCAGATCGCCGGCGCCGCCGTTTCGCATCAGGTGGCCCGTCATCGCGGCCAGGCCGGCCTTCTCGACCGGCTCGTACATCGATCCGGTGCGCGCCAGGATCGTGAGTTCAAAGGTCGGGACCGTGTGGTTCTCGGCGATGTAGGCGGTGACGCCGCAGTCGAGCTGATGGCGATAGTCGGCCGGCTGCGGCGGGGTGAAGGTCAGCTCGGGGAAGGTGAGCTCGTCGGGATGGCCAGCGATTTCACCGGCGCGAGCCGCTCCAGAGCCTTGCACGAAGGCCGGCCCGACCGAGGGCGCGAGGCTGAGCAGCGCGCAGGCCATCAGCGTGGTCCCGAGAAGGACGCGCGCGGAGACAGCGGCTCGAAGAGACGCGCGGGCCGCAACGCCGCGGGACCCGTGGGTGGACGTACGGGTGGATGCATAGGTGGTCGCGCCGCCGGACGCGTAGGTGCTCGCACAGCTGGGCAGATGGGTGGACACCATGATTCTTACTCCCTCTATAGGATCCCTCGTCGGGGATTACTTCTCTTGCGACTTCAGCGACTCCAGGTGTTCGCTGGCGATCTGGAGCATCTCTTCCATCTGGGCCTTGCGCTCGGGGTCTTCGACCTGGCCGAGTCCCATCTGGACCATGCCGATCATCTGTTCGAGCTGGGCGGGGTCCTTGATCGCCTTGATGCGCTCTACGATCTGGGCCTTGCGCGCATCGCCGTCATCCTCCGAGGCCACTTCGGCGCCGGCCTTGGGGTTGATGTTGAGGATGTTGCGCTGATCGCCGGCGAAGTAGGTGTTGGCCACCCTGCGGACGTCCTCGGCGGTGACCTGCGCGCGTTTCTCGGACCCGCGGTTGGCCTCGGTCCAGTCTCCCATCGCCGCGTTGGGAGCGAGACGGAACATGATGCCGAGGCCCGACATGATGTCCATGAAACGGATGTCGCGCACCTGCATCTGGTTCTTCACCTTCTGCAGCTCCTGCTCGGGCACGGGGTTGGTCTTGAGGTCGTCGATGACCTCGTAGATGGCCTCTTCCAGGATCTCGGAGCGCGTGTCGGAGACCCCTTCGGCGCTGATCTGGAACGCGCCGGCATACTTGCGTGAATCCTGGCCGGCCCAGACGGCCAAGTTGTCGCCGCCGGGCATCATGCGGCCCCGCCCGGAGACCGAGGCCTTGGCGATGCCCTTCTCCTCGACCAGCTTCTTGTACAGCCGTCCGGTCTTGCCGCTCATGAGGCCGGCCAGCACATCGAGCGGGTAGCTGTCGGGGTGCTTCCAGGCCACGGTGTGGTACCAGATCTCGACCTGCGGGCTCGTCTCGGCCTCGGCGACCAGGCGCTTGGCGCCGTACTGGCGCTCCTCGAGCGTGACCACATCGGGCGGCTCCTTCGTGCCGTGCGGCAAGCGTTCGAAATAGGTGCGCACCAGCTTCATCGTCTCGTCGGGATCGAGGTCGCCGACCAGGATCATCGTGAGGTTGTTGGGAGAGTAGTAGGTGTCGAAGTAGTCCTCGGCCTGCTCGCGGGTGATGCTGTAGAGATCCGAGGGCCAGCCGATCACCTCCCACCGGTAGGAGGAGGACTTCCAGAACATCGAGGCGAAGTCCTCGTCGATGAGGCCGGTGGGGGTCGATTCCAGGGTCAGGCGCCGTTCCTCGCGCACCACATCGCGCTCGGAGTAGAACTCGCGGAAGACGGGGTTCAAGAACCGGTCGGATTCCATCCACATGAAGAGCTCGAGCTTGTTTTTGGGCAGCCGCACAAAGTACATCGTCATGTCGTTCGATGTCATGGCGTTCAGAAACGTGCCACCGTGCTTGCTGTAGATCTCGTCGAGCTGGTCCTTCACGATCAGCTCGCGCTGCTCCTCGATCAGCCGGTCGAAGTCGGCCTCCAGCTCCCGGTAGCGGGGCGTCTTGGCCTCGGGATCGTGCATGTCATCGATCCGGCCGCGGCGCAGGGCATCGCGCATCGCGCGTTCCTCCGCGCGCATCAGCGTACGGAGGGAATCGAGCTCGGCCATGATGGCCAGGTCCCGCTCGATATCCTTCGTTCCGATCGTCTTCGTGCCCTTGAACATCATGTGCTCGAAGAGATGGGAAATGCCGGTGATCCCGGTCGTCTCGTTGACCGACCCCACCCGCGCGGCGATCGCCGCCATGAAGGTTGGGCTCTCGTGGCGTTCGACGATCAGCACCTGCATGCCATTGTCGAGCCAGTATTCCTGGGCGTCGATGGTCTGGGCGCCGGCCGGTACGGCCATGCCGGCCAGTGCGGTCATACCTGCCAGCACGGTCATGCCTACCAGCAGGGCCATGCCCGCCCAGGTTGCGGTGCCTGCCGGCAGGCTCAGGCCGGCCGCCGGCATCAGCAGACGAGGATGTTCCATGGGAATGCTCTCCTTGTGCCAAGACGTCGCTTCGGCCCCGAGCCGAAGCATGCCCGGGAGTCTAGCGTAGGCGGGGGCACAGGGCCAGAGGCGTGCTAACAAAGAAGCGTGGTTCAGGAGCTTGCGGACAGGAGGGTCTCGGAGTGGGCGATCCGGCTTGCGCCGGCCAGCGAGCCTGTGAGGCCGTGGTTGGTGCCGGCCGAAGCGAGCCTAGGCACGATCGGCCCGCTTCGGCGACACCCAGAGACTGGTAGGCAGCCGCCTAATCGGCGTGGTCCTCGATCCACTCCAGTACCGGCGACCAGAACTCGATCTCAGCGTTGCCGGCGGTGTAGATGTCCACGTGCCCGATGTCTTCGTCTTGCTCGGGGAGGAGAGAGACATTGAGGATCTCGATGTCGTCGCAGCTCACGAGGAGCGAGGCGGTGTAGTCCATCAAGTGTCCCCAGCCCCCATTCGCGCCCAGGAAGAAGACCGGGATCTCGATCAGACCCAAGTAGTCGTCGTGCGGCGAGTCTTCTTCATCACAGTGAAGGACGGCGATGTCATATTCCACGAAGTTCGAATTGTAGTAGTTGAACGCCTGTAGCCAATCGAGATAATGCTGTACATCGGTGTAGCGAAGGTCGATCGGCAGGCCGGTCTCATCGTCGAAGATGCCTGCGAAGAAGTGCGCCTCACCGGGGAAACCAGCGAACTCACTTGTTTGTGCGGCAGCGAATAGGGCTGTCTGCAAGTTGGTAAATCCCGGGATCACGGGCGAATCCCCCTCAGGATCGTTGTCTGCCAGGTAACCGATCGTCTGGAACACCTCGCCGACGTTGGTGGCAAATCCGCCGGCAGCGAGCGTGCTGTCCATGATAGCCGCATACTCACACCCGCTCTCGATGTTTGGGGGATCGTCGGTCTTCATGAAGTAATCCACCGGAATGAAGCCCCCGATCTGCCGCTGCCAGTTGGGAAGTGGCGCCTCCATGTTGACCGCCGCGAAACCAACCGCGAGCCCGGTGCTGTAGCCCATCAGATTCATCTTCCCGAAGCCGCTGCCGGTGATCAGCCGTACGAGGCGGGCGACGGCCATGGCCGTGCGCAGGTTCTGAGCGTCGAAGGCCATGTCCCAGCCATCCATGAAGGAGAAGTCGGTGATGCCATCCGGCAGCAGGGTGTAGGCCTGATCGATGCCCCACACGTCGATGTTGTGTTCGGCCAGGTAGACGGCGAGGGACTGATCGTCGGGCACCTCATCGCTCACGGTCCCGGCCAGGTACATGACCTCGAAATGACCCGGCGTGCCGTGGAGGCCGAAGAGCGTCTTGTCGGTATGGATGGGACGGAAGGGGCGGCGTTCCTTGACCACCCGATGCAAGCCGATTCGTTCGTGTTCTCCGGGGCCGACCGGGACCTCGACGAAGTAGTGATAGATGTTTCCCTGGATGCGCGTACGCTCGAATCCAAAGAGTGGGTGATGCGGACCGCCGTGGGGACCATGGCCCTGGGCGAGTCCGTGGGCCTCGAGTTCGTCGCCGGACGCCACGACCGGCCACTGGGCCTTCTCGATCAGATCCCAGGCGATGGCTTCCAGCTCGGGACTGACGGCAGGGTCGTCAGCGGGCGGTGCGGGAGAGGATACCTTCTCCTCCGAGCACCCAATGAAACAGAACAGGAAGATCGGGACAACGAGTACCAGATAGCGACGCATGGGCGACCTCCTTCGTGTTAGCGCAACTCACCGGTTGCATGGGGGTTGCGGAACATGGGCTTCGAGCCCGGGTCGGGCTCGAAGCGCCTCCTGACCTCAGAACGGGTTTGGCGGCGCAAAATCGGAATCTAGATCCACCCGTTGCGAGAGCGTTGAACCGCGCCGATGGGTAGGCGTAGGATGAGCCGGCCATGGGAGTTGCAGCCGGCGAGCGATGCGCGGCGGACGTGCCAGCTGGGGGGGGCGATGGGCTATCACATGAGCGGAACCGGAGAGCGCAGCAGAACCTCCCGAACGCGTAAGGTTCGGCGGGTGCTGTGGGGAATCCTGGCGCTCAACCTCACCGTCGCGATCGCGAAGCTCGTCTGGGGAATCCTCTCCGGATCGATCGCGATGCAGGCCGATGGCTTCCACAGCCTCTTCGACGGCGCATCGAACGTCATCGGCCTCGTGGGCATTTACCTGGCCTCTCAACCTGCCGACAAGGAACATCCCTACGGACATCACAAATTCGAGACCTACGCGTCCGCCTTGATCGGAATGATGCTCGCCCTGGTGGCCTACGAGGTTGGCAAGAGCGCCTTTCATCAGCTCGTGCGGCCGGACCGGGCTCCCGATGTTTCCTTCGTCTCCTATGCCATCATGGCCGGGACGATGCTCGTGAACATCGGGGTGACGCTCTATGAGCGCAGGGTCGGCCGCAAGCTCCGTAGCGAGATCCTCCTGGCCGACGCCAGCCATACCGCCAGCGACGTACTGGTCAGCCTGGGCGTGATCCTGGGCCTGGCGGCCACCGAACTCGGCTTCCCCATTGCGGATCCGATCGTCGCTCTCGTGGTGGCGCTGGCCATTGCCCGTGCCGCATGGAAGGTGCTCAAGAAGGCGAACGAGACGTTGTCCGATCAGGCCCGCCTGGCGCCCGAGAGGGTGTGCGAGGTGGCGGGCCAGGTCCCGGGCGTGTTGGGGTGCCATCAGGTTCGCACCCGGGGCTCGGAGACCGAGGTCTACGTGGACCTGCACGTCCAGGTCGATCCGTCGATCAGCGTCGAGGAAGGGCACGCGGTCGCCGAGGAGGTGGAACGCGTGCTATGCGAGCGCTTGGAGCCGGTGGTCGATGTCATCGCCCATCTGGAGCCGCTCGACGACTACCAGGTGCGCAAGACCGAGATGGAGAAGGACCGCAAGAGAACCGGTGACTGAACCGTACGCCACGAGCGGGTCAGTGTCCGAAAGCGCCGTCCTACTCAGGTCCCGTGGCCGGTTCGGCGGCGGCCGACTTCACCCGCCTGGCCCTCTCGCGCGAGACCTTCGCCTCGCTGAGCGGAACCGGATAGTCGCCGTCGAAGCAGGCCATGCAGAACTGCCCCTGGTCATTCACGCACTCCCGGAGGCCTTCGACCGGGGTGTACATGAGCGAGTCGGCCGTCAGGTACGCGCGAATCTCCTCCACGCTGAGCTGGTTGCCGATCAGCTCTTCGGCGGTGGGGGTGTCGATTCCGTAGAAGCATGAGTGCCGCGTCACCGGACTGCCGATCCGCAGGTGCACCTCCTTGGCGCCGACGGCGCGCGCCATCCGCACCAGCTTACGTGAGGTGGTGCCGCGCACGATCGAGTCGTCGACCAGGATGACGCGGCGGTCCTTGAAGACGCTGCGCAGGGGATTGAACTTCATGCGCACGCTGTCATCGCGTCGCGGTTGGTCGGGATTGATGAAGGTGCGTCCCACGTAGTGGTTGCGGATGAGTCCGAACTCGAAGGGCAGCCCGGCCTCGAGTGCATAGCCCAGCGCAACCGAGTTCGAGGAGTCGGGCACCGGCACGACCACGTCGCCTTCGACCGTGTCGTGGCGGGCCAGCCAGGCGCCGATTCGCTTGCGGACATCGTAGACCCGCTGGCCGTAGCAGATCGCATCGGGGCGGCTGAAGTAGACGTACTCGAAGACACAATGGGCCGGCTTCTCCCGCCCGTGGCGCGCTTCGACCGGCGCCGGATGCGGGATGCGACGCACCCCGCCCTGGTCGAAGTGGATGACCTCGCCGGGCTCGATCTCGGAGACCAGATCGGCGTGCAGGATGTCGAGCGCGGTGGTTTCGCTGGCGACCACCCAGGTGCCCTTGCCGCTGCCGAAACACAGCGGCCGGATGCCGTAGGGATCGCGGAAGGCGTACATGGCTGAGCGCGTCACCAGCACGGCGCTGTAGGCGCCCTGGATCTCCGCCATCAAGTGAGCGATCGCCTCTTCCACGCTCTTCCCCTGGCAGACGTGGTCAAACGTGATGAAGTTGAGCAAGAGTTCGGCGTCGTTGGTGCCGGAGAATCGGACACCATGGGCCTCGAGTTGGGCGCGGATTGCCCAGTAATTGGTCAGGTCGCCGTTCGAGGCCAAGGCCATCTGCCGGTTGGGGAACGAGGCGGTCATGTGAGGCTGGGCATTCTGCAAGCGGTTGCTCCCCTGCGTTGGGTAGCGAACGTGCCCGCAACCCAGCCAGCCGCGGAATGCCTCGTATGGCCGGTCGGCGAAGACCTCGCGCACATAGCCCAGGCCGCGGTGCAGGCGCAGCAGGTCACCGTCGGAGATCGCGATACCGCACGCGTCCTGTCCGCGGTGCTGCATCTGAAAGAGCCCGTGCGTGAGATCCGCAAAAACGTCGTCCTGTGGTGGGCTGAGCATGCCCATGACGCCGCACATCGTTTCTCTTCCCTTCCGGATGTGAGACCAACGCGGAGGTGGGGAAGCGCGTATCCTACACCCTCTCGATCTCAGAACCAAATGGAGATCTGCTCGTCGCGGGCCCTGCGGGCCTCGGTAGCGCAACCCCTTTCCCCGGCGTGGGCTACGGGCGTTGGCCGCTGCCAGCAGCGGCACGCCTTGCAAGACCCTCTTCCTTACACCGTGACGGCGCCGGCAGGTCCGCCGCCAGCGGGCCCGATAGGCCCCGGATAGCTCTTGTCCCCGCCGGTTGCTTACGCGTAGGCTTCGCCTGCCATGGGATACGATTCGGAAAGTCGTCGGCCGCGCCCCTCGTGCGGCAACCTCAGCGGCATCTCCGCCGCCGCCACGCGTGGCATCCCGAGCTGGTTCGCGCTGGGCGTGGGCATCCTGGTCCTGGCCGGCCTGGGCTGTGGTCCAGCGGAGCGGGCCCGGCCGCCACACGTGATCCTGATCTCGATCGACACCCTCCGCGCCGATCACCTGGGATGCTACGGCTATCCGCGCGAGACCTCCCCGGCGATCGATGTGCTCGCATCGCGGGGCGTGCGCTTTGAGAACGCGTTCAGCCAGGCGTCCTGGACGCTTCCGTCCCATATGTCGGTCATGACCTCCCAGTATGCGAGCGTCCACGGCGTGGAGAACGACGAGGTCTCCTTGGCCGAGTCGGTCACCACCCTGGCCGAGGCGTTTCGGCAAGGGGGCTACTACACGTCGGCGTTCGTGAGCTGGGTCTACGTGGGACGCAGCTTCGGGTTCGCGCAAGGGTTCGATCAGTTTCGCGA
>CAZZIF010000053.1:9135-16720 GCA_964654025.1 uncultured bacterium
TGCCGGTGAGGGTGCCGGTGGTGGGGACGGACAGGATGGCGGGCAGCCCCTCTTTCTATTCGTTCATTACTTCGATCCGCACATGGACTACTCGCCGCCGCCGCCCTACGACACGATGTTCGGCTCGCCGTACTCCGGGCCGGCGAAAGGTACGCACCGCTACCTGTCACGCTACATCAAGTACTTCCCCGTGCCGCCGGCACAGATGCCCGAGCGCGATCGCGAGCACGTCGTGGCGCTCTACGACGGTGAGATCCGCTACACGGACGATCATCTAGGGCGCTTGCTGGCGTTTCTGGATTCAAAGCTCGATCTGGATCGTTGTGTCGTGGCGCTGATGAGCGACCACGGCGAGGAGTTCGGCGACCACGGCTCGATGGAGGGCCACGGCTGGACGCTCTACGACGAGGTGATCCGCGTGCCGCTCATTCTGCGGCTACCCGAGGGCCGCGCCGCCGGAACCGTGGTCGGTCGTCCGGTCGAGCTGATCGATCTGGCGCCGACACTCCTGTCGCTCGCGTCGCTCGACGCGCCCGAGGGATTCCAGGGGGAGGATCTGACGCGTTGGATTCCGGGCGTGGGCGCACCAGCGGGTGGAGTCGGCGAAGAGGTGGGCAATCGGGCTCCCGGTTCAACGACTGGCGAGGGAGCACTCATCTATGCCGAGAATGCTCGTTTCAACATCGAGCGCCAGGCCGTGCGCGGACCCCGCTTCAAGCTCATCCGCACCGCCGACACCGGCCAGAACCTCTTTGGGGCGCCGGTGCACGCGGGCACCGAGTTCTTCGATGTTAGCCGGGATCCCGGCGAGCAGAGCGATCTTGCCGGCTCCGATCACCCGGTGGCCGCTTACCTCACACGTGAGCTGGCCGACCTCCGCGAGCACACCGCCCGGCTGGCCGAGTCGGCGCCGCGCGGCGAGCCCGTCGACCTGGCGCCGGAGGATATCGAACTCCTGCGGAGCCTGGGCTATGTGCGCTGATCGCCCGACTGCCGACTCCCCCGCCGCTGACTTCCCCGCCGCGGGTACCGACCCCGCCCTCTGGAACCGCACCTGGGCATCGACCGCCACCGCGCAGATCGCCGGCCTCGACCAGCGGATCTTCGATGCGCTTGCCAGCCTGCTGGATGTGCGCGGGATGGAGGTGCTCGAGCTGGGCGCGGGGAGCGGACACCTGTGCCGGCTGATGCTGGATGCGGGAGCCCGGGGCGCCACCTTGGTGGACTTCTCCGCCACCGCGCTCGGCCGTGCCCGCCGCGAGCTCACCGGGGTGGGTACCTGCCGGTTCGTGCAGGCCGACCTCTTCGACCTGCCAGAGGACCCTCGCTACGGCTTGGTCTTCTCTTCCGGACTTGCTGAACACTTCTCGGGCGAGGCCCGCGAGTTGGTGGTGCGCAAGCACCTCGCACTGTCACGAAAGTGGGTGTGCTTCATCGTGCCCGCCCGCCCGCACCCGAACACCTTCCGGCACCGGCGCGCGCGCACCCGGGATCTCTACGGCTGGCAGCGGGCCTTTTCGGTCGACGAACTCACCGGGCTTATCACAGCCGGCGGCGCGTTCGAGGTCACCGCCTCGCGCCGGATCCTGCCGCTCTACGGCGTGACGCTACTGGATCTGCTGGGCGCGCGGGAAGCGGACGCGGGCCGGTCTGCCGCCCGAGCGTGGAACGGACTGTTGCGGCTGAAGGACCGGGTGCTCGCGCGTGCGGGGTTCTATGCCGGTCTCGAGCGGATCCTCGCGCGGCGCGCGGACCGCTGGGGCGGTCTTCTGATCATTGTCGCTCGCCGGCTCGACTGCGGGCACACGAGACTTGCACCGGGTGTGCCGAATCTCCAGCCTGTCGATTCTTCGCAACCCACTCTGCTCGATTGAGAGCGCAACCGCAGCGTGCTAGGATGCCCGTGTAGCATCTTTGTTGCGCCCTCGTCCCACTTCCCGCGACGTCGGATGGGCGCGCGCGTCCTGGAGTTCCTGCCGCAGGCTCCTGAGGTCCGAAGTGAGGAGGGCTTTCGCCATGCTGTGCTTCCGTGTCATTCCCCGGGTCGTTCTTTGTTTCTTCATTCTGACAGGCCTCCTGTCGGGACCGGCCATCGCCGAGCTGGGTGATGTCCTGCTGTCGTTTCCATGTGCCGCCGGCTCGAGTACGTCCGATCTGGCGTGGGTAGATGGAGTCCTCTATCAGGAGATCTACAATCCAATCGAAGATCGGAACATCTACCGGATGGATCCCGAGACCGGTGACGTGTTGGGAGTGGTTCCTTATGCCGGCGAGAGCCCGCACGGCCTGGCCTACGATGGGTACAACCTCTGGCAGGGAGATTACCCCAATGATGTGTTGTACAAGCTGGATCCAATCTCAGGCGCAGTGCGCGATTCCTTTCCCGCACCAGGCGGTGCCGAAGGACAGCATCTCGGAATTGGCTGGGACGGCGAGTGGTTGTACATCGCCGACACGCACGGTCCGGAGAAGATCTGGAAGGTTGACACCCTTGGGGTCGTGCACGGGCAGATTCCCACTCCTGGGGATTCCCCATTCGGCCTGGCTTGGGGCGCCGGATTCATCTGGGTGTCGAACAACATGCTGGGAGGTGCGCCGGCCACAATTTACAAGCTCGACCCCGAGACGGGAGAGGTTCTCGATTCGTTCATGTGTCCCGACGGCGGGGGTGCCCCGAACGGCATCACGCACGATGGCGACAACCTGTGGATCGCGGTCAACACCAATGACATGATCTACAAGGTGGATGACGGCATCACGACCTCCGCGGTCGATGGTTCCAGGTCTCGGGAAGTTGAACGCGTGCGCATGCAGTCGGTGCGCGCAGTTCGTGGCGGTCGTGCGGTGGATCTGCAGCTGGAGGTTGCCGCTTCGGGCGAGGTTCATGTGCAGCTGTTCGATGTACTCGGGCGCGCGATTGCGCCCGCGGTGGTGCGCCATGTGGATGCGGGGCCCTGCCGGCTGCGGCTGGACACAGCTGGAACTCCGACCGGCCTGCTCTTTGTGTGCGTTCGCTGCGGGGCGATGGTGGAGTCCGGCAGGGTGCTCATCGTGCGGTCGTAACGGGTCCGCGCGGATCAATCCATCAGATAGCCGTCGAGGGCCTCGACGCGCGCCTCCCAGGTGTTTGCCTGGGCCAGGGCGATCCGCGCGTCGCGGCCCAGCGGCGATAGGGCCTCGGCCTGGCGGACCGCCCGGGAGAAGGCGGCCGGGCCATCGGCCAAGGTGAGCTGTGCGGCATGATCCCGGTAGGGTGTCATGTCGGTGGCGACCACCGGCAATCCGCAGGCGAAGAACTCCAGCCGTTTGAGGGTCTGGACGTGATCCATGCCCGGCAGCGGGCGGTAGGGGATGATGCCCACATCGGCGGCGGCCACCAGCGCGGCGGCGTCGGCCTGGGTGAGTTCACCGGCGTAACGACAGTCTCCCGCGGCCTCGAGCCGCGCCAACTCCCCCCGGCGCCAGCCGAGCTGGCCGGCCAGCAGCAGCGTGATGCCCTCCTCGAGAATCTTGATCAAGATCGCTTGATCGAGCCGGTGGTCCAGCGTGCCGTGAAAGACGGCCTTGAGACCGGGTTCGGCGGCAACTGCTCCGAAGCGGCTTCCCTCGGCTGCGCCGGGATGGAAGAGCGCGGTATCGACACCGTGTGGCAGGATTTCGATGCGGCGGGCCGCGGCGGCCAACCGGTCGGCAAGGCGGCGATTGGTGACCAGGGTGAGATCGGTTGCGGCGGCCAAGATGTCGGCGGCGCGATCGAGGGTCCGGCGCAATCCGGCGAAGGGCGTGAGGGCTGCGTAGTCGTCGATCGCATCGTAGACGAGCTTCTGGGGGCGGAGTTCGGGCGGCAGCCCGGGTAGCGGATGAAAGAGCGGCCAATAGCATACCAGGATGGCCCGCGAGGCCAACCCGGGTTGCTGGGCGTCGAGAAACCGTAGCGCACGCCGGCACCAGCGGCGGTGCAGGTAGGCGTTGGCGATCGTGAGGGCGCCGGCGTAGGTCTCCCCCGGCAGGCCCGGGGAGCCGGAGAGGATCGTCAATCCCTCGCGCGGCGAGCGGATGCGGATCGGCGTCCGCAGGTGTGACGCCAGCTCGCGCCGGCCGCGTGCGAAGTCGAGAACCGAGAACGGGGGATCCACCCACACGACCGGCCGGCGGCGGGCCAGCCGGGAGTAGAGCTGCTGTTTGCGTCGCCACTGCGAATCGAACGGGTCATTGGCCAGCACGACCACGGGTGTGGAAGCGGATGCCTTGTGACGGGATGACCTTGGCTCCGGATGCCCTCTGCTCACGGCAGTTTTCTCGGTGAAGGGCTTCTCGACCGCATCCGCTTCGGGCAATGGCCTGCCTGCGGCCGCGGCCGCGACCAGTGCCACGAAGTGACCGGCTACGGACGGGGCCGTGAACATCGCGGGAAACCGGGGGACGTCGGTGGTGGTCGCGCGGGCGGGTGGGCGAGACTCGGGGAACTGCCGGGCGATCTCGCGCAGCGCCGCCGCCGCGGCGTCGGCGTCATCGGACGGGGTGAGCTTGCCTGGCGGGTAGACCGTCAAGGCCTCGGCCGTGCCGTCGACCTCGGTGGCCACGATCGGCAGACCGGCCGCCATGGCTTCCAGCAACGTGTTGGCCAGACCTTCCCACCGTGAGGTCTGCAAGAAGATGTCGGCCGCCGCCAGCACGCCGGCGACATCTTTGCGGAAGGGAAGATGCAGGATGGAACCTTGATCCGTCCGTCTGTCCGGGTGTCTCGGCGTGGGGCAATCTGTGAGCACAGAGGCCAACGGACCTTCGCCCAACCAGCAGAACCGAAAGCGGCCTTCGCCGTTGGAGCGCAGACGCCGCGCGACATCGGCGAACAGGTCCGGCCCCTTCTGCTCGACCACGCGGCCGATCGAGAGCACCAGGATCTCATCCTCGGCCACACCGAGCTCGGCGCGGACCGGCGCGCGCAACTCCGGCCGGCGGAACTGCTCCGGGTGGATCAGGTCGCGGAAGACGCGGAGCTTCGCCGGCGCGACGCCTCGCCCGGCGAGCTGGTGGGCAAGGGCGGCCGATACGGGCAAGAGGCCGGTGTTGAGGTTCGAGGCCCAGCGGTCCAGCCACCGGTAGCGGCACCAGCCGCCGGCGCCGCGCGCGCGCGGCATGTTGACCCGTTCCAGGCAGGGGATGCCCGCGCGGCGGGCGAGCAGCGCCAGCACGCGGCTGGCGTGGAGATAGATCAGATCAGGGCGGTGGGCTCGCAGGGCGGCGAGCAAGCGTGCTGCGCCCCACGGTGTACGAAGCCAGGAGCGCGGCAGGCGGTCGAAGGAGACGCCGCGCTGCTCGAGCGTCTCGAGCAAGGGACCATCCTCGAAGACCCACAGGTGGAAGCGCACTCGGTCGGCCGGCACCGCCGCGATCAAGCGCAGCAGCGAAAGCTGGCTGCCGGCGAGTGCGCTGGCCCCGACGGGGACCAGAACCTGCAGGGCCCCGTCGGTGCGGGGCCCTGTCGGATCGAGGTGGGTCATTTCGTGGTTCCCATGACGCCGGCGCGAATCGCTCGCCAGGCGGCTGGCCGGCGCGTATCGCCGGCCACGCGGCTAGTCGTCGAAGTCCCCCGCCGGCCCCTTGTCGCTGCTGATGGCCTTGGCGCCCTCGCGGATCTTCTCTTCGGTCCACTCGGCCGGGTCTTCGATCCGCTTGCCCTTGGGCCCGAGATCGTAGGAGCCCGCCTTCAGAATGGCCTCGATCCCCAGCGGCGCGGTGTCGCGCGCATTGAACACGTCGGTCAAGAGCGTGTAGATGAAGTCTTCGACGGCCTTGGTCATGCGGCGGCGAAAGTCCTCGGGCTGGGACAGCAGGCGGCTCTCGAACGGCAGGTTGAGCTTCTTGAAGTTGCCGCCCTTCAGTTCGTGCTTCTGTGCGTAGGCCAGCATCTCCTGCCAGGCTTCCTCGCTCGCGCCCGCGCCCTCCATCTTGATGAAGTTGCCGTCCTCGTCGAGCTGAGCATTGCCGTAGTCGTTGACCTTAAGGCCCCAGGAGATCATCTGTAGCGCAGTGGCAACGTTGGCCTTGGTCGTCTTGGTCTGGGAGGCGATCGCACGCAGGCGATCCGAGCTGTTGCCCGAGGTGCCGTGCTGGGCGCCGGAGACTTCGTAGGGGGCGAGCGCTTCGTGGATCGCGGCGGTCACGTCGACCTGGATGCCCGCGTCACTGGCCTCGAGGCCGTGGGTAGTGCCGTTGTTGAGCGCGATCCAGTCCGGACAAATGCCGTGGGCGTTGAGGCCCCGGATCAAGAACAACGCTTCTTCCTTGGTCGAGAGGCCGGCCTTGCCCTTGATCTCCCCGACCTCGGTCTCGAGTCCCGCCCAGGCGGGGACGTAGGGGTGGAGCTCCAGGCTGGCCAGCAGGTTCTCGTCGTCGGGCAGGTGGGACGCGTCGATTGCGATCGAGGTGATGCCCGCGGCGAACATGCTCGGGATCTCCGTGCGGGCCTGCTCGATGTCGGGCGCCCCCTTGATACCGTAGTGGTCGGCGTGCACCGCCACCGGGACGGTGATCCCCAGCTCGTTGCACAGGGCGTCGACCGTGCGGGCCATGTTCCAGTAGTTCGTCGCGCAGTAGGCCGACACCCCGCCCTCGGACTTGGCGATCTCGATGATGATCGCCGCGTTGGCTCGCTGCGCGGCCAGGAGCGCGCCCCGGATGACGAAGTAGTTTCGCCCGTTGGCGGCAATGGTCATGGCCTTGCCCTTCGCGAGCAGCGCCCGGTCGATGACCTTGCCGCTGACCAGTAGGGCCTGCGAGTTCGGAAACAGCGCGGTGACATTCGGGGGACGGCCGATCTCGACCGCTTTCTTGAAATCCGCTTGCATTCTGACCTCCTTGCTTGCGTTCCCAACCCATAACCGTCGAGCCTGATGGGGCTTGAATCAAGCAGAATCTGCCCCGGCGCAGAGCGTCGCCTGGTATGCCTCTTCCATCAGCCTCTTCTATCGGCAAACCCGTGACGGCAATCGCGATCTCATCCCTCGCCCCATCCCCGAAACCACCGGAGATTGACGAGCTGTCTGCCGATAACTTCATGGAGAGACGCAAGATACATGCAGGTGACGAGGGAGGTTGCCATGCCCGAGAGCGGTCCGTTTCGGACATGTCCCATGTGTGGCGAAGAATGGAGGACACAGGAGGATTTCATCTCCGATCCGTCGTTGAGTATCAACGGCTACATGGCGGATTTCGAGTCACTTGAACTGAGCCTGTTCTACTTCACGCATCACAAGGAGGGGTGTCATTCGACGTTGACCATCACCGCCGAGCGCTTTCAGAATCTGTACGAGGGACCGAAGTTTGCCGAACGGCGAACCGGCAAGGAAGAGTGTCCAGGCTATTGCCTGGAGAAAGAGCAGCTGGGTCGCTGCGATGCAATCTGCGAGTGTGCGTTCAATCGAGAAGTCATCCAGGTCATCAGAGAGAAACAGAGCCACCGGAGAGCAAGTTAGGTGACGGCGACCGCTGATGGAGCGCTGCTTGACGGCGTAACGCACGGATCGCACGATCTCGCTACGGCAAGAGGACGAACATGCGTGTGACGGCACTGCCCCCGCTT
>CAZZIF010000054.1:0-16680 GCA_964654025.1 uncultured bacterium
CGTTACGGTGTTTGCCCGGCGCGCGATACGATTCAACGTCCGGTTCTGGTCACGCGGATAGGTTCGTTCCTCTTCTGGCAGGCCGCTTCTTGCATCTGCGCCATCGTCGGCACGAAACAAGTATGGGTAAGCAAGTATGGGGAGCGTTGCTTGTTATATGTGTAAGCTTCGCGCCAGTTAGATCTGTGTTTCAGTTTGTCCGGCGGAAACTCGTTTCTGTACAATCGGCCCTGCCGCATGCTAGAGTCAGATCATTCGGGCGAACGTCATGTGTCAGACTTCTAGAGCAAGCCCGGCCAACCTCAGTGACCTGCAACAAGGGAGGAGCACGTCATGAAGCCATCTGTGCTCGGTCTTCTGTCTGTCCTGTTTGCTGCCTGCTGCGCGGTCTTCTCTCTCACGGTCTTCACGTCCATCGTTCAGGCCGGTGAAATCGACACCTTCATCGATGGCGAGCCGTCCCTGATGGAGCTGGTCGAGGTGCCGGCCATTCCCTACACCATCGAGGATGGGCGCACCGTCGACATCGTGGGGAACACCGCGAACATGTCGACGGGAACGGGCCGGGCGAAGGGGAACTCCTACGAGGTACTCACGACCGTGACCCTGACCGAAGCGGAGTTCTATCTCAGTTTCACCAGCACCCAAACGCTCACCTTCTACGTCTTCACCTGCCCGACCGAGTTCGGGACCTATACCGAGGTGTATCGCGACATGGCGCTCGTCCAGGGAGCGGGTGAGGGCTGGTACTCCTCGGGTGAGATCGCGGTCGAGATGACCGCCGGCGAGCATTACATCATCGCCGTGTCATGGGATGGAACGCTGAGTTACTTCTACGGCACAGGCGATTACCAGGGGACCTCCTTCGGCGGCTACACCCACGGTTACGCTACCGGCTACGATCCCTTGCCGGCATCGTTCCAGAGCCAGTCGAATGACCAGGCGATCTACCACCAGCGGTTGACCACCGGCGGGCCCACCCCGCCTGACCACAGCACGTGGGGTGCGGTCAAGGGCCTCTTCCGCTAACCACCTCCACCCGGCGCGATGCGGGGGCGTGTCCCTGATGGGCGCCCCACGCATCGCGGGCACCGCGCCGACGAATGGCATGCACCGCGCCGACGCATCGCATGCACGGCCTGCGCGCGGACGCCCCGCCCTCTCCAGCGCACAAAAAAGCAGATTCCATCAAGAGTTCTTGGGAACTCGACGAGATTGCTTCTATATATGCACTAGGAATGCACCCTGGCCGTGCGTTCCCGGAGTATGTTCCTGGAGTACGTTCCTGGAGTACGTTCCCGGAGTGCGTTCCTGGAGTGCGTTCCTGGAGTACGTTCCATGAAGCGGACGCTGCACGGGTCCCAGCACGGGTAATGTGCGCGGAGGTCTAAATGCAAGAAAGTGACCCGTCACCGGAAGCCGACGTGGCGAATCTGGCCTATGTCGAGTCGCTCTACGAAGCCTTCCTTCAGAATCCCGAATCGGTCGCGCCGCAGTGGCGGGACCACTTCACGCGCGAAGCCCAGACCGCCGGCGTGCCCCCGCACCACAGGTTGGGCCCCAGTTTCGCGCCATCGAGCCTGTTCAATCCGCCCAACGCCACGTGCCGGGGAGGCGCCTGCGCGATCTGGCAGATTTCCGCCCTGCAGGAGCGGGTCGGGCGCCTGGTGCATGCTTACCGGGTCCGCGGTCACATGGCGGCCTCGCTCGATCCGCTGGGGAGGCCCCGTCCGCGGCCGGCCGAACTCGATCCGGCCTACCACGGCCTGAGCGAGTCCGAACTCGATCGAGGCTTCGCCAAAGGAACCATCTCGGGGGTCGAACACGCGCTTTCGCTGCGTGAGATCATCGAGCTTCTCAAGGAGACCTACTGCCGCACGATCGGTGTGCAGTTCATGCACATCGCCGACCCCTTCGTGCGCAACTGGCTGCAGATCCGCATGGAGAGCACGCGCAACCGGCTCACGCTCGATCGAGACGAGCAGATTCGCATTCTGACCGAGCTCACCGACGCGATCATGTTCGAACGCTTCATCCAGAAGAAGTACATCGGCGCCAAGCGTTTCTCGCTCGAGGGGGCCGAGAGCTTGATTCCCCTTCTGGATCTGGTCATCGAGAAGGCCGGGGAGCAGGGCCTGGACGAACTCGTGATGGGCATGGCGCACCGGGGACGTCTCAACGTGCTGGCCAACGTCATCGGCAAGAGCCCGCAGGAGATCTTCCGGGAGTTCGAGGACCGTCCCGAGGATGGTCTCGAGGGCGGCGGAGATGTGAAGTACCACCTCGGCTACACCGCGCGTCGGGTCAGCTCTTCAGGACAGGCCGTCAATGTGTCCCTGTGCTTCAACCCCAGTCACCTCGAGTACGTCAATCCGGTCGCGCAAGGTCGAATGCGCGGCAAGCAGGATCGCATCGGCGATCGCAAGGGCGATCGAGGTCTGGTGGTGTTGATTCACGGCGACGCGGCGATGGCCGGACAGGGGATCGTGCAGGAGACGCTCAACATGAGCCGGCTGCCCGCTTACAGCACCGGGGGCACCTTGCACGTGGTGGTCAACAACCAGATCGGGTTCACCACCTCTCCCGAGGAGAGCCGTTCGAGCGCCTACGCCACCGGCATCGCGCAGATGCTCCAGATACCGATCTTCCACGTCAACGGCGAAGACCCCGAGGCCGTGGCCCAGGTCGTGCGGCTGGCGATGGATTTCCGCCAGACCTTTCGCCGCGATGTGGTGATCGACATGTACTGCTACCGCCTGCACGGTCACAACGAAAGCGACGAGCCCGCCTTCACCCATCCCGAGCTCTACGAGGCCATCCGCAAGCGCAAGTCGGTCCGCCAGGGCTATCTGGACCACCTGCTCCAGCTGGGCGGCGTGACGCGCGAAGAGGCCGACGATATCGCGCGGACCCGGCAAGCGGATCTGGAGCGGGAGCTTTCGGTAGCGCGCAGTGACAAGTACGTCCATCGCATCGACGTGATGGAGGGCAAGTGGCAAGAGATGATGGTCGGGACCGACGATGAGGTCCCCGACGTCGACACCGGGATCAGCCCGGAGCGGGCGCGCCTGATCCTGGAGCGTCTGGGCCAGGTGCCCGAGGCGTTCACGCCGCATCCGAAACTCTCGCGGCTGCTGGACACGCGCCGGAAGATGGCGGCCGGCGAACAGCCCCTCGACTGGGCGGCGGCCGAGGCACTCGCGCTCGGCTCCCTGGCCATGCAGGGACACCGCATCCGGATGACCGGCCAGGACACCCCGCGCGGCACCTTCTCCCATCGCCATGCCATCCTCTACGACATGCGCAGCGGCAAACCCTATGCCGGTCTCCAGCACCTGTCGCCAGATCAGGCGCCGGTGGAGGTCTTCAATTCGCCGCTCTCCGAGGCCGGGGTTGTGGGTTTCGAATACGGCTACAGCATGGAATGGCCCGAGGGGCTGGTGATCTGGGAGGCGCAGTTCGGCGACTTCAGCAACGGCGCCCAGGTCATCATCGACCAGTTCCTGACGAGCGGTGAGGACAAGTGGCGCCGCCGCAGCGGTCTGGTGATGCTCCTGCCGCACGGGTTCGAGGGACAGGGACCCGAGCATTCCAGTGCCCGTCTGGAGCGTTTCCTGCAGCTGGCGGCCGAAGACAACATCCAGATCGCCAGCCCCAGCACGCCGGCTCAGTACTTCCACCTGCTGCGCCGACAGGCGCTCCGTCCGTGGCGCAAGCCGCTGGTCGTGATGACGCCGAAGAGCCTGCTGCGCCGGCCCGATTCGGTATCGAGCCTGGCGGAGGTGACCAGCGGCCGCTTCGGCCGGATCCTGCCCAACCGGCCGCCGAGCCTCGACGGTTCCCGGGCGCCGAAGGGCGAGATGACGGCGACCCCGGCAGACCGCGTGGCCGCCGAATCCGCTGACCCGGCGATCCGGCGGGTGCTACTCTGCAGCGGCAAGGTCTACTACGACCTGGCCGCCTACCGCCGCGAGCACGAGCGCCGCGATGTGGCCATTCTCCGGCTGGAACAGCTCTACCCGCTCCAGCCCGACGCCGTCGAGGAGGCCCTGGCGGCCTATCCGGACGAGGCGCGGGTCTTGTGGGTGCAGGAGGAGCCGGAGAACATGGGGGCCTGGTGTTATCTGGCGCGTGTGCTGGGGGCCGAGAGGATCGCGAGGCGGTCGATCGACTCGGTGGCGCGGCCGGCCTCGGCCAGCCCGGCCACCGGATCAGCGTCGATGCACAAGCGGGAACAGACGGATTTGGTGCGCCGAGCCTTCGGCGAGGATGCGTAGCCCCATGGGGGCGCATCAAGACGTCATCTAGGCGTCATCAACGAGTCATCTTGGCGTCATCTAGGCGTCATCTTGGAGTCATCAAGGAGAGCGGTCGTGGAGAAGGTCGATGTCAAGGTGCCCTCGGTGGGCGAGTCGATTACCGAGGTGCAGGTGGGTGATTGGTTGGTGCCCGAGGGCGCGGCGGTGACCGAGGACGATCCGCTCGTCGCGCTGGAGACCGACAAGGTGACCGTGGACTTGCCCGCGCCGGCCAGCGGCGCACTGGCCGAGATCCTGAAGGCCAGCGGCGAAACCGCCGCCGTCGGTGAGGTGATCGGGCGGATTGCCGTCGGCGCGGCCGGGACCACCGCACCACCTCCCGCCGAGTCGGCCGCGAGCGGTGGCACCGCTTCATCGGGGCCTGCCGCAGGCACTGCCCCGGCCTCCTCTGAGCCCGCGAAGAACGCCCGCGCCTCATCTACGCTCCAGTCCGGGGCCATCATGCCCGCCGCTGCCCGCGTGATGGCGGAGCACGGGCTGGCGCCGGAGCAGGTGCGCGGCACGGGCCCGGGGGGCCGTGTTCTGAAGGAAGATGCGCAGCGCGAGGCCCAGGTGCGCCCGGGCACGGCCGGGGCTGCGAGCACGGCGGCGGCTCCGGGCACAGCCGGGGCTGCGAGTACGACGCTGGCTCCAGGCACGGCCGGGGCAGCGGGCGCCGATACGCCGCCGGCCGCGCCGCCCGAGTTGCCGCTGGAGTCGCCCGAGATGCGGCATGAGGAGATCGTACCGATGACGCCGCTGCGCAAGCGCGTCGCGGAACGGCTGGTGCAATCGCAGCGTGACGCCGCGCTGCTGACGACCTTCAATGAGATCGACATGGGCGCGGTGATCCGGTTGCGGAAGGAGCAGCGGGACGCGTTCCAGCAGCGCTACGGCATCAAGCTCGGGTTCATGTCCTTCTTCGTCAAGGGTGTGATCGAGGCCCTGAAGCTCGTGCCCCAGCTCAATGCCGAGATCCGTGAGCAGAGCATCGTCTACCGCAACTACTTCGATATCGGTATCGCCGTCGGCGGCGGCAAGGGGCTGGTGGTGCCCGTGATCCGTAGCGCCGAGCGATTGAGCTTCGCGCAGGTCGAGACCGTGATCGCCGATTTCGGGCGGCGCGCCAAGGACAACCGGCTGACCCTGGAAGAACTCCGGGGCGGCACCTTCACCATCAGCAACGGAGGGGTGTATGGGTCGCTCCTCTCGACACCCATCATCAACCCGCCGCAGAGCGGGGTGCTGGGGCTGCACGCCATCCAGGACCGCCCCGTCGTCCGCGATGGTGAGATCGTGGTGCGACCGATGATGTACGTGGCCCTCACCTACGATCATCGCATCGTCGATGGGCGGGAAGCGGTGACCTTCTTGAAGCACATCAAGGGCTGTATCGAGGAACCGGCGCGAATTCTTCTGGAGGTGTAGCCGGGCACGGCATTCGGATGCATCCCGGCGCGCGGTGACGCGGTGGTGCGGTGGCGTGGTGAGGTGCAGGCGTGGTGACGTTTGCAGGAGGTAAGGCGAAGCGATGACGGAGAAGCAGCACGACGTGGTCGTGATCGGCGGCGGACCGGGTGGGTATGTGGCCGCCATCCGCGCGGCGCAGCTGGGTCTGGACGTGGCCCTGGTCGAGTCGCGCAAGAGCATGGGCGGGACCTGCCTCAATGTGGGCTGCATACCGAGCAAGGCGCTGCTCGAGTCGAGCCATCGCTACGTGCAGACCACGCAGGAGCTGAAAGAACACGGTGTCCTTGCCGGCCGTGTCCGTCTGGACCTGGCTGCCATGCAGGCCCGCAAGCAGGGTGTGGTCGAGCGCGTGACGCAGGGCGTGGCGGCGCTGCTGTGGAAGTGGAAGGTGGCGACCTACCACGGCCACGGCCGTTTCGTGGCGCCCGGGCGATTGGAGGTGGCCGCCGAAGAGGAAGTGCTGGAGCTTTCCGCCGACCGCTTCATCATTGCCACCGGGAGCGCGCCGGCCGCCCTGCCCGGAGTCGAACTCGACGGAGAACGCATCGCGACCAGCACCGAAGCGCTGACCTACGAGACGGCACCGAGCCACCTGGTGGTGATCGGCGCCGGCGCCATCGGTCTGGAACTCGGTTCGGTGTGGGCGCGACTGGGGGCGAAGGTCACCGTGCTCGAATACCTCGACCGCATCTTACCCGGTATCGACGCCGAGATCGCCGCGGAGGCCCGCAAGATCTACGAAGCGCAAGGCCTTGCCATCCACACCGGCGTGCGCGTGACCGGCGCCAGCGTTTCGAAGAACGGCCGCTGCAAGGTGGAGGCCGAGGGGCGCAAGCCGATCGCCTGCAGTCATGTTCTGGTGGCGGTGGGGCGCACGCCATTCACCGAGGGGCTCGGGTTGGAGACGGTCGGGATCGAGACGAACGATCGGGGGCAGATTCCGGTCGATGAACGGTATGCCACGGCGGCCGGCGGGATCTTCGCGATCGGGGATGTGATTCCCGGCCCCATGTTGGCGCACACCGCGTCCGATGAGGGCGTCGCGTGCGTCGAGCACATGGTGACCGGCTACGGCCATGTCAACTACGATGCCATGCCCAACATCGTCTACACCTGGCCGGAGGTGGCCACGGTGGGCGCCACCGAAGAGACGCTGCGCGAGCGCGGTGTCCACTACCACAAGGGCACCTTCCCGTTCCTGGCGAACGGGCGCGCGCATGCGCTGGGCCGCCCGGTCGGCAAGGTCAAGATCCTGGCCCATGCCGAGACCGACCGGGTACTGGGCGTGCACATCCTGGGGCCGAACGCGGGCGACCTCATCGCCGAGGCGGCCGTCGCGATCGAGTTCGGCGCCAGCAGCGAGGATCTGGCACGGGCGTGCCACGCCCACCCCACGCTGGCCGAGTCGGTGAAGGAAGCCGCCTTGGCGGTCGACCGGCGCGCGATTCACATCTAGTGGGCGGGTGTTTCTTCAGGGGCCTCCGGAAGCCCAAACCCCTCGCGCGCTGATTCCACCTCGAACCGTTGCAGCGGCGGCGCCGCCAGCTCGTGGCCGCCCGCGTCGATGGGCACCACCCGCCAGGCCCCTCCCGGCCACGGCGGGGTCCCGCCGGCGGCCTCGGTCTGCAGAGCCGGCGGCAAGGTGGTCACGGTATCGCTTGTCACCTGCGTGTGACGCAAGGTCGACGCGGCGTCGTAGAGTTCGAAGCGGTAGCGTTGGGCGAGTGGGTCGGCCGACCAGGTGAATCTCTCCGGGAATTCCTCGACAGCACCGATCGGCTCGAGCGCGACTGTGACGCGCGCGGGGCCGCGCAACACCGGCGGCAGCTCGGTACTCCGCTGCAGAGATCGGTCGGGCAGCAACCACACGATCAGCAAGACAGCCGCTGCCGGTAGCGCGATACGCAAGAACCAGACCCGCCAGGCCCGGCCGCTGTGATCATCACGGCCGCCCGGCGGCTGTGCCGCCATCGGGGTCATGTCACGCCCCCGTCCTTTTTCCGGGCTCCGGAGGTCCGCCCGAGAGGCTACATCGCGTCGGGCGCCTCGATCCCCAGCAACTCCAGTCCCCGCCGCAGGGTGGCGGCCACGGCCAGACACAGGTGCAAACGCGCCCGGCAGAGATCGTCGCCCTCGGCCTTCAGGACCGGACAGCCATGGTAGAAACGTGCGAAGGTCTTGGTCAACTCCAGCAAGTACCCGGCGAGCGGCGACGGGCTGAGCTGCTCGGCCGAGGACCGCAGCACCGACTCGAAGAAGGCCAGCTCCAGCGTCAGGCGCTTCTCCTCGGGTGCGGTCAAGAGTTCGGGACGGGCCGCCTCACGCCGCAGCCCAATGGCTCGCGCGACGGCTTCGTGCTCCGCGGAACCGCTCCGCCGCCACGTCGCGCCTTCACGCATCTCATGCCCTCGCGGCACCTGCCCTTGCGGCGCCTGCTCCCGCGGCGTCTGGTTACGCAGCGCGCTTGCCGTACCCGATTCCCCGGCCGACTCGCCGGCGGCGACCGGCGAGCCCGTGCCGTAGGCGCCGAAGGGATCCGGCATCTCCGCCTCGATCAGGTCCTGGAGCTGGATCTTCCCCTCGGCCAACGCCTTGCGCACGATGCTGCAGATCCGCGCGTGGCTGTACTGGACGGCCGGTCCCGTGTCGCCTTCGAAATCCAACGTGGCGTCGGGGTCGAAGGTGATGTTCTTCTCCGCGCTCACCTGAAGCAGGTACATCTTGAGCGCTCCCTGACCGATGGCGTCGGCCAGGGCCTCCAGGTCGAGGTCCTCGCCGCTGACGTAGCCGCCCTTCTCCGCCTTTCTCCAGGCGGCGGTGGCCAGCTCATCGAGCAGGTCATCGGCGTCGACCTTGCGGCCTACGCGCGATTTGAGCTTACCCAGGCCGCGCGGCAAGGTGACCAGCCCGTAGCTCAGGTGGTGGCATCCCTCGGCCCAGCCGAAACCCAGCATCCGTAGCAATTGAAAGAGCAACTGGAAGTGGAGGATCTGCTCGCTCCCCACGACGTAGATGGAGCGGTCCATGCCGAAATCGTCGTACTTGAGCTTGGCCGTGCCCAGGTCCTGTGTGATGTAGACCGAGGTCCCGTCGGCGCGCAGCAGGATCTTATCCTTCAGCCCTTCGGCTTCCAGCGGGGCCCAGACCGAGCCGTCCTCGCGCCGCTCGAAGACGCCTTCCCGCAGGCCCTGCTCAACCAGTGACTTGCCGAGCTGGTAGGTGCCGCTCTCGAAGTACCACTTGCGGAATTCGCAGCGCAGGCGCCGGTAGGTCTCGTCGAACCCGGCATAGACCCAGCCGTTCATGGTTCGCCAAAGCGCGACGACCTCCTCGTCGTCCTCCTCCCAGCGGCGCAGCATGTCACGGGCCTCGGCCGCCAGTGGGGTCTGCTCCTCGAGCTGGCGGGCGGTGTCCTTGTCGAGAGTGGCCGGATCCAGACCCCGCTGGCGCGCCAGCGCGTCGCGCTCGGCGGTCTGCTCGATGCCGAAGCGGACGTAGTATTCGCCGACGAAGTGATCGCCCTTCTGCCCGGCCGAAGCCGGTGTCCGGCCATCGCCCCACCGCCGGTAGGCGACCATCGACTTGGCAATGTGGATGCCCCGGTCGTTGACCAGGTTGACGGGGATGACCTCCTCACCGGTTGCGGCCAGGATACGGCACAGGCTGGCGCCCAGCAGGTTGTTGCGTACGTGGCCTAAGTGCATCGGCTTGTTTGTGTTCGGAGCGGAGTACTCGATCATCGTCTTCCGGCCGGTCGGCGGAAGAGGGGCCGTGTAGGGGGGCGCGCCGCCGGCAATCCGGTCACAGACATATCCGGCCAGCGATCCGGCCCGGAAGCGGATGTTCACGTAGGGTCCGGCCGCCACCACCTCTTCAGGTTCCGGCAACAGGCCCTCCTCGGCCGCCTCCCGCAGGCGCTGGGCTGCCGGCCCGGCCAGCTCGCCGGCGATCGCCGGCGGGGCCTTGCGCAGGGCCTTGGCCAGCGGGAAGCACGCGAACGCCAGGTCGCCCATCTCGGGACGGGGGGGGCGCACCACCGCCAGGGCCTCGACGCCGCCGGGCAGGTCCATATCGTCGATGGAGCAGCCGGTGTGGGTGATCACGGTCTCGGCCAGAAGATCGTTCACCTGCTGAATCAACTCCCGTCCCGTGCAATCGGTCGCGCTATCCACGCCGCGGGTCCTTTCCTCTCGAGTGTCTCATTCTGTCGGCCTACCGGTGGTCGGTTCCGCCAGGCCGCGGGGCCACATCTTACCTCAGATCCCCATCCCGGGCAGCGGGGGATTTGTTGCCCGACAGGGGAGACTGCCTCATGATGAGGCGATTTCCGCAACCCGATTCCACAGCGGGAAGTAGAACAGGGGAGAACAGGGGAGAACAGGGGAGAACAGGGGAGAACGGGCGGACCACCGGGCCGCCTCGTGAAGCAAGCTCGTGTCCAGGGGGAGGGGCCATGTCATCTCGAAGCCGCCGGCGGCAGACCCGCCGTGTTCCGTTCTTGGTTGCTTGTCCACAAGGGAGAAGTCGCCCACGGGCACCCCGGCTCCCGGGTAGGATCCCGGCTGCCGGGCTACTCGTCGCCGGCGGAACGCTCCTGTTGCTCCTGCCGCTCCTCCTCGGCGCCGGCTGCAGTCGCGCGCCCAAGGTCGAGCCTCTCACGTCCGAACAGCGGACACTGGCCGAGGAGTCGTTCGATCACGTCTGGACCACCATTCGCGACAAGCACTGGGATCCGGAGCTAGGCGGGGTGGATTGGGATGGCGCCCGGGCGGAACTCGAACCCCGTTTGACCGAGGCCAGGACCCAGGCCGACGTGCGGGCGGTGATGAGGGATCTCATCGGCCGGCTGGGCAAGTCTCACTTCGGCATCATCTCCCGGGACGCCTACGATGACCTGCGGGCGCCCGATGCCGCCAAAGGAGACGGCACGGCCGGGATCGATGTGCGGGTCGTGGGCGTCCGGACCCTCGTGACCCGGGTGCATCCGGGCTCGGGTGGCGAAGAGGTGGGCGTGCGGCCCGGTTGGGAAGTGCTGCGCATTGGTGAGCGCGACATCCGGGACCTGGTCAAGAAGCTCATCGGCGAGATCGAGAACAACCCCAGCAAGCGCTACCGAATCCATGGAGCGGTGGCTGCCCGGCTGCGCGGCGAGATCGGTGAGTCTCGATTGGTTACCTTCCTGGACGGCCAGGAGGAGGAGATCACGCTGGAAGTCCCGCTGGGGGAACCTCGTGGCCACAAGGTTCAGTTTGGGAACTTGCCCGCGATGCATACGTGGATCGACACGATGCGCATCGAGGATGGCATCGGCTACGTGGCGTTCAACGCGTTCTTCGATCCGGCCCGCGTGAACACCACCTTCGACGCGGCGATACGCGGCTGGATGGACGCGCCGGGCATCATCATCGACCTGCGCGGGAACCCGGGCGGCATCGGCGCGATGGCAATGGGGATGGCGGGCTGGTTCGTCTCCGAGAAGGGGATGCATCTGGGTACGATGACGACGCGGGCTTCGGAGCTGAAGTTCATCGTCAGCCCGCGCCCGCAGACCTATGACGGGCCGGTGGCCGTCCTGATCGATGGACTCTCGGCCTCGACCGCGGAAATCCTGGCCGGTGGCCTGAAGGACATCGGCCGCGCACAGCTCTTCGGGGACACGACCGCCGGGGCGGCGCTGCCCTCGCACATCGAGCGGCTTCCCAATGGCGACGGCTTCCAGTTCGCCGTGGCGAACTACGTGTCTCAAGGGGGCCAGGTTCTAGAAGGACAAGGGGTCGCTCCACATGTTCCGGTCGAGCCCAGCCGGCCCCGGCTGCTGGCCGGCGCCGATCCGATCCTGAGCAGCGCCATCGCCTGGATTCGACAAACCCATTGACCCTGCTCCGGCCGGAGGAGAGAGTCCCTCCGGCCGGTGCTCACACAACAGGTCGCCGACTGCGGCGTGGGCATGCGATCGCTGCCGCCGTGACCCATTCGGGGGCTTCTCGTTCATGGAGGAGGGACAGATGAATCGGACCAGCACCAAGGGCCGCGCAGTGGCCCGCTCGACGAAGATCCACCCGGCGGCCGCGGTCCTGTTTGCCGCCGCCGCGCTGCTGACGATGGCCGTATCGGCGGCCCACGCGCTGCCCACGGCCGACGAGGTCCTGGAGGCGTCCATCGAAGCGATGGGTGGACGCAAGGCCTTCGAGGCGATCGAGAACCGCGTGACCGAGGGCACGATGTCGATTCCCGCGATGGGCATCACCGGCAAGATGATCTCCTACTCGGCCCCGCCCAATCTGCAGTACAGCATCGTCGAGACCGAGGGCATGGGATCGATGGAGTCGGGGACCAACGGCGAGGTGGTCTGGGAGAAGACCGCTATGACCGGCCCCCGGGTCAAGACCGGCGCCGAACGTGCCGCGGCCCTGCGGGAGGCGATCTTCAACAGTGTGCTCGAGTGGAAGAAGCTCTATGCGAAGACCGAGGTGGTGGGCGAGGAAGAGGTCGACGGCACGATGTGCTACAAGCTCATCATGACGCCCCCCGAGGGCGAGGGCGGTCCCGAGACCCACTACTACGACCAGGAATCCCACCTCTTGACGAAGATCGTACTCATCCTGAACACCGAGATGGGGGATGTGCCGATCGAGTCGTTCATCAGCGACTACCGGGAAGTTGACGGACTCAAGGTGGCCTTCAAGACCCGCCAGGTCGTCATGAACATGCAGGAGATGCACTTCACCCTCGACAGCGTGAAGCACAACGTCGAACTGCCGAAGGATCGTTTCGCCCTGCCGGAGGACATCCAGGCGCTGGTCGGCGATTAGGACCCCGGGGCCGACTGCTTGGGCGACGATCAGGGAACCGTTCCCGCCCTTGCCGATCGCTTTCTGGCGGAGTATTCTCCCTGTTCGGCTGTTTCAAAGGGCTGTTGCACGTGGGTGACTCACGTCCCCCGAAAGCGTTGAAATCGTTCCAAATGCATCATTGTTGTATACAGGAGGCGATATGGCACACGAATCCCGTCTCGACGTTTCCCGCCGGCGCACCTGGCCGGCCGTGGCCTGGCTGCTTGCGATAGCCGCGATCGTGGCGTCGCCGGCGCCGGGGCAGGCTGGATCGATGCAGGAGCTGGAGAGCAAGGTCCAGGAGTTCACGCTCGACAACGGTTTGCGCTTCCTCATTCTCGAGGATCACAGCGCCCCGGTGTTCAGCTATGCCACCTGCGTCGATGCGGGCGGCGTGTGCGAGAAGACCGGCATCACCGGGATCGCGCACATGTTCGAGCACATGGCCTTCAAGGGCACGACGACGATCGGCACGACCGATTACAAGAAGGAGCAGAAGGCGTTCGACCGCATCGACGAGGCCTGGGACGCGGTGTTGGCCGAGCGGGCCAAGCGCTTCGATGCCGATTCGACCCGGCTGGCCGAACTGGAGGCCGAGTTCAAGGCCGCGATCGAAGACGCCCAGCCCTACGTGGTTCCCAACGAGTTCAGCCGTGTGCTGGAGACCAACGGGGTCCGCGGACTCAACGCCTTCACCGGCACCGACATCACCTGCTACATCTACAGCCTGCCCTCGAACCGGCTCGAGCTGTGGGCCCGCATGGAGGGCGACCGGCTCACCCAGCCCGCGCTGCGCGAGTTCTACAAGGAACGAGACGTGGTGCGCAACGAGCGCCGCATCGGAACCGAATCGACGCCCTCGGGCCGGCTCTTCGAAGCGGCCCTCACCACGGCCTTCATGGCGCACCCCTATGGCAACGGCGTCATTGGTCACTCTTCCGACATCGAGAACTTCCACCGGCGCGACGCCTGGGAGTTCTTCAACACCTACTACGTGGCCAGCAACATGACCGTCTGCCTGGTCGGGGATGTGACGGTCGATGATGTCAAGAAATACGCCAAGAAGTACTTCTCCGGTGTGCGCGCGGGTGAGGATCCGCCGCCGATCCACACCACCGAGCCGGTCCACACCGCCGAGCGCCGCGTCTTGATGGAAGAGGATGCCAACCCCATCGCGATCATCGGCTATCAGAGTCCGGCGAGCGTCGATCCCGACTACGCCGCGATGGAACTGCTCATGGAAGTGCTGGGCGGCGGCCGATCGAGCCGGCTCTACGAGCGCCTGGTGAAGGAAGAGCAGGTGGCGACCCAGCTCTTCGCCGGCACGGGCATGCCCGGGGAGAAGTACGAGAACCTCGCCGTCGTCTATTGCATGATGGCCGCCGACCGCGATCCTTTGGAGGCCGAGCGCATCATCTACGAGGAGATCGACCGGCTGATCGCCGAGGGCCCCACGCCCGAGGAGGTCGAGAAGGTGAAGGCCGGCTACAAGGCCCGAATGCTCCGGCAGCTGCGTGAGCCGGGCCGGCTCGCCGTGGCGCTGGCCTCGGCCGATCAGCGCGAGGGCGACTGGCGGTATCCATTCCGCCAGCTCGACCGTATCGACGCCGTCACCGCCGAAGAGATGCAGCGCATGGCGGCCGAACGGCTCGTCAAGGAGCGGCGGACGGTGGCGATGATCGTGCCCGAGCCGGAGGTCGAATCCTAGATCGAGACGGAGATGAAGCGGAGATGAAGTGGAGGTAGACAGATGCAGGCTCGCATTGCAGAGAGCTGGATGAAGACCGCCCTGCTGCTGGCGGTGGCGTGCCTCGTGGGCGCGAGCCCGGCTACGGCCGGCAAGTTCAAAAATCCCGACGATTTGAAGTTTCCGGAGCTGGGCGAGATCCAGCCGCCGCAGATCAGCCGCCATGTGCTCGAGAACGGCATGGTGGTCTATCTCATGGAGAATCATGAGTTTCCGCTGGTCGATTTCCGGGCGATGATCAAGGTCGGTTCGATCTACGAGCCGGAGCACCTGCGCGGCCTGGCGAGCATCACCGGCCAGGTGCTGCGCACCGGCGGCACCCAATCGAACCCGGGCGATGGGCTCGACAACCGGCTCGAGTCGATGGGCGCCTACATCGAGTCGAACATCGGCAGCTCCTCGGGCAGCGTGCGCGCTTCGTTCCTGAGCGAAGATGCCGCCGAGGGCCTGCGGCTGCTCGCCGATGTCGTGCGGGAACCGGCCTTTCCCGAGGAGAAGATCGAGCTGGCCAAGGTCGAGGAACGAACGGCGATCTCCTCGCGCAACGACGAGCCCATCCCGATCGCGAGCCGCGAGTTCCGCAAGCTGATGTACGGTGAGCACTCACCCTATGGCTGGCACAGCGAGTACGAGACGATCGAGGCCATCACGCGCGCCGATCTCGTCGAGTTCCACAAGCGCTATATTCACCCCGACCGCATGATCTTCGCCGTGTCGGGTGACTTCGACCCGGACCCCATGTTGGCTCAGATCGAGGATGTGTTCGGAGACTGGCCGCCGGCGAAGACCGAGTTGCCTCCCGATCCGCCCGTGCCACCAACCGGGCCGCGCGGGGTCTTCTTCGCCGAGAAGGAGGGCGTGACCCAGAGCACGATCTTCTTCGGGCTCATGGGTACCCTGGCTTCGGACCCGGACTATGCCGCTCTGCAGCTGACCAATCAGATTCTGGGCAGCGGCTTCACGTCGCGCCTGGTCAACGAGATCCGCACGAAGCGGGGGCTGGCGTATGCGGTGGGTTCGGGAGCCGGCACCGGCTGGCACCACCCCGGCGTATGGGCCTGCTACCTGCTCACGCAGGCCGACTCCACGATCACCGCCTCCCAGGCGATGATGCACGAGGTCGAGCGCATCGTCACCGAACCGGTTTCATCCGAAGAGCTCGCCACGGCGAAGGACATCGTCCTGAACGAGCTGGTCTTCGATCTCTCATCGGATCAGGAGATCCTGGGGCGCAAGATGCTCTACGAGTTCTACGGCTACCCGCAGGACTTCCTGGAGACGTATCAGCGCGAGATCAAGGCAATCACCTCCGAGGAGCTTCTGGCCGCCGCCCAGCGGCACATCCAGCCCGAGGAGATCGCGATGATCGTCGTCGGCCCCGAGGAGAAGTTCGACGCGCCGCTTTCCACACTGGGGCCGGTGACCGAGATCGACATCTCGATTCCCGACCCTCCGGCCACGCTCCAGGTGCCCGATCCCACCGACGAGACCCTGGCGCAAGGCAGGAAGCTGATTGCCCGGGCCTACGAAGCGCACGGTGGATCAGCGCTCGAGACGCTCGAGACGATCAAGGAAACCGGGTCGGGCAAGATGTCGGCCATGGGCCAGCAGATGGCCTTCGATCTCGAGACGGTGCGCGATCTGCCCGATCGCACCTACGCCAAGATCGTGATCGGCGGCGGCATGTATACGATGGAGCGGGTCAGCGCCGGGGATGAGGGCTGGACCAAGACCCCGCAGGGGGTCATGGATCGCAGCCCCGGCGAGGCCGAGGATGCCCGGCTCGAGCGGATTCGGACGCCGCACATGTTCTTGCCCAAGTACGAGCAGTACACGTGGCAGGCGCTCGGTGAGCGGGAGTTCGCCGGGCAGACCTGTCAGGCCGTCTACGTCCGGGACAGTGAGATCAAGGAGTGGGTGATCTACCTCGATCCCCAAACGCACCGCATCCGCGGCATGCAGTACCGCGGCAAGGGGCAACAGGGCCCGGTCGAGGTGACCGAGATCATCCAAGACTACCGGATGATCGGCGGCATTGCGTTGCCGTTCGATTTCCAGGTCCTGCATGGGGGCGATCCGTTCCTCTCGGTCGAGACCAAATCGGCGGCCGTCAATGCCCCGGTCGACGAATCGCTGTTCGAGCGGCCAAGTCCTTAGTTTGCGTGGTGAGCAAGGCCGGGCCTTTCCCCTGGGGCGGATGCGTCCGGCCGCTGTGTGGCTTCCCGGTTTGCCGGCGGCTTGCCCGTGGCTTGCCGACGGCTTTCCCGTGGCCTACCGCCGACCTGCTCCCGACCTAGACCTGCCCGCTGCCCGGGAGCCTGCTGTGCCAGGG
>CAZZIF010000055.1:0-3233 GCA_964654025.1 uncultured bacterium
CTCAGGAAGCAAGCCTTGACTCCGGCTCACCGTCGAGGATCGAACGCACCTCGGTCGTCAGTTCGCGTTTCGAGAACGGCTTGCGTAGCAAGGCCACACCGGGTTCGAGGACGCCATGATTCTCGATGGCATCCGCCGCGTACCCGGACACGTAGAGGATCTTCGCGCTGGGATGCAGAACCGCCACGACCTTGGCCAGATCATGTCCATTCATGTCGGGCATGATGACATCGGTGATCAGAAGATCGAGATGTCCGAGTTGGCGCTCGGCCAGCTCGATCGCCTCCCGCGCCGAGGAAGCCGGCGTGACCTCATAGCCGGCTTCGGTGAGGATCCGATAATCCAGCTTCAGGATCGCCAGTTCGTCCTCGACCAGAAGGATCGTCTGGCCCCCTCCGGCGCTCGACGCGTCTTCCCGGTCCACCGATTGCAGCTCTTGGTGTTCGCCGGCCCGCGGGAGGTAGACCTTGACCGTGGTCCCGAGCCCCGGCTCGCTGTCGATGTGGATGAAGCCTCGATTCTGACTGACGATGCCATAGACGGTGGCCAGACCCAGGCCAGTACCTTTGCCAAGGTCTTTGGTCGTGAAGAAGGGCTCGAAGACCTTCTCCTTGGTGCTGCTTGACATGCCCACGCCATCGTCGGCGACGGAAAGCATGACGAAGGACCTCGGGCAGTCCTCCTCGAAGCCCGCCGAACTTGCCCTGGCCCGATCCGATTCCGCGGGTCCCTCTTGATCGACCTCCCGGAGATCCATCGCGTCGGGCTCGATCTGATCGAGCGGCACGTTGCGGGTCTCGATGGTGATCTGGCCCATGCCGGTGATCGCATCCCGGGCGTTGACGCATAGGTTGGCCAAAATCTGGTCGACCTGGGACGGATCCAGGGTCACCGATTGCAGCTCGTCTCCCGGGCGCCACGTCAGCTCGATGTCCTCCCCGATGAGGCGCCGCAGCATCTTGAGCATGTTTTCGACGGTTGTGTTCAGGTCGATCGCGCGGGGCGCGATGGGTTGGCGCCGGGCAAAGGCCAGCAACTGGCGGGTGATGTCCGCCGAGCGCTTTGCCGCCGTCAGGATCTCTCGGAGATCACCGTGCAGAGGTCCATCGGGCGCAACCTTATCGAGCGCGAGCTCGCTGTAGCCGATGATCACGCTCAGCATGTTGTTGTAGTCGTGGGCCACGCCACCGGCCAGACGACCGACCGACTCCATGCGCTGAGCGTGCTCGAGTTGCTCGCTTAGCTTGCTTTGCTCGGCCTCGGCCTTCCGGCGTTCGGCGATATCGCGTGTCACCCCGTGCAATGCGACAGGGTGCCCTCCCTCGTCGTAGACGATCCGACCGTGGATCTCCACCGGTATGGGATCACCCTGTTTCGTGCGCATTGCCGATTCGAAGATCACGCCCGTCGATGCCAGTCCCTTCTCGACTTCCTGCTCGATGATGGCCGTCATCATTCGGAACTCGCCTTCGTCGCAATGATCCCTCAGGTGGCTGCCGATCCACTCCTCCGGTTCGAATCCGGTCAGGTGCCGGCAGGCTGGATTGATGTAGGTGAAGACGAGGTCGAGGTTCATCGTCCAGATGACATCGAGTGTGTTGTCGGCGAGCAGACGGTACTTCTCTTCGCTGCGCCTCAGCGCGTCGGTTCGCTGGGCCACCTGGGTACGAAGCGAGCGTGACCAGATGTAGGAAGCCAGCAGCAGCAACAGGAGTGGGACGGTGCCGAGCGCAACATACCGAAGCGTTGCCGCGACTTTCGATTCCGGGGCCTCGTACACACCCATCCAGTGATCGTAGATGCGCCGATACTCGCCGGTGTCGTCCAGTACCTGGAGACCTTCGGTGAGGGTCGACAGCAAGGCCGAATGACCCTCCCGTACGGCGAAACAGTATTCGGATGTCAGGAACGGTTGGTGGCCCACAACGAGATGGTCCCAGCCGTGTCGGTCGATCCAGTAGAGTGCCGTCATGCGGGCCACCAGTACGCAGTCACAGTGGCCCAGGGCGAGTATCCGAAGGGCTTCTTCCTGCGAGTCCACCGCGCTGACGGTCTCGGCCCGAGCATCGTTCTGGCGAAGGAAGCCATGCATGATGTCGCCCGCCTGAACGACGATGCGTTTACCCTCCAGGCCGGCCAGCGTGCTCGGTGGAGGCGCATCCTCCGAACGGGTCACAGCGACGTACTGGGGCACCAGATAGGGCGGGGTGAAATCGTACGTGTGGTCGCGCTCGGCGGAGTAGATCATGCCCTGGATGGCGTCGATCTGACCGGATTGCAGCTGATCCATGATCTCGGCCCAGGGACCGAGCCGAACTTCGATGTCGATGCCCATCTGGCGCCCGATGGCCCGCGTGAGATCCACGTTGAATCCCGCCGGCTGCCCTTGATCGTCGAGATATTCGTACGGGGGAAAACTGTAATCGCCTCCGATTACCAGCGGACGGTTCGACGGAAGCTGGAAGTTCGCGAACCACTTGCCGTGAAGACGCCGGTGGGTGCCGTCGGCGATGACCAGCGCCAGGCCCTCGTTGAGCAATGCGAGCATGCGGCTGTGGCCTTCGGGAACCGCGAAGCAGAACTCCTGGACGAATCCGTCGACCGACTGTCCGATGATTTCCAGGCCGGTCAACTGTTGGTCCTGGATCAAGCGGACGGCGACGAGGCGCTGCATGACCACGGCATCGTGCTGTCCGGCGGACAGCTCGCGCAAGGCCGTCGCAAAGCTATCGGTGGCATGCAGGCGAATATCGGGCTTCTTCTTGCGCAGGAATTCTTCTGCGCTATCCCCCTTCATGACCGCGACCTGTTTGCCGGCCAGATCGTCGACGTGGCGAATGCCCTGGGTACCTTTGCGGACCACGATGGCGCCGTGCAGGGACATGTAGGGAACGGTGAAGTCGAAGAGCGCCTCTCGTTCGGGGGCACGCGCGACCAGCGGCAACACCTCGACCTGCTCGGTCTCGAGCCAGCTTCGGATCTCGGGCCAGGTGCCGGTTCGGAAGATGACCTCCCGCCCCACGGCTTCCAGCGCGGCCCGCAGCAGCTCGACCGAGAATCCGTCGGCCTCCCCCTGGGCTGTGACCACGCTGAAGGGGGGATAGTCGAACTCGCAGGCCGAAAGGACCGGGGGCATCGTTTCCGGGCGCAGGTGCGTGTCTGTCCGGGGAGGAGTGTTCCGACCAGTGCTCTGACTTGGCGCCGTCTTCTGACGTGGTGTGGCGCCGGCGGCG
>CAZZIF010000055.1:3333-8486 GCA_964654025.1 uncultured bacterium
TGTCGCGCGCGCGGCCCCATCCTGTCCGGGCGGGGCGCCGAAGAGAGATTCAGTGATCTCCCGGCCCGGATACGGCTTGCTTCCTAAGCGTCCTTCACTCTTGATGTTCGGCTGCGGGGACGGCTACCTTGAGAGAAGCGGACGGTAGGGTGTGCGGCGTAATGTGTTTTCGGATAGAGAGTTGGCCAGTCTGGCCGGTCATCGCCGGGTGAGAGTTTCCCGCACCTTCGCGGCCAACGTCTGGTTTGAGAAGGGCTTCTGTACGAAATCGAGCCCCTCCTCGAGAACGCCGTGATGCACCACGACGTTGTCGGTGTAGCCCGACATGAAGATGACCCGCAGATCCGGGTACCGTTCACAGACTCGCAGGTGCAGGTCACGCCCGTTCATCCCCGGCATGATGACATCCGTGAGGAGCAAGTCGATCGGGCCGTCTTGTTTCTGGAGCAAGGCCAGAGCGGCGGGACCGTCTTCGGCGGCCAGAACCCGGTAGCCGTAGCGCCTCAGGACCGCCTCGGTCAGGGCCCGTACCTGCTCATCGTCCTCCACGAGCAGAATGGTTTCGGAACCTTCGAGGTTCTCCCCCGCCCCGCGGGGCGCCTGCCGGGCGAGGATCTCCTCCTCCGACGCGGGGAGGTAGATGTGGAACGTCGTCCCCAGCCCGGGCTCACTGTAGACCCACACGTTGCCCCCGTGCTGCTTGACGATGCCGTAGACGGTGGCAAGACCCAAGCCCGTGCCCTTCTCTTTGCCTTTCGTGGTGAAGAAGGGCTCGAAGATCTGCCGGCGCGTCTCGGCATCCATCCCGCATCCGGTGTCGCGCATCGCGAATCGCACATAGCGGCCAGGGGTGACCCCGTCATGCTGAAGGGCGTAGATCTCATCGAGCTCGGCGACCGAGGTTTCGATCGTGAGTTCGCCGCCGCGGGGCATGGCGTCCTGGGCATTGACCGCCAGGTTCATCACCACCTGTTCGAGCTGACCCACGTCGCCGCGAATGGGGGGCAGGGTCCCGTCGAGTTCGAAGTGGATGGCCACGTCCTCACGGATCGTGCGGCGAAGGAGCTTCTCGAAGTTGCGCAGCAGGTCATCGAAGTCGATGGGGCGGGATTCGAGCGCTTGCTTGCGACTGAAGGCCAGGAGCTGGCGCACGAGATCACGGGCGCGCTTGCCGGCCCGCACGATCTCCTGCAGCGACTCCCGCCTCGGATCCATGCCGGCCGCATCCTCTAGAAGGAGCTCGCCGTACCCCAAGATCGGGGAGAGCAGGTTGTTGAGATCGTGGGCCACACCGCCGGCCAGCCGGCCGATCGACTCCAGCCGTTGCGACTGCTGGAGCTGCTGCTCCACGCGTTCCCTCTCCGAGGCGGCGCTCCTTTGCTCGGTGATGTTCATGGTGAGTTCGACGAGGGCGACGGCCTCGCCGGTCTCGTCCAACACCGGATAACCTCGCACCGACCACCACCGCCCGTCGGCGGTTTGCTGTTCGCCCTGGCAGGTCTCCTTCTTCTCCAAGGCCTGCAGAACAGGACAGGGCTCGCACGGTCTGTCCGACTGTTGCCAGATCTCGTAACAGTGGCGTCCCGTGAGATCCTTGATCGAGAGGCCCACCGAGTCGGCGGCGGCCTTGTTCGCCCAGATGACGCGCAAGTCCGTGTCGTAGTAGGCCACCATCTCGGTGGTGGTGTTGAGGATCAGCTCTTTCTGATGTTCGCTTTCGCGCAGGGCTTGCTCGGTACGCTTCATCTGGGTGATGTCGACATGGGAGCCGCGCAGGTGAATGGGGCGTCCCTCTTCATCCCGTTGGACGGCCGCCTGGGCGAGAATCCAGCGATAGGAGCCGTTCTTGTGCCGGAACCGGAACTCGTTGTCGTATTCCTCTCCGGGTTCTCCGGGCTGGGTGGCCAAACAGCGCTCGACCCGCTTGAGTGCAGCGGGCAAGTCCTCCGGATGGACCCGGCTTTGCCACTCTTCGTGAGAGTCGGAGATCTCGTGTTCCTCGTAACCAATCTGCCGTTTCCACTCCCGCGAAAAGCGTACCCGGTTGGTGGCCAGATCCCAGTCCCACAAGCCCACGTTGGCGGCCCGAACCGCTTCTTGTTGCCGGAGGACTGCCTCCTGCAAGGCCTCCGCGTCCTCGATCCGCTTCAGGGCATAGCCGAGATCGCCCGCCAGGGTGTTGAAGAGGTGCTGTTCTTCGGCATCCTGAGCGTAGATGAGGGGAACGCACACGCAGAGTGCTCCGTAGATGCGATTCTCGAAGGTGAGCCGCCGCGAGAACCAGCCATACGCCGGCAACACCTCGGCCAGCGGACAACCCGGGCACTGCGTGGCCGGGTCGGTCACGACATCCAGAACATCGCGCTCCAGGATCCGATGGAGGCAGTCCGGATAGTCGCCGGCCATCAGTCTCTCGTGCATCGGCCCGAAGACCTCCCCGAATCCCGAGGAGGCCGTGTCGGTGACACGGACCGACTCGTCCATGAGCGCGATCCAGGCACCTTCATAGCCGCCGTTCGTCGTCAACCGCTCGCAGGCGCGCGCGATCAATTCCGTGCGGCTCGTGTCCCCCGCGATGAGCTGGTTGACCCGCCAAATGGCCACCAGGACCCGCTTGAGATGAGCCTCCCGCCGTTCAGCCCGCGCGAGCCGGACGACCAGGTTCTCATCGGAACCCACGACGCGGTCGATCTGCCCCTCTCGCAGCGCTCGCAGGCTCGCCTCGGCGATCTCGAGCCGTTCGCGGAGTTCTTCGTGGGGCGTCTCGCCCGGTGGCTTACGGGAAGGTGGACTCATGCCGGGTTCCCGGGAAAGAGCTTGAGCAACGTGTCGTGATCACTCAGGTTGCCGAACACCATGGCCCCCGGGGGAGGCCGCAGAATCTGCAGGGCCGGGGTTACGAAGATCCCGTGTTCCAGGGCGATCTGCGGATCCGCATCGACGTCGACCACCTCGACCTCGAAGACGCATCCGTTCGCCCGCTCGCGCAGGATCCGTAGGTTCTGCTTGGCCAGCCGGGAGTTGGGCGCGTCCCCGGCCACGAACAGCCGGACGGCGCACACGGCTTGGTCGTGATTCTCTTCTGCGCTGCTTGACTGCGTCGAATGTGTCATGCCGGCTCGTCCCCCGGATCGACTTCGATGCCTTGGTTCGTGATCTGGAAGGAGTGGATGCGACTCGAATGGGCGCGTCCCCGGGATTTGAGGATCCCCAGCGTTCGGCGGAACTGTCCGTCCTGCTCCGTATTGCGCAGGATGATCACCGTATCGATGACCGAGGAGAGATCGATCCCGGTGATCTCCTGTTGCCCATCGGTTGCGGCGGTCAAGTTGGTCAGCAGCGACGTGATGCCGCGCTGCTTGGCGTGATCGATCAATCGCAGAAGGAAGTCGAACGCGGCGTGGCTGGCCCCCATGCGACGGCAGGCGGAGATGGCGTCTACGATCAAGTGCTGTGGCTGGAACTCATCGATGACCCGGTAGGCCTGGATGAGGTGTTCCTCGATCCCTTGCGACTCGGGCATGGTGGAGATGAAACGCAGCCGCCCGGAATCCAGCGCCGGCATCAGGTCGATGCCCGGACCGTGCATGCAGGAGACCAGAGCGTCCCAGGACTCTTCGAAATCGATGTAGAGGACCCGCTCGTTGCCGGAGGTTGCCGACCTCACGAAGGAACACGCGAAGGTCGTCTTGCCCGTGCCCGAACCGCCCGTGATGAGGGTGCAGGAGTTGCGCCGGTACCCGCCGCCCAGGATCTGGTCGAGGCTTTCGATGCCGCTCGACAGGGACTCGCCCAGCGCGCGGTGTTGCAGGCTGGTCTGCGTGACCGGGATGATCTGCACACCTTGGCTGCTGAAGCCGAACGGGTACTCGTTGCGCCCGTACGGGGATCCGCGAAGCTTGATCACGCGGAGCCGGCGCGTGCTGATCTGCTCGTAGACGCGCTGATCGAGATGGATGACGCAGTCGGCCATGTAATCGAGGAACTCGTAATGGGCAAACTCGCTGCCAACCGGGTCTTTGACGGTCAAGATCGTCGTCAAGCCGGTATCGCGCAGCCACTCGTAGAGGTTGTGCAGCTCGGCCCGCTCTTTGGCCGCGTCGCCCAGCAACCGGAGGAGAACATCGGGCGCGTCGATGAGCAAGCGATCGGCCTGGATCTCCTCGGTCTTCTTGCGCAGGATCCCGAGAATGCCGCGCAGATCAAAGTCCCCGGACAGAATCGCATCCGCCTGAAGGCGTGCGCTGATGAGGACCAGCCGGCCTTGCGCTTCGAGATCGGGGAGGTTCCAGCCGAACCCTTCCGCATAGCCGCGTAACGCGTCTTCCCGTTCCTCGAAGGTGAGGAGGATGCCGGGCTGACCTTCCTGAGCGCTGCGAACCAAAAACTCCAAGCCCAGCATGGTCTTCCCTGTGCCGGGACCGCCACTCAAGAGGGTCAGTGTGCCCCGCGGAATGCCGCCGCCCAGGACGGTGTCCAGCCCGTGCACGCCGGTGCGCACCTTGGGAACCCCTGGGGACCGGTGCGGGATCGTACTGGACACCTGCGCTTCGTGGTTCATTCGCCCGTCCTTTCTCGCATCACATGTACAGCCTGTGCAGCATGGACAGCATGTACGGAAGATCCTGCCGAAGGCCGGCGGATGCGGCCTCGGCTCGCTCTAGGCGCCTATGGGGCGGGACTATAGCAGGCCGGCGCATTTCGCGGAAGCTCGGCCTCGCCAACCCGGTTCAGGTGTTCGCGCGATCCGGTGCGCTCTTCCTGGCCACGTGGATGGCCGCGATGCCGCCCAGCAGCGTCTCCGCCGCGACGGTACCGAAGCCGCACTCGCCCAGGAGGCCGCTGAGTTCCCGCTCGTCGTAGAAGCGCGGGATCGTGTAAGCAAGATAGGCGTAACCTGATCGGGAACCAGAGAGTAGGCGACCGATCGGACGCACGGCCAGGCGGATGTAGACGTGAAAGAGCGCCCGCCAGAGACGGTTGCGGGGCTGGCTCGTCTCGAGGTTCACGAACAGCCCTCCAGGCCGCAGGACGCGGCGGAACTCGCCGAAGCAGTTTGCAAGAGATTCGCGGTCACGGTGCAGGTTGCGGGTGGCGAAGGCAATGGTCACGACGTCGAAGGTCTCATCGGGGAAAGGCAACCTGGAGGCATC
>CAZZIF010000055.1:8586-16324 GCA_964654025.1 uncultured bacterium
CGGCCATCTCGGCCGCCATCTCACCGGTGCCGCTGCACACATCCAGGCACCGTTCGGGTTGGTTCTGGGCCCCCAACCGGGCCGCACGACGGCGCCAGGCCATGTCGAACCCGAAGGTGAGCACATGGTTGACGCGCTCGTAGGTGTGAGCAACCTCGCGATAGATGTTCTGGATCCCTCGCAAGCTGGGCTTCATAGAGGTTACCTCGTTGTGCGCACCGCAGCCGGCGGGCTCGGGAGGCACGTCTGATCCGTATGCCCGATCGGCCATCTTGCCACGCAAGCCCGACCCGAGTGCCCGGCTGTGAGTCTCGCCAGGCACATCCGTAGCCTAGTAGCCGCCGGTGAAGACGTTCTCCTTCTCCAGCCGCACGAGGCCGAAACGGTTCTCGAGCGTCGCGGTATCCTCGGGTGGCAGATCGCCGAAGATCGTGATCGTCACGTGCTGGGGATCGAGATACTTGCGCGCCACCGCCGACACGTCCTCCACGGTGATCGACTGGATCTCGGCCAGCTGGCGGCTGTCGAAATCATAGGGGCGCTCGTCGAGCTCATGGCCCATCAGGCGCGCCGCACTGTAGAACTCACTCTCGAACAGGAAGATGAACCGGTTGCGCCAGGATTGGATCTGTTCGTGGACCTCCGCGGAAGAGACCGCCTCGTTCACGATCTTGCGGTACTCCTCCATGACGCTGTCGATCGAATGCAGCACCGATGCGGACTTGGTCTGATAGCTGATCGACAGGCCGCCCGGCACGCCCGGCCGTTCCTCGTGCGAGAGACGCGAGTAGATGCCGTAGGTGAGACCTTCGTCCGAGCGCAAACGCTCCATGAGGCGCGAGCGGAATCCGCTGCCTCCCAGGATCTCGTTCAAGATCTCCAGCGCGGCGTGTTCTTTGGCCGGCGCGGTGCGATCGAGCGGCAACTCCTGGGTGAAGGTGATCGACGGTTGCGGGATGTCCTTCTCCAGCCAGTAAACGCCCGGCTTGCGGGCCGGCGGCCGCGCGATCCACTGGCGGTCGGCCTGGGCGTTCGAGCGCCAGTCGCCGAAGGCTTCCTCCAGCGTGGCCAGCATCTCGGGGGTTTCGAAATCCCCGACCACCGTGACGTACATGTTCCGCGGTCCCAGACACTCGGTTACCAGCTCGCGGATGTCGCCGGCGGTGACCGCTTCGACCTCTTCCTTACTTGGGACAAATCCCAGGCGCGGGTGGTCGCCGTGGAGCACGTGGCGCGTGAGCGTGCGGCTCCCCGACCGGGGGCTGTCGTAGCGGCGACGCATGCGCTCGACCATCTGTCCCTTCAGCACCTCCAGGCGCTCGGGATCGAGCCGGGGTTGTTGCACCATCTCGGTGGCCAAGGCCAGCGCTTCGGAGAAGTTTTCGCTGAGCGACCAGAAACTCGCCCCGCATTCGGTCGAGCCCATCCAGAGCCGGAAGCTCATGCCCAGTTCGTCGATCCGCTCTTCGAGCTCGCGCGGGGTGAGTGAGGCCGTCCCGCCCTCGTTGAGCAAGTCCTGCGCGAGATCGAACGCCGCCAGCTTCTCCACCGGCAAGCTGTTCGATCCACTCAGGAAACGGATACTCATCGAGACCGCCGGCAGCGATGGGTCCTCGGTGATGTAGACGGTCATTCCGCACGGGAGCGTCGTGCGTTCGATATCCCGTCCGACCTCGGGGATGGAGATCTCGATCGGTTCGGCGTGATCGATAGCCTGGAGCGCCTCCTCGAAAGCGTGCGAATGCTGGGTGCCGCGGGGCCCGGTAGGCGCCCCACGTGAGTGGGTCATGCCGCCGCTGTAGCCCTCGTTGCCGGCACCGCCGCCGCTACCGCCCCGGCCGCTCGATCGGCCCCGACCGCGCCGGGGGCCGTCGCCGTCTTCGGCGAATGTCTCGGGCCGGCGCACGTGAACGACCGACAACCGCTCGGGATGCAGGTACTCTGCCGCCACGCGCCGCACGTCCTCGGGGGTGACCGCCATCACCAGCGCGTCCTCTTCTTCCAAGTAGGCCAGATCGCCGGTGCGACCGACCGTCCGGCCGATCGTCATCGCCAGCCACAGATTGGATTGAAGGCGGCGAACGCGGCGAACCTTGGTGGCGACCTTGGCGCGCTCGAGCTCGTCGGTGGTGACGCCTTCTTCGATGATGCGATCGATCTGGTCGTGGATCATGCCTTCGAGCTCGGCGAGCTCGTGTCCTTGCTTGGGCCGGCAATTCACCTCGAAACTGCCCGCGTACCGCTGACTTCCGTTGTAGGTGGACACCGACACGGCCACCTTTGCCTCTTGCACGAGCGCTTGATCCAGCCGGGAGCTGGCCATGCCGCCCAGGACGCGGCCCAGCAGATCGAGCGCATGCTCGTCGGGGTGGCCGGCCGGCACGGTGGGGTATCCCATCAGGAAGAACGGCTCCGCGTCGAACTGCACGACCTCCCGCCGCTCGCCGCGCTGCTCCGGCTCGGCGGTGACGTGCAAGCGCGGCAACGCCTGACGCTCCCACGGCCCGAAGTAGGTCTCGGCCAGGCGGCGGATCTGCTCGGTATCGACGTCTCCCACGAACACCATCGTGCAGTTGCTGGGCGAGTAGTACAGGCGGAAGTAGGCCTCGGCATCCCGCCGGTCGTAGCGCATGATGTCCTGCGGCCATCCCACAATGGGTCGCCCGTAGGGGTGGGCCTTGTACATCAAACTGGCGAGGGCTTCCCAGGCCAGCCCGGCGGCCTGGTTCTCGGTGCGCAACCGGCGCTCCTCGTGCACCACATCGCGTTCGGAGTAGAACTCCCGGAACACGGGCCGCAGCAGCCGGTCGCTTTCGGTCCGGAACCAGAGCTCGAGCTGATTCGCCGGTAGCTGCAGGAAGTAGTTGGTGACGTCGTTGCCGGTGCTGGCGTTCATGCGCGTTGCGCCGGCGCGGGTCAGGATCTCATTATATTCGTTCTTGACGATGATCCTCTTGTGCTCGCCGGCGAGTTCGTCGATCTCGGCCCTGAGTTCGGCGATGCGATCCGCATCGGCCTCCTGGAACGGATCCTCCTGCCGGTCGAGTTCGCGGTAGAGTTCCCCCCAGAGATCTTGAAGCCGGTCCATGATCTCGATCTCGCGTGCGCGGTCCAGCGTGCCGATGTTCTCGTTGCCTTTGAACATCATGTGCTCGAGCAAATGGGCGATGCCGGTCTTGTCCTTCGGATCCATCGCGCCGCCGACACCGAACTGGTAGTAGGCCGCGAAGGTGGGCGAGAAGTCCCGCTCGAGCACCAGGATCCGCAGCCCGTTGTCCAGGACGATCTCCTCGACCTGCTCGTGCAGGGGCGCCACCTCGCCGGCGCAGGCGGATGGAGCGAGCGCACTGAGCAGACCGATGCCGCTGAGCAGGACGAGCGGGGTGAGTCGGCGGCCAGGCAGCCGGTGGCCAGCTAGCCGGTGGCCAGCCAAGGGGCCGGTACCCAGAGAGCGGGCGATCGATCTTGAAATGAGCGAAAGGGTACGGCGGATCATGACGGGTCCTCCCGGGTCGGTATCCAATCTGGCGGGGGAAGTGTGTTCATGTACGCGAGCAGCATAGCGCGACCCGACCCCCCTGGAATAGCAGAAGATCGCGCCGGGGATCACCCGAGGAACGCGGCTTCTCACCACGGACCGCCGTCGAGCCCTGGTCCTCCCCGCAGGGATTACCCTGGACCGCGCTTCGCCGCCGGGGATAGACTCACTGCCGGTCCGATCGGCAGCCCCATCCGGTGGCCCGGCGCCCAGTTCGGGTGGCCTGGCGCCTGATGGGGTGGCCCGGCACCGAATCCGGTGACCTGGCGCCTACGACTGCAAGGGAGCCTTCCGAATCGATGCATGCGCAGCCCGACACGTCCCATCGCCTTTCCCGAGGTGAGTTGGCCGCCACCGCGCTGACCGTGTTCGTGCTGCTGCTCTCGATCAGCGGTGAGAGCTTCTGGACCGACGAGGTCACCACCGCCACCTTCGCCTCCCAGCCGGACTACCGCGGTTTCTGGGACTCGCTTTCCACCACGGGCTCGGAGATGCAGATGCCTCTCTATGCCCACTACATGTGGGCGTGGGCACGGGTCTTCGGCACCGGTGAGCTGGCGCTGCGCTGCGCGAACATTCCGTGGATGGCATTGCTCGTTGCCGGATGGGTGCTGCTGCTCAAGCGTCACCGCACATGGGGCATCGCGGTGCTGCTGCTGGCCGCCCCTCTGGTCAGCATGCAGATGAACGAGGCCCGGCCTTACATCATGACGATGGCCACGAGCGCGCTGGCCCTTCTGGGACTCGAACGAATGCTGGCGGCGCACCGGCAAGGCCTCCACGCGGGGGGCGTTGCCGTGTGGGGATTCGCGTTGGCCACCTGGGCCTGCGTGGCGATCAGCATGCTCAACCTGTTCGTTCTGCCCGCCCTACTGGCCTACGCCCTCGTGTGCTGGAAAGACGATCCCCGGGGCCTGCTGCCGGCCGGAGGGAGCTTCGTGCGCGCCCACCGCGGCGTATGGGTCGGCCTCGCCCTGGGCCTGACCGGGCTGGTGGGCTACTTCCTCTGGACGCTCCGGCAGGGCCACGGCGGGATGCCGCTTCCCTTCACGCTGACCAACCTGGGTTTCGCCATCTACGAGTGGGCTGGCTTCGGCGGCCTGGGCGTGCCGCGCAATGTTCTGCGCGAGATCGGTCCGGCCGCGGCCGCCAGGGCCGCCTATCCCACCCTGGTCATGGGCGTGCTGGCCTGGTTGGTGGCAGGGGCGCACCTGTGGCGCGAGCGCCGGCGTCTCGCCGCCGACCCCGCGGTGGCCCGCCCCATCTGGGGCGGGAAGGCCGGCGCCTGGTTGCTCATCCTGGCGGCGGTCGTGATGCCCGCCTCGATCTGGGGCCGTCACTTCCTGTTCGCATGGCCCTTCATTTGGTTGGGCCTCGCGCGCTGGATGGTGCCGGCGCCGGATGCCGGCCCGGCCTCAATGGCCGGGGGGACGAGCGCGGCAGGCGGTTGCGGCAGTGCGAGCGTCGCCACTCCGGCCGAACGGGAAGCGCGGGGCGCAGGGGGCAGACAGGGGGTAGGAGGCACACAGGGGGCACGGGGCGCACAGGGGGCACGGAGCGCACAGGGAGCACGGGGCGCCCGGCACCCGTACCGGTCGAGCCGGCTCGGTCTGGCGGCCTTCCTCGCCCTCATCGTCGTCTTCCTGATCTCCTCGGGACGCCAGCGCATCGATCCGGCCTTCGGTAAGGATCCCTACCGAGAAGCCGTCGAGGCCTTGCGCGGGCAACTGCAAGCATACCGGGAACTTCCCTGGGTGTGGGTGACCTATCCCAAGGCCTTGCGGCTCTATGGAGGCCAGATTGTCGACAGGAACGCGCCACTGGCCGCCGATGAATCCCAGGGAAGGCCAGCCCTCGTTCTGGGAGATCAGTGGGGAGCCGAGGACGTGCGCGACTGGACCGGCCGGCATCCGGACTTTCTGCTCGTGCTCCATCGCCCCGAGGTCACCGACCCCGAGGAGGCCTGGCGTCGGCTCACTGCCACGGCCGGGGAGAGGCTCTGGGAGCGAGGCAACATCCGGATCTATCGGATCCGCGCCGGATCGGCAAACGAATCCGGACGGTGACGCCAGTTCGGACGGTGACGCCAGCCCGGGTCGTGGGGCGCACCCGGGACGGTGACGCGGACCTAGCACGATGATGTGCAGACGACACGGTGAGAACGCTTCCATGATCGGGGCTTCCCCGCGAGCGGGGTGGACCGCTAGGGTAGGTGGGTCACACGTCGCCGTCGGCCGCGCTTGGCAACCGGGGGGCTACCACCGCCGCGCGGTCGCCTCGAAGCAGGCAGGCCGCCGGCACAACCGGAAGAGGAGCGCATGGCAAACGAGTTGGTCCTGGTGATGCCCGTCTACAATGAGGAGGAGTGCATCGCCGACGTGGTACGCAGCTGGCGGGATCAATTCACGCGGCTGGGCATCGATGCGCACATGCTCGTGCTGAACGACGGCTCGCGCGATGCCACCGCCGACGCGCTGGCCGTCTTCGACGACGATGAGGTCGTCGAGGTCATCCACAAGACCAACAGCGGTCATGGGCCCACGATCCTGGTCGGCTATCACCGAGCCGTGAAGCTGGGCGAATGGGTGTTCCAATGCGACAGCGACGACGAGATGAAGCCCGATCACTTCGCTGCGCTGTGGGAACGCCGGGGCGACTACGACGCGCTCTTCGGCATGCGCTCCGGGCGGGAACAGAACGCCGGCCGCCGCTTCATCAGCGCTTGTTCGCGCATGGTGGTGGGCGTGCTCTTCGGCCAGGGCGTCGCGGATGTGAACACCCCCTACCGGCTCATGCGCGCCCGGTTGCTCGAGCGGGTGATCATGCAAATCCCCACCGACACCTTCGCGCCCAATGTCATCATCTCCGGCGCCTTTGCGCGGGCCGGCCTGCGCATCTACAACCACCCGGTCCCCCACGAGCACCGGCGCACCGGCACGGTATCGATCGTGAAGTGGAAGCTGTGGAAGTCGGTCCTACGCGCTTTCTGGCAAACCCTGTGGTGCCGGCCGTCGCTGGACGTCAACCGGCCGTGACGCCATGACCGGAGCCACCAACCCCAAGTCCAGCCTGGCCCGCCGCGCACTCACCTTCCTGTTGCGCATAGCCTTGGCTGCCCTCTTGGTGGTCTGGCTGCTCCGCTCGGACCGGCTGGACGCCCAGCTCATCTTGGATCTGGGGCTTTCAGGCCGGGTCGTGGGCCTCATGCTGCTCGGGGCGGCGAGTGTCTTCACCGGCCAGCTCTTGCTCGCCGTGCGGCTGCGCTGGCTGCTGGCGCGCCAGCAGCTCACCGTGCCCTTCCGGCGTGCGTTGGGGCTGACACTCATCGGTTCCTTCTTCGGCGCCATTCTGCCGGGACTGGTGAGCGGTGACGCTGTCAAGGCTGTCTATCTCTTCGGTGACTCGACCGGGTCGCGGAGCCGGGCGGTCGCGGCGGTCTTGATCGATCGTATTCTGGGTCTCTACTCCCTGTTCCTGGTGGGGACCCTGGCGCTGGCCGGGGCCTCGCTCGGCTCGCTGCTGCCCGAGCGTCCCGCCGTGCTCTGGATCGCCCCGCTGGTCGTAGCGGGCCTCACGCTGGCGCTCGTGCTGGCCGGAGCCCCGGCGACGGCTCGTTCGGGATTGGTACAGCGCCTATCGCCACGCACCCCCGAACGGTTGCGTAAGCTGATCTGTGCTCTGCACCACAGCCTGCGTGACGCGAAGCTTTGTACAGGAGCGATCCTGCTCTCGCTCATCAATCACGGCCTGGTGATCGTCACCTACATTTTGGCGGGACATCTGCTGGGCGATGCGATCCGGCCCCTGACGCATCTGGTGGTCGATCCGCTCGCCATGGTGCTGAACGTGGTGCCCTTGACCCCTGGCGGGATCGGCATTACCGAGGGCGCGTTCTCCTTCCTCTTCGAACAACTCGGCTCCCCCCACGGCGCGGCCGTGGGGCTACTGGGACGCTTCATGCAGTACCTCGACTACGTTGTGGCCGGCACGGCGGCGCTGCTGGCCGTTCGATTCGGACGTGCGGGTGCGGCCCAGGGCGGCCCCCGGCCGACTCCGTAGGTGGCCGCAAGAAGTGCTTAAGCGGTGCGAGAAGTGGAAGGATATTGTCAGGATCTCGGGGCCCCAAGGGTTGAGGACGATCAAGGGATTCCGCGACGAGGCGTTGAGGGGCGAGCGCCAGGGGCAGAGATCTTCGCGGCT
>CAZZIF010000056.1:0-16236 GCA_964654025.1 uncultured bacterium
CAAGTGACACTGAACACGCGCGAACCGCGCCAATCACCACCGATCACCACCGATCATCACCAATGGACGCTGAGCGCGAACGAGTACGCCACCTGTTTGTCGTTTTATGGTATCCTTGAGGCGTAGACATCGTAAGGTCCGGTGTCGACACCCCCCCGCTTGACTGGCTTGCCGCGCGTTCCCCCATCTCCCCCGTGTGGTCGAGGCCTGGATGAGGAGAACGATCATGCGTGCGATGCTTCCGCTCCTGCCGTGCATTCTTGCCCTCTTGTCCTGTTCGTGCACAAGCGAGTTGTCAACCGGTCCCCCATCCGAGCCCGCCGACGAGGAGGCCTCGGTCACGGGCGATGCCGGGGCAGATACCAGCGCGGACGACGCCGGCGTGGGCACCAGCGCGGACGAGGGTAATCCTTCCCGCGGCGATCCCGCACTGTTGCCGAACTGGCAACGCGATTACGTGAGCTGGGTCGTCATCCCCGACAATGAGGGACCGCATCCTCCCGAGCTTTACCCGGACGAGACATTCGATCTCACCTTTGTTGGCACGCAGGAGAACTCTTCGCGTCTCGCGTTCCGGTGCTACGAACGCGAGGCCGCTCCCGGCATCTGCATCACGGCGCACTGCGCATACGGCGGACAGTCGGCCCTGTTCTGGGCCCGGTGGTGCGGCGCGGGGGAGACCGCATTCGCCCAGCGTCCCGATATCGTCGGTGCGGTCTTCCACGTGCCGCCGGTGTCCATCCATGCTCCCGCCGGACAGGGCCGCGGCGTCGTGCTCGAACCCAATCCCTACTGGCACGCCTCGCAGCCGCCGCCGGCGGTATGCTTCACCGGACAAGGCATCAAGGCCAACGGGGGTGGCTGGGTCATGGTCTACTCGACCCAACCTGACGTCGAGTTCGGCCCAGAGTAGAGCGGCGAGTCGAATCGCGGTGTCGGGAAGACTCACATCGGACTCAGCAACGATGAGCACCGGGGGGACACCTTCTGCCAGGACAACGCGCCTGCCGGGACAACGCGCCTGCCGGGACAACGCGCCAGCCGGAACAACCCGCCTGCTGGGCAACCCGCCTGCTGGGACAACCCGCGGGTGGGCAACGCCGACACCGCGAGATCTGGGGGGAGGAGGCGGCAGAAACCCCGGAAGCCTCCCCCGGGTACGAGGGAATGCCTGCTACAAGCTTCAGGATCCGGCCCGCGGGAGACGATACCATCTCTGAAGGGCCGGGCGCTGGTGGCTAGCGGTCCAACTGTTTCGTAGCACGTACGCTGGAGAGGTTGCGCATGGCCTCGGCCGTCTTGATCATGGGGTTTCCGCTCGTCTTCCTGAGCCTTCTGGCCCTGGGCACCCTGTCCGGCATCTGGGACCGGGGGATGCGCCAGCGGTTCCTGCGCGCCAACCACTTCCGGGCCTGCCTTCCCGAGAAGGCGGCGCTGTTCCGTCAAGCGTCGCGGCTGTTGCAGGAAGCCCAGGATTCGCTCCAGATCTTGAGCCCGCACACGCGCATCGAAGCCGGCACGCCGGTTTTTCACTTCGGCCTGCACCGCTCGATGCCTGGCGGGGGCAATCACGTGGGCCGAGCGTTCATGCTCCCGCTGGGCCTGTCGACGGCCGGCCCATTCGTGCTGGTATTCCGAACCCCCGGCATTCCGGGCGGCTTCCTCACGCCCGTGTTGCGGAAGATCGAGCACGTCCGTAGTCTCAACGCCACTACCGGCCTCCGGCCGGCACCGGTGACCAAAGGGATCGGTGCAGATCCTGGTCGCCTTTTGGCTGCCTTCACGCCTGAGGGCATCCCCCCCGATCATCTGCTCGAGCCGCAAATCCGACACTATCTCAGCGAGGCAGCCCGGGCGGGGGTCACTCACTGTATCTACCGGGATGGATGGCTTTTGCTGGAACACCCCGCAGGCAATCGCACCGATCTTGAGGCGGTCTGGGAGGCCGTCTCGGGCTTGATCCATCGAGCGCCTTCACCCGAAGAACTTCCCGCCGCCGGCTGATGACTGCATGTCGAGGGATCGATCCACAGCTACCACGCAACCCGACTCGCCGCCACCGAACCCGCCGCTGCCCGACTCGCCGCTGCCCGACTCGCCGCTGCCCGACTCGCCGCTGCCCTGCCCCGATGCCCCGCCGCACCGCCATCAGGACCACAATCTGGGGCTTCCGGCCGAATTCAACACTTGACACATAAAAATATATCAATATCTTTATGTCATGGTCGATGGATTGCTGGACAGATTGAAGGCGCTGGCCGATCCCCTGCGTTTGCGCATGGTGGGCATCCTGCACATGCAGGAGCTCGCCGTGACCGAGCTGGCCGAGGTGTTGCAGATCTCCCAGCCGCGGGTCTCGCATCATTTGAGGGCGCTCAAAGAGGCGGACCTCATTTCGGTGCGCCGCGAAGGCAGCTGGACCTTCTGTTCGCTGCCACAGGAGGAAGAAGCCGCCGGGAAGCTGCTCGCGGCGCTTGGTCCCGAGGCCGGCGGGTTCGAGCCGGAGCCGGAAGACCTGGCCCGCTTGCACCAGGTAATGGCGCAGCGACGCAACCGCTCGAAGGCCTACTTCGAGGCCGCCGCGCGCGAGTGGTCGGAGAAGGAGCCGCGCTTCGCGGGCAACGGCCTGCGTCACCAAGCACTATCCTGGCTGCTGCCGGAAGATCTGAGCGTGGCCGACATCGGTTGTGGGAATGGTTTCATGGCCCAAGCCCTGGCCACCCGCGTGCGCCGGATCGTGCTGGTGGACCATTCTCCCGCCATGCTCCAGCAGGCTCGGGTCCGCCTGGGCCGGATACCGGGCATCGATCTCGACTACCGCGTCGGTGAACTCGACGCGCTGCCGCTCGGCGACGGCGAAGTCGATGCGGCCGTTGCCAACCTGACACTCCATCATGCGCCGGATCTGGAGGCGGCGCTGCGCGAGCTGGGCCGGATCGTGCGGTCGGGAGGCGAGGTCATCATATCGGACCTGATGCCCCACGAGGTCGATGCGCTGCGCGAACGAGAAGCGGACCTGCGCCTGGGCCTGGAGCCGGAAGCCCTGGCCGACATGTTGGCCGAAACCGGTTTCCACCGGGTGCGGCATGAACCGGGAATCGACGCCTTGCGGGCCGTCGCGAAGAACGGCGAGGAGAAGCTGCTGCCGATCTTTGTGATGAAGGCTTGCAGGCAGGAATAGAAGTCGCAATCATGGCGGACCGTGACGCAACCTCAGGGCGCCAGTCGAGAGAGCGCCAACCGAGAGGGCGCCAACCGAGAGGGCGCCAATCGAGAGGGCGCCAATCGAGAGGGCGCCAGTCGGGCGCGCGCCAATCGAGAGGGCGCCAGTCGGGTGCTTCGCTCACGGATCAGATCCGTCCGAACTCGAACGAACAAGACGCGAGGGAATCATGGCAGAACTGACACTCACGCAGACGCTTCCCCACAAGGTCAAGGACTTGAGTCTGGCCGATTGGGGACGCAGGGAGATTGAACTGGCCGAGATCGAGATGCCCGGCTTGATGGCCGTGCGCGAGAAGTACGGCCCCGAGAAGCCCCTGGCGGGACTGCGGGTCACCGGCTCGCTTCACATGACCATTCAAACGGCGGTCTTGATCGAGACGCTGATCGAGTTGGGCGCAGAGGTCCGCTGGGCGAGCTGCAACATCTTCTCGACGCAGGATCACGCCGCCGCCACCATCGCCAAGAGCGGGGCCGCAGCCGTCTTCGCCTGGAAGGGCGAGACGCTGCCCGAGTACTGGTGGTGCACCTATCAGGCGCTCAGCCACGCGAACGGTAAGGGCCCCAACCTCATCGTCGACGACGGGGGTGACGCCACCCTCATGGTCCACTGGGGCCACGAGATCGAACAGCACCACAAGACCCACGGCAGCTACCCGGATTGGGAACTCGAAGGTGACGACGCCATTGAGCTCTTCAAGCTCCTGACCGAGATTCACGCCGAGGATCCGGAGCACTGGACGCGCCTGGTGCCGGATATCATCGGAGTCTCCGAAGAGACTACGACCGGAGTACACCGCCTCTACCAACGCATGGAAGCGGGCACGCTGCTCTTCCCGGCCTACAACGTCAACGACTCGGTCACCAAGTCGAAATTCGATAACCTGTACGGATGTCGGGAGTCGCTGGCCGACGGTATCAAGCGCGCCACCGACACCATGGTCGCCGGCAAGGTCGTCACGGTGTGCGGATACGGCGACGTGGGCAAGGGCTGTGCGCAGTCGATGCGTGGATTCGGCGCGCGGGTGCTCGTGACCGAGATCGACCCGATCTGCGCCTTGCAGGCCGCCATGGAAGGCTTCGAGGTCGTGACGATGGAAGACGCATTGCCCGAAAGCGATATCTTCGTCTCGGCTACCGGCAACTGCGAGGTCATCACCGCCGCGCACATGTCGCAGATGAAACACCGCGCGATCGTCTGCAACATCGGCCACTTCGACAACGAGATCCAGGTTGGAATGCTACACGACTGGCCGGACATCCAGCACCGGAACATCAAGCCCGAGGTGGACGAGTACATCTTCCCCGATGGACACAGCATCATCCTGCTGGCCGAGGGCCGGCTCGTGAACCTGGGCTGCGCCACGGGTCACCCCTCGTTCGTGATGAGCAACTCGTTCACGAACCAGTGCCTGGCCCAGATGGCTCTGGCCAAGGACCGCCCGGCCATCGGCGTCTATGTCTTGCCGAAGCACCTGGACGAGGAAGTCGCGCGGCTCCACCTGGACAAGTTGGGCGTGAAGCTCACGCGCATGACCACCAAGCAGGCGAAGTATCTGGGCGTGCCAGTCGAGGGCCCCTACAAGCCGGACCACTACCGGTACTAGCCAGACGCCACTAGCCGAAGCAGATGTGCGCGGCCCCTGGCAGATGTGCGCGGCCCCTGGACGTTTCGTCCGGGGGCCGTCCTTCTCGCCCCGGCCTCTTACTCGCGGACCACGCGCGGGAAGAGCACCTCGATCAACTCGCCGTAGCCTGTACTGAAGGTGGGGCTCATCAGCGCCTCGAGCTGAAGGTGTTCTTCCACCGGCGAGCTCACCCCGAGCGCGATGCGGGTCACTGCCGCCCGGCTGCCGGTAATGCGCACGAACGGATCGGGGGCAGCCTTGCCGGTCGCTCTGACCGTGCCGGTTCCTGTGGCCTTGCCGGTCGCTGTGGCCGTGCCGGTTCCGGTGGCCGTGCCGGTTGCGGCCCTGGCGCCGGTCGCGCTGCCGGTGGCGCTGCCGGTGGCGCCTGCGCGGCCAGTGCCGGCTGCAGGCCCAGTGCCGGTTGCGGCTCCGGTGCCGATCGTCCCGCCGTCCGCCGCGGTGACCCTGATCTGGCCGCCCGTGACGCTCATGCGCGCCCGCAGTGGACCGCCCTCGAGCACGATGTCCCCCTCCCAGTCAGCCCAGGACCGACTGGCCCGCAATCGCGACTCGAACGTGCCGCGCGTCTCGTTCAAGAATTGCGTCAAGTCGTCGATGCGCTGAAGCTCGACCAGCCCCCCGCGCTTGGTCGAGTAGCCGGCCCGGCGGACGGCCTCGAAGAGGAAGTCATCCCACAGGGCGCCGAAGATTTCCTTGCGTATCGTCTTGTGACCGGTGCGGTGGCAAGCCCGATGCACCCTCGCCAGAAGGGCCGCTGCGACACGCGCCCGACGCGCCGGGACGTTCGGCGGAGTGGCCAGATCGGGATCCACCACCCGCAACCCGCTGACCTTGGGACGCCGGGGCGCTTCAAACGCGCGCACGACCAGTAACTCGAGCCGCGCCACCTCGCGGCCGAGCTGCGCAGAGGCCACGCCTATGATCCGCTTCCCCTCGGTAGCGACAAAGGCTACCGCATCGGCAGGCCACAGACCCAGGCGAGCCGGCTCCATGATTCGCTCATCGCGCATCTCGTTGACCAGCAGCGACACCTCGTTGTGATCGGCGGCCGTCGCCGGGCGAATGCGAATGCCGCGCGGCGCCGAAACGGCGGGCTCTTGCGCGAGGTTCTTGTGCAAGACATGCATCACCCACAAGTCCAGCAGGCCGTGCTCTCGGTAGAGCGTGTGCGCGAGGTTGCGCGTACCGGTGTGCAGGCTGGTCGTCGCGCAGGTAGCGCCCACGGCCGATCGCAGGCTGCGCTTCATCGTCTGGCGAGCTAGCCCCCGCCGCCGCCAGCGCACATCCGTGTGGACCCAATCCACATACCAGGTCGAGTAGGCTGTCCGGTGAGGGGCGTCGAAGAAGCACGGCAGACAGAACGTGTTCGCCACCGGGAACCCATCGACCACGGCAAAGACCTTGTGATGCGCCTCGTGACCTGCCGTGCGCCAGTGGCATCCCTCCACGCGCTCGAAGGCAAACGCGGCGGCGCGGGGGTCACCGGCACAGCGCAGCGCATGGCCGGCGGCCAGCTGGAACCGAGCGTCACAGTTACCGGCCAGCGCGGCCAGGACATCCGCGCCCCGCGGATCTTGCATCTCTGCCACCAGCAGCAGCGCCGCGACGGCGCGAAGCCCCTTGTCACCACGACGCAAGGCCTTCCGCGCCGGGGCCAGCCCGCGCCGATCACGGGCGTGAAGGAGCCGGGTCGCGGCGATCAGGCGCCGGACGTTGGCGATCACTCTGGCCGCAGATGCCCTGCCAGTGGCCGACACGGTCGACGCAGCCGACAAGGCCGACGCAGCCGACACGGCCGACACGGCCGACGCAGCCGACGCAGCCGACACGGCCGACGCAGCCGACGCAGCCGACGCCACTGACGCGCACGCCGACAGCGAGCGCCCGCCGGATGCCAGGCGTTGCGCCAGGATCGTCACGGCACCGTGCCGGTCGCTGGCCGCTTCGGCCGGATCGGCGGCCACCGCCTCGAGGGCGTGAGTCGTGGCGCGCCCGAGCGCTTTCGAACCCGGCTTCGCCAGGGGTACTCGCCGCAGCGTGTGCCCCTCCCTCTCGATCCAGTCGTACGCCCTCTTGCCCACGACGGTCGCCAGGTAGAAGGCGAAGCGGTCCAGGTCGGTGTAGAACCCGCGCTCGAGATGCCGGCCGGCACCGGCGACCGGCACTGCTCGCCAGAATCTGGCGAACACATCTGCCCCGAACGCGCTGACGACCTCATCCCAGAACCTGCGCTGCGCGGCAGTCTCCGGACTCTCGCTGTAGAAGCGTCCCAGATCGGTCTTCGAGATCTGCCCGCTGGTCTCACGCCCGCTGGTCTCACGCCCGCTGGTCTCACGCCCGCCGACCTCGTGCCCTCTGGTCTCACGCCCGCAGGCATCACGCCGGCGGGATGCCTCGTCCGTGAAACCGAATCGCTCCAGCACGTGGAGCTGCGCATAGTGCTGCACCGGGCGCAGCAGCGTTCGCTGGCTGGCCTCGGTGCGCGTGAGGTGGAAGCGCTCGGCGAGCAGCCGAGCGAGCATGGCGTAGAGCTGCGCGTCCGAGAAGTCCGAGCCCAACTCGCAGCGAATCGGATCCTGGCTGTGCCAGTCGGTCAGACCGTGGAGCCCACCCGAGACGGCGATCTCCCAGGCGGTGGCCTTGCGGCCGACCCTGAACAGCGCGTGGAACTCGTCCCAGACGGCCCGCGCCGCCGCGAGAACTCTATGCGCCGCGGGCCCACGGCCCGGCGCGTGGTAGACCGTCACCGCACCCGAGCGCCGCTTCCGGTAGTCGATCCCCCGCGAGGCGGGCGGAGCCGGCCGGACACGAATCCGCGGCGGCGTCATCGCGCACATCCAGTGAATCGCCCCCCAGTGGACGAAGCGGGCATTCCACAGCTCGTGGTCACCGGTGACGAGGACGCGTCCTCGCCCGTAGGGCGCCCAAGCCGCCACCACCGTGCGGCCAGGGCCCCGCAGGAGGACCTGGGCACGCTTCGGAATGCGGATCGGTCCCGGGCGCAGCAGGTAGAGATCCTCGCGCCGCACGCCCCAACGCCGGCCCTCCGGTGTCAGCCGAAGCTGTTCGGGGGCCAGGCCACGCCGCCCTTCCAGGTCGGCCGGCAGTCCACTGGGGGACAGGAAGGCGAAACCGAACATCCGGGCCACCGCCTGGAGCGCGAGGGCATCGATCGAACGGCCGCTCCCCTGCTCGAAATGCCCCGCCCCCGCCGCCAGAACCAACGAACCACCGGCGCGTACGAAACCGCCGATGGCTTCACATTCGGATGACGTGTAGGCCCGCGTGTGGAGGCCGCACATCAGCAGGATATCGTAGTCTCGCAGGTCGCGTCGGCGAAGCGTGCGGCGCGAATCGGTCACGCGGAAGCGGCCGGTGGGCCGCAGCCAGAGCGCCGTCCGTCCCGCGAAGGCGTCGCGCGACCGATCCAGCAGAATCGACAAGGGCCGCCCGTGTACGACCTGTTCGTACATGATCGACTAGGCCTCGTAGCGCAGGAAACGTGCTCCCAGCAAGGTGAAGGCGGCAGCAAACCCGAGCAGGGCCAGGCACGGCACGACAACCGCTCCCAGGCCGGCGCCGTAGGAGATCAGTGCGTGGAAGCCGTCCATGGCCCAGGCAGCCGGCGAGATGTGTCCGGCGGTGCGCATCCAGGCCGGTACCACCTCCAGCGGCCACCAGCATCCACCGATCGCACCCATGAACAGTGAAACGACCAGCGCGATGACCGTGGCCTGCTCCACCTTCCGTAGCACCGCGCCCCAGAAGAGGGCGATGGCACCCACGGTCAACGCCAGGCAGAGGATGACGAGCGCCAACCCCACGAGGCTGTTGCCGAGGTAGACGCCCAAGAGGAACTTGCCGGCCAGCAGCAGAATCACCGCCTGCATCAGGGCAAGCAGTGTCCGTCCCAGCAGCTTCCCGGTCAGGATCCCGGTACGGGAAATCGCATGGGTGGCGATGCGCGGCAGGATCCCATCCTGCTTCTCCTGGGTCAGAAAGACGGCGCCGTAGATCGATGTGTTGACGAGCATGAAGAGGGTGAGCGTGGCCGGGAAGCTCTGACCGGTGCCGCTGGGCACGGGGCGGCCGCGACCGGCGGTCTCACTGGCAACGAGCACGCGTCCCGAGTCAGCGGAGGCGGCCTCAAAGGCGGCCATGAAAGCCTCGTCGATCACGAGCACCGCTTCGCTCTCCGGCTGCCCGCCGGCGTCTGAGGCCGCGGAGGACGGTGTCTCGAAGAGAGCACGCCAGTCGAACGCTTCAAGTGGGTCGGTACCGGTTTCGGCTTCGGCTTCGGGTGCCGTCGCTTGCTGTGCCTCGGCCAGGTGGGCGATCGTACCGATGACCGCCCGCTGCAGATGCATCTCGGCCGTGACCGAGGCCTCTTCATTCGAGCCGGACCGGCGGTGAAGCCGCAACGTCACGCCCGCCCCGGTGGCGACACTGTCTTGGAAGCCGGCCGGGATCAACAGGGCCCGCGGGAAGGCGGCTACCGTGTCGGGGTGGACGCTCTCGGACACGCGCACCGCAAAACCCTCTTCGCCCAGCGACCGGGTGAAGGCTTGGGAAAGGTAGCTCTGGTCTTCGTCGACCACCAAAAGGCTGATCGTGACGCCACGGGTGTCGCCGCCGCCACTCATGGCGCCGAAGGCGTAGATGAAGATCACCGGCATGATGACCATCCAGAAGATGACCGGCTTGTCCTTGACCGTCTGCAGTAGGTCGGTGAAGGCGATGGCGAAAATGCGGCGCACGTCGGTTCCCCTCTTGTGGGTCTAGCTTCCCTGCATCACCCGGCGCTGAAGAAGCCACCCGCCCAGGGTGGCCGAGACAACCGCGATGGCGGCCAGAACCAGAAGCGGCGTGGCGATCGCCTCGACGCCCCCGTCGGTGAAGAGCAGTGTTTGAAAACCTTCTAGCGACCAGTAGTTGATGGTGGCCGGCGCCAGGCCGCGGACGAAACCCGGCAGCATGTTGAGCGGGATCCACGATCCGCCCAGAAACGCCATGATCATGACCAGCATCGAGGCCAACGTGCTTCCTTGTTGCTCGGATCGCGCAATACCGTAGACCAGCGAGAAGAGGCCGGTGGCAGCCCCCAGGAACGTGATGCACAAGAGGGCAAAGCCCAACAGATCGGCCCGGGCTTTCAGCAGAAGCGCCCCGATCAGACCCATCGCGGCCGCCACGATCAGCCCCATCAGGATCGTGGAAAGCATCTTGCCCCAAACGATGCTGGTCGTCGGTACCGGGAAGGTCATCTGCCGCTGGAGCGTGCCCATCGCCCGTTCGCGCGGGATATCGGCCATGAAACCCAATGCCAGGATCGCCAACGCGAAGCTGGCCATGCCGGGCAAGACCATCTTGAAAACGAGGTAGAAGCCCGCGTTGGCGTCATCGTCGTCGTCATCGTCGTCAGCGTCGTCATCCTGATCCGTCGCCGCCCCGGCTTCCGAAACATCACCGCCGGCCGCATCACTCCCCGCCACACCGGTCTCGGTCGGGTCACTCCCCGCCGCGCCCGCCCCGGCCGTGCCGGTCGTGCCGGTCGGGTCACCGCCTGCGGCGACCGCCGATTCCGCTGTAGTCGTCTGCGCCGCCGCATGCGCCGCCGCTTGTGCCAGCTCTTCTCGTCGCTCGAGGGTCAGCAGGGAGTCCTGCGTCGACTCCAGACTGATCACGGGCGGAAACACCAGCCCCTCGATCGAGCGCAAACTGCGATTGACCGCCACGGCGATCTGCGCCACCTGCACATCGGCGGCCAGGTGCTCGCTGAACGACCCGGCTCCCTCGCGCTCGCTCCGGTCCAGGATCTCCTGTCCGGTGGCTCGCAGAAGCTCGAGCGGCTGATCGAGAACCCGAACCGCGCCGTCGAGCAGCTCGGCCATCGTGCGCGCCATCTCCTCGGCCGCCATGGGCGCGATCGAGGCGGCGGGGTTCTTGATCACCCGTAGCGTGGTCGGCCGCCCGTCGAGCAGATCGTCGGTGAAGCCTTCCGGGATGACGAGCGCGGCCCCGACCTTGTCCTTGCGGATCAGTCGTTGCGCCTCCTCGGCTGAAACCTCGGTGGCGTCGAAGTACTGGCTCATCTGCTCTTGATTGAAGGCACCGACCAAGAGGCGGCTTGCCATGCCGCCGTCCTCGTTGACCAGGGCCACCTTGAAGCGCGGCATCCCGCCACCGCCCGCGGTGCCGCCAAAGGCCAGGGCCATGAGACCGGAGAACAAGAAGGGAAAGAGCAAGTAAACGATCGAGGCCAGGGGCGACCGGAGGCGACGCGCGATGTCGTTGCGGGTGACGATCCAGATGGCTCGCATCGAGTGTTCTCTCCCCCAGCGCGGCCTTCAGCCGCCTCCTAGTCTCGCAACTCCCGGCCGGTCAGCTTCAAGAACACCCCTTGCAGTGACGGCGGCTGAATCGAGATGTCATCGACCGGCAGATCCCGTCCCAGCAGCCGTCCCAACAGGGAGGCCACCTCACCGGTCTCGCCGCTGGCCGAGACCATCGCGTATCCGTCCTTGATCTCCAGGGGTCGCGCCACCGCTTCCTCGCTCAGAATGGCATTGATCTCGGCGGCCGTGAACTGGCCGCGCAGCGTGAGAACTTCGCCCTCGCCGACGATGCGCTTCAGCTCATCGAGCGTGCCCTCGGCCTTGATCTGGCCCTCGTCCATGATGCCGATTCGGTCGCAAAGCTGCTGAGCTTCTTCCAGATAGTGGGTCGTGTAGAGCACCGCCGTCCCGCGGGAGGCGACCTCGCGCACGACGTCGAGGATGTTGAGGCGCGCCTGGACATCGATGCCCACCGTGGGCTCATCCAGCAGCAACAGGCGCGGCTCGTGGATCATGCCGATGGCGAGATTGAGGCGACGCTTCATGCCTCCCGAGAACTTCCGGGTGGCATCCTTCCCGCGTTCGGTGAGACCGACCGCGTCGAGCACGACATCGATCCGCCGGCCCAGCTCCGCGCCCCCCAAGCCCGCGAGCTGTCCCCAGAAACGGAGGTTTTCGCGGGCGGTCAAGTCACCGTAGATGGCGGCTTCCTGGGGCACGACGCCGATCATCTGCTTGAACGCCAGCGGATCGCCGGCCAGCTCGACGCCGCCAAGCTCCACACGCCCGGTGTCGGGTTTCAGGAGACCACAGGTGCAGGAAATCGTGGTGGTCTTGCCGGCTCCGTTCGGTCCCAGCAGGCCATAGATCTCACCCGGGCGCACCTCGAAGGAGATATCGGCAACCGCCTGGATCGAACCGAATGACTTCGACAGATTGGCAACCGTCAGCATGGCACCTACCGCCTGTTCAAGTGTTCACGCGCGAGGACTGTCCGGAGAAGGTAGCAGTCCCGATTGCCCCTGGCAACCGGCAGCCTCGGCCCGCAGGCAGCCTCAGGCCGACAGGCGATCTCTGGCCGACTGGCGACCTCTGGCCGACTGGCGACCTCATACCGGCAGGCGATCTCAGGCCTACCGTTGGCCTCCGCCCCATGGGCAGCTGGGTTTTGTCGGTGAGTCGGCGTGCGGCAAGTCGGCGTGCGGCAAGTCGGCACTCGTGAGTCGGCGCTCGGTGAGTCGGCGCTGATCATCCCATGAAGAGCCGTACCAGCGTCGCCTTCATCGGGAGGCCGGAGCGGAGCACCATGTCCCGCTCGTCCTGCCCGTACACCCGCAGGAAGCGCAGGAGCGCGTACTGCAACAAAGTAGCCACCCCCAGGGCGGCAATGAGCAAGAGCGGATGCTCGAGCGCGTCGCGCAAGAACCAGAAGGGCAGAACCACGGCCGAGGCCAGCAGGACGCGGCCGAAGTGCACCCAGGGAATCGACAGACCGGGCAGCCAGCGCCGAGCCGCGACGTACTGGAGAACTCCGCTGGCGAACAGGGCAATGGCCACCGGCGGAATCCCGCCCCAGATGCCATAGCGGGGAATGAAGACGAAGTCGAGCACGACGTTGACGATGGCTCCGAAGACGGCAATGAGGGTGTTGATCAACACCTTCTCCTTGACGAAGAGGGCCATCCGCAGGGGCGTCACCAGAAACGACAGCAGGAAAACCAGGCAGAAGACCTGGCACAAGGTCGCGCCGGGAGCAAGTGCCTGGCCGTAGAGGGCCAGGTAGACCTCGCCACCCAGCACCGCCCCGGTCACCGCCACCGGTACGACCAGCACGAACATGAGCCGGAAGTAGAGCCGGATCCCACGGAACAGATCCTCGCGCCGGCGCGCGTGCACTTCCGAAAGCGAGGCCAGCACGATGGGCCAGATCGCCAGGGGGATGAACTCCAGGAGCATCTGCGGCAGATTGTACGCGGTGTTGAAGTAGGTGACATCGGCCGGCAACCAGTAGTGCCCGATGATCAAAGTCTCCGACGACCGCCACAGCACTTGGTTGATCAAGGCCCCTAGCGCGATGGGCAACGCGTACCGCATCAGACGGGCGGTCGAGAGTCCCTGCCCCTCATCGGCACGCATCCAGGGCACGGCCCGCGGCAGCCAGGGCGCCAGCGCCGCCACACCGACCACGAAACTGCCCGCCACCGCGAGCAGCACACCCACCAGGTCGAGCCCCCTTGGCATCAAGACAAGCAAGGCACCGACGAGCACCGCCTTCTGCAGCACCGAGGCCAGCGTGAACCGGCGCATGCTGCGCACGGCCATGAACACGTGGCTCACCATGTTCCACAGCACCTCGGCCAGCAAGAGAGCGGTGCCCAGGGGCAGGATGGCACTGAGATCGGCACGGAACTCCGGGTGAAAGAGACCGGCGATCTGTGTTCGGAAAGGCCAGATCGCCGCCAGCACCACCACGTAACCCAGGAGCTGAAGCACCAGGGATCGGCCGAGGAGCTGGCGGGCGCCGCGCGCATTGCCGCGCACGCGCAACTCGGGCAAGAACTGCAAGATGCCCTGCGCGAGTCCCAGTGCCATGGCCAGCGACAGGAACCGAGCGATGTTCAGGAACACGCCGTAGACACCGTAGGCGTGCTCGCCCAGGCCGCGCACGATGAATGCGTTCGACAGCAACGAGAGCGCGGCCACGATCACTTTGGCGATCAGGCTCCAGGCCAGAGCGGTGGGGATCTCCCGCGACGTCAAGGACGGGGAGCTCGCGCCGGTGCCGTCCGGCGGGACCTCCGCAGCCTTCGGAGTGGTTCCGCCGGGTGCCACCTGCCGGCCAGGCGGGGTCCGCTGACCACGCGAAGTCCGCTCCCCACGCGGAGTCGGCTCGCCACGCGGAGTCCGCTGACCACGCGGATCGTCATCGCCGGAGGCCATGCTAGAAAACCTCCAGGTAGCCGACCGTTTCGCCGTCGTAGATGTCCCGATCATCGAAGTAGTAGGTCACCGGCCAGTTGACAAGGAACGGGCGCTCCTGCCACATGATCTTGAGCGCGTACTCCCCGGGCGCCGAGTACTCGGGCACCTCGATCTGGAGGTGGTCGACAACGAACCAGTCGGTCGGCCAGTGCTCGATGCCGAGCAGGCCGTCGAGTGGACGGTGGATCTGGCGGTAGCGGAAGGTCATGTCGAGGCGGCTCTGCTGCCACCGGCGGTGGGGCTTGCTGAAGCTCACCGACCACAGCGGTCCCCGCGGTGCGGGCGTATCCATGCGCAGGTGGACATTGACTGGGAACTGCGGCGGATCTCCCACCCGCCGCCAGTAGAGCGTCACCCCCACCGAATCGCCGCGATGGACCAGGGTCGTGTCCAGATCCACGGCCGTCAACACGATGCCGGCCAGCGTATCCGACGGGACGGGAATCACATCCTCGGGCAGGTTCCGCACAAGGATGCTCCGGGTCAACTCCTGGCTGGTGCGTCCGCTGACCCGTGTCTGTCCCGCGCGAACGATGCCGGATAGGGCATTCACGTTCTCATGGCGGACGCGGAAGAGGGCGCTGCGGTTGCGTTGTCCGTGTTCCCACACCAGCTCGAAGAGGTTGGGTTCTCCGGCCAATGAAGCGAACGCGATCTCGGCCAGACGTGGGCTGGCGTTGCAGAAGAAGTGGTGGACCGGAGCCGGCAGCTCACCGTTGACCAGCACATAGTCGACGTCGAAACGGTGACACAACCGCGCCTTCTCTCCGGCACCTCGATAGGGACTCAACACATCCCGGCAGGCCGCCAGACGCTCGAGCGCCAGTGAGTCCGACGGTGACCCATGCTGGTGCAACACCGACACGGTGTAGAGTGATGTGAAGGCCGGAATGCTGTAGCCGGTCACCGGATCGCTCAACACCACAGCCGGACCGCTGACGGTGCCCGCCAACTTGTCCAGCAGAGGCTTCCAGGCCAGGGAGGACCGATCCTCGCGGCGCTCGAGATTGGCCCGGGCGTAGGAATGGGCGAAACCCTCGAGCCGTGGGAACAGAAGCACCACCATGAAGACGTAGAACAGAAGCGAGGTCACGACGCGCCGTGCGGAGTGAAGCTCGAGCAGGTTCTCGCCCATGCGGCGGGCCATGTGCGCGAAAACCATCAGGAACGGAATCGCCCACACGAACCGGGCGACCAGGTAGCCCAGGTACGGCTCGAGCAGAGGCACGAGCAGGGGATTGAAGACGATCAGAACCGGCGCCAGGCTGAGCGCCGCCATGTAGAGCACGGCATCGTCTTCCCGCGCGCGCCGCCACAGAAACAGCGAGAGGAACACGCCACCGAAACCGGCCACTGAAGGGAATCGCTTCCAGTGATCCGGCATCAGGATGTAGAGATTCTCGGTGAAGGAGAGGATGCCGTGGGGGTGGGTGTGGATCGGATTGAGCGTCTCGTAGGTGAACAGATAGCGCCAGACCAGGGGAATCGCACACCCGGCGCTCACGGCGAGGATCGACTGGCCCACCCGGCGCACGCCTTCAGACCGCCAAGGTCGGAAGAGGAGCATGGCCAGGAAGAAGACGCCCAGCGAGAAGAGCACGTACACCGCCGCGAAGATGTGGGTCGCCGTGGCCCCGAAGGCGGCCAGCGCCACCACGATGAGCACCTTGCGCCGCCCGATCCGCAGGATGTACTCCAGGGAGCCCGCAAGGGTGGCCCAGGCCAGTACGAACCCCATCTGGCTCCCATAGCCCAGCCGCAGAAACGTACCCCGATTGATTTCTCCGAAGAAGACGAACGCCAAGAACGTGGCGAACAGGGCCGAGCCCTCACTGCGCAGGAGCCGGCGGGCGAAGGAGTGGAACACCACCAACGCCAGGGGCATCAGTAAGCCCGGTAGCAGATCCCACAGGTGCAAGACCGATGTGTGGCAGAGCACCGCTTGAACGGCGAGCAAGACATGGAAGAATCCCTTCCGGGCATCGACGGCCGCGCCGTCACCGTCGATGTAGAAAGTCGTGCGCGGCAGGATGCGGTCACGTTCGACC
>CAZZIF010000057.1:0-1370 GCA_964654025.1 uncultured bacterium
AGAGGATCGCCGCCAGGGGACGCGTTTTCGCGGGAAGCTTCCGCAGCCACTTCTCCCGTGCCGCTGGCGCGTAGACCTCCTTGCCGATGGCAGGAATCCCTCGCGAACGATAGAGGCTCTTGATCCGGTTCTGCACGCGAACTGAATCGCTGACCACCATCGTGTACGCCCGGCTCAGCTCGCCGAGTTGTCCGAACTCCCCGTCTCCTTTGTACACCCGTGTCTTGATCGCTCCAATCCGCAGCTCCTCGGCCAACCCGAACGCATCTCCCTTGTCGTCCTTCGAACCGCGGCTTGGGGATCACCTTGAGGAACCTGATCAGTGCTCTGGCATTGGTCTCGAGCAGCTGAGACTGCAGTCGCCGGCCGCTGGGTCCGATGACCGCGACCGTGCAGCTGCCCACGGGGCCGCCAGTGGCCGGTTCGGGTTGATTCTGTGGTTCGCATGGCTGCCACCGCAACTTCTTGGCTCGAACTTCCTGGCTTGAACCTCTTGGCTTGCGCGGCCACGACTGCTCAGGCACCAGGAGACACCTGGGGGGGCGGCGCTCGTAAGCCCCGCCGGCGGCCGGAGAGCCACGCCCAGGGCGCGCATTGAAACCGGCTCCCATCCGGCCGCCTTCAGCCTCACGGACGGAAACATTTCCGCGCCAGGGGGTTGCGGGAGTGGAGGTCTTGCGTGGAATGCGCCACTCCCGTGGCGCCACCGGCGGGGACGGCCCTCGGATGCGGTATAATTGTGGAACGTATCCGAGTGCCCACCGGCCCTCACTAGGGAGGGTCGAGGCCGGAGGGGGAATAGCTATGAACTCGAAGACGTTCCGCGCCTTGGGCGCGATCTCATTGTTGGCTCTGGTGGCCGTGGCCGCAGTGACACTGGCGGCCCTTTCGCCGGCGGCGGCGCTGGGGTGGGGCGCCGCGCCGAAGGCCTCGGCGTTGGATCACCAGACCGCCGCGCCCACGGGTCGCATCGTGGTCAAGTTCGCCGAGGATTCCGGCCTGGAGGCCAGTCACGGCCGTCTGACCGTCCTGGGCGCCACCGAGGGCGCAGGGCCGGAGGCCACCGCCGCCGAAGCCGCCCGCACGCGGATCGCGCATCTGATGGCGTCGCAGGCGGTGCCTTTCGAGGTCAAGCGGCACTTCTCGCGCAGTCCCGAGGCGATCGACGCCGAGCGAGCCCGCGCCGAGGCGCGCACGGGTCTGGATCTGCCCAATCTCAATCGCTACGTCCGGCTCGTGCCGCAGGGTAAGCCCACGCGGGAGGAGCTGCTGGCGCTTCTGGAAGAGCTGCTCAGGGACCCGGCCGTGGAGACGGCCTTCCTCGAGCCGGTGGCCGTGCCCGCCGCGCTCGGGTTCGATGCGTTCACCGG
>CAZZIF010000057.1:1470-16217 GCA_964654025.1 uncultured bacterium
GGCCGCCCGTGGCGTGGCAACCCCCGAGACGCCCGCGGAGTCCCGCGTGGCCGATGGCTCGCCCGTCCTCGTGCCCCTTGCCGGAGGCGATCCCATCCCCCCGACCCCCGACTTCGAATACCAGCAGGGCTATTTGGACCCGGCGCCCACCGGCGTGGACGCCGAAGGTGTCTGGGCCTTGCCGGGTGGCAAGGGCGAGTCGGTCAAAGTCCTCGACATCGAGGGCGCCTGGAAATGGGATCACGAGGATCTGCCGGATCCGTTCTTCACGGCCGGCGGTAGCTACAACGATGTCGGCTGGCGTAATCACGGCACTGCGGTGGTGGGTGAGATCCGCGGCGTGAGCAACGGTTTCGGCGTCACCGGTATTGCCCACGAGGTCGAGGTCGGCGGCGTCTCGATCGCTGAACTCTCGGTGGCCGATGCCATCAACACATGCGCCGCGGCGCTGGATGAGGGCGACATCTTCCTGATCGAGCTGCATTCCCCCGGCCCCAACGCCACCGGCTCGGGCCAGCACGGCTATGTCTGCATGGAATTCTGGCAGGACAATTTCGACGCGATCCTGCTGGCCACCGCCAGCGGCCGCATCTGCGTAGAGGCGGCCGGCAACGGCGAGCAGGATCTGGACGACCCGGTCTACCAGAACCTCTTCAACCGCGACTTCCGGGATTCGGGGGCGATCATCTGCGGCGCCACCAACGGAGAGGAACTCGAACCGGCCTGGTTCACGAATTACGGCAGCCGTGTGGATCTGCACGGCTGGGGGTACTCGGTCGTCACCACCGGGTACGGTGACCTGCAGGGCGGGGACGAGACCGAGTGGTACACGGCCGGCTTCAGCGGTACCTCGAGCGCGTCGCCGATCGTGACCGGTTCGGTGGCCGTGCTCCAGGGTCTCAGCAAAGCAGCCTACGGAATCGAGCTCAACGCCAAGCTGGCGCGGGACATCCTCGTGGCCACCGGAACGCCGCAGACCGGGTGGAAGCAGATCGGCCCGCGGCCGGATCTGACCGCCGCCTGGACCTTGGCCCAGAGCGGCATCGGCGAGGTGGCCGGCCAGGTGACCGATGCGGTGACCGGCCAGGCGCTCCAGGGGGTGATGGTGCGGGTGGAGGAGAGTGGCGCATTCACCATGACCGGACCTGACGGGATCTACGAGATGCCGCTGCTGGCGGATGCCTATACCCTCACCTTCGATGCCTACTACCATCAGCCGGCGGTCGTGCCGGTCATGATTGAAGGGGGCGTTACCACGCCGGGAGACCTCGCTCTCGAGCCGCGGACGCTCGTCGATGTGCGCGGTTACGCGTTCGCCGACGATGGCGCTACGCCACTGGCCGGTGTGCGGGTCACGCCCATGGACGCGCCGATCGAACCCACCATCACCGGCTCCGATGGCCGCTGGACACTGGCCGGCTTCCCGGCCGGGCGCACCTACACCTTCCGCTTCGACGATCTTCCCGGTTACGGGGCCGACGTCGACAGCCTGGTGATTCCCGAAGACGTTCGCACCGAGTTCAGCCTGATCGGGCAGCTCTCACCGGCGGAGGAGGACTTCGAGGGAGGCGACGGCGGGTTCACCTCCGATCCGATCTGGGAGCGCGCCACACCGACCGCCGGCGGGCCGTCCGCGGGCTTCAGCGGTGACTACTGCTTCGGCGTTGGCATGGACGCCAATTACGGCGACAACGTCTACGGGCTTCTGACCAGCCCCACCTACGACTTCTCCGGCGAAGAGGAGTTCTTCCTGAGTTTCCACTACTGGTGCGAGACCGAGACCGGCTACGACGGCGCCAACGTCCAGGTGTGGTCGGCGGCCACGAATGCGTGGGTTACCGTGCACCCCTTCGGCGGTTACCCGTCGGTTTCCCTCTCGGGCATCGCCTACGAGCCGGGTTGGTCGGGTTCGACCGGAGAGTGGACTGGCGCGGTCTTCGATGTCTCCGAGTATGCCTCCGAGGAGTTCGCCTTCCGCGTGCAGTTTGGCTCGGACGGATACGTCAACGGTCCTGGTTTCTGGATCGATGAGGTGACCTTCAACTTCGGTGACGCGGTTTCCTCGGTGCCGGGTGAGACGGCCTTTGCCTCCGCGCTCAGTTTCAGCGCGAGTAGCCCCACCCTCGGCGGCAGCCACATTCGCCTGGCCTTGCCGCAGGGCGCCGATGTGGATCTGGCCCTCTACGATGCCGGCGGTAGGCGCGTGCGTACCCTGCACGACGGCCATCTGGACGGCGGCCTGCATCTGTTGCGCTGGGACGGCCGGGATCAGGCGGGGCAGGCGGCTGGCAGCGGTGTGTATTTCCTGCGTCTGGCGTCCCGGGACCAGGGTCTGGAGCGGACGGCCCGGATCGTCATCTCGCGGTAGAGGCCGTTAGGGGGGGGTGATCTTGGACGGCGGTTGCCTGAGGGTGACGACCGCGACCTCTTCGTGTTCTACGACGGTCCCTATCGACCGGACGGTGGCCCGCGTGCGTCGAGCCGTTCCAGGCTTGGCTTGACTCCCGCCCCTGAAACCCCGAACATTCTCTCTTCACATGCGGGCCCACATCGGGCCCGCATGCGGTATCAGCTCTTTTCGTAGGGGCTTTCGTAGGGGCTTTCGTAGGGGCTTTTGTAGAGGCTCCTGTAGGGGCTTCTCGTAGGCAGTCTTCGAGGCAGGTCGTTCCGCGTGGGACACCAGCATGAGGTCTTCCATGGCATCGTCCACACCGCCGACACCGACACCGCCGCCGCCGGCACCGCCGCCGCCGACACCACCTCCGCCGGCACCGCCAACACCATCAACTGAGGTGCGCACCCGCATCGCGCCTTCGCCGACCGGGGATCCCCACGTCGGTACGGCGTACCAGGCGCTGTTCAACCACGCCTTTGCGAAGGGCCGCGGCGGCAAGTTCATTCTTCGCATCGAGGACACCGACCAGGTACGGTCCACCAAGCAGTCCGAGGAGGCCATCCTCTCCTCGCTGCGTTGGCTCGGGTTGCAGTGGGACGAGGGACCCGATGTGGGCGGTCCGCATGCGCCCTACCGCCAGAGCGAGCGCTCGGCGATCTACACCGAGCACGTGGAGTGCCTACTGGAGGCCGGGCACGCTTACCGCTGTTTCTGCTCGAAGGAGCGGCTCGATGAGATGCGGGCCCGCCTGCAGGCCGAGAAGGCTTCCCAGCTCGGCTACGACCGCCACTGCCGGTCGATCCCGCCCGAAGAGGCGCAGCGCCGGGCAGAGGCGGGAGAGCCGCACGTGGTCCGGATGAAGATCCCGCTGGAAGGCGAGTGCGTGATGCACGATCTTCTGCGCGGCGAGATTCGCAAGGACTGGGCCTCGGTCGACGACCAGGTGATCATGAAGTCCGACGGGTTGCCGACCTACCACCTGGCCAACGTGGTCGATGACCATCTGATGGGGGTGACCCACGTCATCCGCGGCGAGGAGTGGATCAACTCGGTGCCGAAGCACCTGAAGCTCTACGAGCATTTCGGGTGGGAGCCTCCGGTCTTCTGCCACCTGCCCCTCTTGCGCAACAACGATGCCAACAAGACCAAGCTCTCGAAGCGCAAGAACCCGACTTCGATCCACTACTACCGGCGCGCCGGCTATCTGCCCGAAGCGCTGCTGAACTTTCTGGGGATGATGGGCTGGTTGATGCCCGATGGGGAGGAGAAGTTCACCCGCGAGCAGATGGCCGAGCACCTGAAGCTGGAAGACATCTCCCTGGGCGGGCCGGTCTTCGACACCGACAAGCTGCGCTGGCTCAACGGCCGGTACCTGCGCGAGGATTACGACGACCAGGGCCTGCGGCGCCAGCTCGAGGCCTGGGCCTTGAACACCGAGACTTTCGACCGCATCATGCCCCTGATCCATCCCCGGCTCGAGACGATGGCCGACTGGGGGCGCTTGACCGCACCCTTCTTCAGCGACGAGGTGGCGGTGGATCTCGAGCAGCTGAAAATGAAGGGCAAGGAGCCGGAGGACCTGGTAGCGATTCTGCAGATGGTGGTCTGGGAGCTCGAGAAGCTGCGGGAGTTCACCGCCGAACGGATCGAGGATTGCCTGAAGCAGATCGCCGAGCGGCTCGAGGTCAAGGTCCGCGACCTCAATCTGCCGCTCTATGTGGCTTTGAGCGGCACCAAGGTGTGGACGCCGCTCTACGGGTCGATGGAGGTACTGGGCTCGGACATGGTGCGCATGCGATTGCGCCGGGCGATCGAGCTGATGGGCGGCGTCTCCTCGAAACGGCTCAAGAAGCTGGAGAAGGAGTACGCGGCTCTCTTCGGAGGTGAGTAGGCCGGGCGAGCCCGGTGGGGCCAGCGAAGGAACGCCCGGCCGGACAACCGAGGGCGAGCCCGGTCGGACGACCGAGGGCGAGCCCGGTCGGACGACCGAGGGGGCGCCCGACCGGACGACCGAGGGCGAGTTCGATGGCGTTGCCCGAATGCCCCGGAGACTGGCTGCGGAGACATGGAGCGCGAAGGCCTCGCGCGGGAGAGATGTTCACATGAGCGATCCGACGAAGAACTCGAACGAGACGGCCCAGGTGGATTTCGTGCGGGCGATCATCCAGGCCGATCTGGCCGCGGGGAAGCACGAGACCGTTCAGACTCGCTTTCCCCCGGAGCCGAACGGGTATCTCCACATCGGGCACGCCAAGGCGATTCACCTGAATTTCAGCGTGGCAGAGGAGTTCGGTGGCCAGTGCAACCTGCGCTTCGACGACACCAACCCGATCAAGGAAGAGCAGGAGTTCGTTGACGGCATCCAGGCCGACATTCGCTGGCTCGGCTACGATTGGGAGGACCGGCTCTACTTCGCCTCCGACTACTTCGAGCAGCTCTATGACTACGCGGTCCAGCTGGTCAAGATGGGCAAGGCCTATGTCTGCGACCTCACACCCGACCAGATGCGCGAGTACCGGGGCACGCTCACCGAGCCGGGCAAGGAGAGTCCTTTCCGAGATCGCTCGATCGAGGAGAACCTTGATCTGTTCACGCGCATGCGGGCCGGGGAGTTCGCCGACGGGTCCCGGACCCTGCGGGCGAAGATCGACATGGCGGCCGGCAACCTGAACATGCGCGATCCGGTGGTCTACCGCATCCTTCGCGCGCACCACCACCGGACCGGGGACACGTGGTGCATCTATCCGATGTACGACTTCACCCACTGCCTGTCGGATTCGATCGAGCGGGTGACCCATTCACTGTGTTCGATCGAGTTCGTCGATCACCGGCCACTCTATGACTGGTACATCGAGACCCTGGGGGTCTTCCCCTCGAAGCAGTATGAATTCGCCCGCATGAACATGACCAACACGGTCCTGAGCAAGCGGCGATTGCGCCAGCTGGTGGAGGAAGGCTATGTGGCCGGCTGGGACGACCCACGGATGCCCACCCTCAAGGGGATGCGCCGGCGGGGCTACTCGCCGCCCGCGATCCGCGACTTCCTGGGACGGATCGGGATCGCCAAACGTGAGAACGTGGTGGACCTGGCCCTGCTCGAGTTTTGCCTGCGGGAGGATCTGAACAAGCGGGCCCAGCGGGTCATGGCGGTTCTCAAGCCGCTCAAGGTCGTGATCACGAACTACCCGGTGAATGAGGGCGAAGAGGTCGAGTGCATCAACAACCCCGAGGACGCTTCGGCCGGTACTCGAATGGTTCCGTTCTCCGGTGAGCTCTACATCGAGCGCGATGACTTCATGGAGGACCCGCCCAAGAAGTTCTTCCGCCTGGCCCCCGGCCGGGAGGTGCGCCTGCGCTACGCCTATTTCATCAAGTGCGAGGACGTCGTCAAGGACCCGGCCACCGGCGAGATCACCGAGCTGCGCTGCACCTATGATCCTGCCACCCGGGGCGGCAACGCGCCCGACGGCCGCAAGGTGAAAGCCACGTTGCACTGGGTATCGGCCCAGCACGCCCGTGACGCCGAGGTCCGCCTCTACGACCACCTCTTCACCAGGGAGAACCCGCAGGAGGTGCCCGAGGGGGGCTCGTTCGTCGATAACATCAACTCCGACTCCCTCACGGTTCTGCGAGGCTGCAAGGTCGAGCCCGCGGCGGCCGAGGCTCGAACAGGGGACTTCTTGCAGTTCGAGCGCCAGGGTTACTTCTGCATGGACTCGGAAGACTCGAGGCCCGCGGCACCCGTGTTCAACCGGACGGTGACCCTGCGCGATACCTGGGCGAAGATCAAGAAGTCGATACAACCCTGACCAGCCGGCGTTGAGGTGTCTTGAAGATGGCGCCGACGGGCCGCGGCTCCGGCGCTGAGGTGGCTCGGGGGACGCCGCCGAGGGGCCCTCGGGCCGGCGCTGAGGTGGCCTCGGGCCCTCACGTGGCGGGCATCTCCAGCCACGCGCGCTTGACATCGGCACGCGCTGTCCTCCACTATCCGCAGGCTCCGCGGGACGGAACCTTCTCTTGCAACGATGGTTCGCTTCATCGTGCTGGCCGCGAAGCAGGCGGGCCGTGCGCTTCTCCGGCCTCGTGGAACGGATGGAACGTAGAGTGCAATCTCAAGACCACTCTCAATAGGAGCACCCCAAAAAAAGCGTGAAATCATCACGGGGCCTTGCCGTGCCCGGACGGGTCGCGGCATGGCCGAGATCTGGTCACGCCAGGGAGGATCTTGTGCCATGAAGCTGAGGATGATGGTGTCGCTGTGGGCAGGGCTGCTGATGGCAGCGGGTATGGGAGTCGGCGTGGCGGCCGGGCAGGAAGAGCCCGTGACCGGCTGGCAGACTACCGCCGACCTATCGCTCAACCTGAACCAGGCTAGCTACAGCGACTCGTGGAATGGCGAGGAGAACGGCTCGATCATCTGGACGGCCAAGGCCAATGTAGTGGCCGAGAAGATGCTCAGCGAGCAGTTCGACTGGCGCAACACCCTGAAGCTGGCTTTCGGGCAGACGCACAACGAGTACATCGATGATGACGGCAAGCGCCAGTGGGAGTCGCCGGAGAAGTCGACCGACCGGATCTTCTTCGAATCGTTGATGCGAATGACCCTGGGCTATTTCGTCGATCCGTATGCCGCCTTCACCTTCGACAGCCAGTTCTACAAGGTACACACTGATGGCGATTCAACGCTGAACAAGCCGCTTGACCCGATCACGCTGACCGAGTCGGTGGGCCTGGGACGAAGCATCCTCAAGAATGAGCAGACCGAGCTCTTCTCCCGCGTCGGTTTCGCCATGCGGCAGCATCTCAAGAAAAGTGTCGTCAACTATAATCCCGAGGACGTCGACAGCAAGAGCGTTACCGACGGCGGTCTGGAGTGGGTCACCGACTTCGCCCACACCTTCGGCGGCGACAACCTGAAGTACGTCTCGAAGCTGCGCGTCTTCCAAGCGCTGTTCAACTCCGAAGAAGACGAGTTCGACAATGACGACGACGACTGGAAGACCGCCGACCTGGCCTGGGAGAACACCTTCTCGGCCAATGTTGCCAAGTACATCCAGGTCAGCTTGTTTGCCGAGCTGCTGTACGACAAGGAAATCGACGAGCGCGGCCGGTTCCGCGAGACGCTGGGGCTGGGCTTGAGCTACACGCTGTTCTAACCCCTCTTGCTGCTCGAGAGGACGACCACGAGATCGGTATCGCGATCACGAGATCGACATAGGTAAGGCGCCCCGGCGGCGTCTGTAGGAGGAGAGGCAGATGGAAGAGCTGAGCACGATGGAACAGATCATGGACACGATCGTCAAGTTCGCGACCACCTACGGGATAAGTGTGATCGGCGCCATTCTGGTGCTGATCGCCGGTCGCATCGTCGCTGGCTGGGCGCGCAAGTTGGTTCGAAACACCATGACCCGTTCGAAGACCGATCCGGCTATCGTGGGTTTCACGAGTGCAATCGTCTACTACCTGGTGATCATCTTCGCGGTGGTGGCCGCCTTGGGCAACTTCGGGGTCGAGACCGCCTCGCTGGTCGCCGTCTTGGGAGCGGCCGGCTTCGCCATCGGTTTTGCGCTGCAGGGTTCGCTTTCGAACTTCGCGGCCGGGATCATGCTGCTGGTGTTCCGGCCGTATAAGATTGGTGACTATGTGGACGCGGGCGGCGCAGCCGGCACGATCCGGGACATGGGCATCTTCACGACCGAGATGACCACGCCAGACAACATCAAGATCATGATTCCCAACAGCAAGATTTTCGGTGACACGATCAAGAACATCACGGCCAACGACACTCGCCGGGTCGACATGGTCTTCGGCATCGGCTACGGCTCCTCGATCGCCAAGGCCGAGGAGATCATCAAGAAGACCTTCGAGTCCGACGAGCGCGTGCTCAAAGATCCGGCGTATCAGATCGCCGTATCCGAGCTGGCCGACTCCAGTGTGAACCTGGTCGCTCGTCCCTGGGTGAAGACCTCCGACTACTGGGACGTCAAGTTCGACCTGACGCGCAAGATCAAGGAGGAGTTCGACGCCAGCGGTATCGAGATTCCTTTCCCGCAGGTGGTGATGCATCAGGCGGAGAAGTAGCGGAGACATCTCGGCAGGATCGCGGATCAATCCGAGGACATCGATGGCGGCCCCGGCAGCGTGCTGGGGCCGCCATCTTCATGGGCTCGAGTAGGTGATGGGGAAAGTGTGCCAGATTCGACCTAGATGCAATAAACGTGAATAATGATCTTGTAATTCGGTGGCTGTGGCGAATAAAAGACTCGTGAGTGCTTGTGATTTACGAATATTCAACGATAGGATTCCGCCATGGACATCACCGATCTCAAACTGGCCTCTCTGTTGCAAGCGCAGGGCAGGGTGACCAACGTCGAGCTGTCACGGCAGTCGGGTTTGGCTCCCTCGACCACCTTGGAACGCGTGCGGCGCCTGGAGGAGCGCGGTGTCATCACCGGCTATCACGCGCGACTCGATCCCCACGCCCTGGGGTTGCGCGTGCAGGCCATGGTCCAGATCAATCTCAACCGGCACGAACCGGGCGTGATCGATGCCTTCGAGGAGCAGGTGCGGAGCGTTCCGGAGGTGAAGGCCTGCTACCATGTCACCGGACAGTACGACTACATCCTGCATGTGGTCGTGCGGGACATCGATCACCTCCGCGAGCTTGCCAAGCACACCCTGGCGGGTCTCCGCGGCCTCGAGAAGCAGGAGACCTTCCTGATCCTCTCGACGGTCAAGGAGGACGACGGGTACGCACTCGAGTCGGTCCGGGCCGGCAGCCCGACCACACAGGAGGGGTAAGCCATGGCGGATGGAAACATGCAGCGGCAGAACACAGGCAGCGCGGGAGACGGCGGCGTGGCCCGCTACGTGAAGGCGGCCGAGGCGGCGGCTCAGCAGCGTGCCGAGGCGCTTGGCAAGATGCGTGCCTGCCGATTCGACACGATCGCCGTCCACGGCCTCTACACGATGAACGAGGCTTTGAATCACAATCAGGGCTCGATCATCGAACCGATCTACATGGCGTCCTCGCAGGCCTATCGCGATTCCGACGAGATGGAAGCGGCGCTCGGCTACCAGATCCCGACCTGGTGCTACTCGCGCATCGCCAACCCCAGCCTCTACTATCTCGAGAACACGCTGGCGATGCTCGAGGGGTACGGCTTTGACGGGGAGACCTCCTGCGTGGCGACCTCCTCGGGCATGGCGGCGATCCTGAGTGCCACCGATGCTTTCCTGTGCGTCGATTCCAAGGAGCCCAGTCGGCCGATCAACTTCGTGGCTACCTGCCAGGTCTACGGCGGCACCTTCCAGCAGTTTGCCGTCCGTAAGATGCAGGAGCGGGGTATCGAGTGCCGGTGGGTGATCAACTCGGCCGATCCCGAGGAGTGGGTCTCGAAGATCGATGAGAACACGCGCTTTCTCTATGGCGAGCTGCCCTCGAATCCGGGCCAGGCCTTCTTCGATCTGGAGCGCGTGGCCAAGATCGCGCACCAACACGGTCTGCCGCTCATCATCGACAACACGGTCGCCTCGCCGGCGCTGCTGCGACCGCTCTGCCACGGCGCGGACGTCGTCATCCAGTCGGTGACCAAGACGCTGACCTCCTCGGGCTTTGGCATCGCCGGCGCGGTGATCGCGCGCAAGAACTTGACTTGCCGGTATGCCTCCGAGGAGATGACCAGCGACTTCGCCATGTACTTGAAGACGTTGCCCAACCGCGACAACGGGCAGAACCTCTCGCCGATGAACGCGATCCTCTCACTCAACGACATTCGCACGTTGCGGTCGAAGGTGGATCTCTTCAGTCGCAACACGATGGCCGTGGCTGAATTCTTGAGTTCACACCCGCAGATCGAGCAGGTCGACTATCTCGGTCTCCCCGGGCATCCTCTGCACGAGCTGGCCAGCCGCTATCTGCACCTGGTCGACAGCGAGTTCGATAAGCAGTACGGGGAGAAGGTCAACCGCTACGGCCACCTGATGTCCTTCCGCGTCAAGGGCGGGGCGGCGCCGACCCGCACGGCCTTCGATGCCATGCAGCGCATCTGGCGGGCCACCGACCTGGGACGGATCAAGTCGGTCGCGACGATCCCGGCGATCTCGACGCATTCACAACAGGGTGAAGAAGGACGTGAGATGGCCGACATTCCGCCGAATTTGGTGCGTCTGTGTGTGGGTGGCGAGCATCCCGATGATGTCATCGCCGACCTCGACCAAGCCCTGGCTGCCATCACCGGCCGGGTGACGGTGAGTGTGCCGTCGGCCTTCAGTGTGGGCGGCGCATCCTACGCCCAGCCCGGGAACTAGTGCGGAGCAGCCGCTCGCGGAGGACCCATGACGACCTACTACAGCACGAATCACAACGTGCCCGAGGCGGATCTGGCCGGCGCGCTGCTTCAGGGCCAAGCCGGCGACAAGGGACTCTTCATGCCTCGCCCCATCCCCAGCTTCCGGCCGGGATTCCTGAAGGCGGCGCGTGAGATAAGCTACCCGGAACTGGCGGCCGAGATCATGACCCCGTTCGCCGACGGCAGCTTCACACCCGACGCCTTGCGCGAGATCTGTCACGACGCCTACGACTTCGCGGTGCCCCTGGAGCGCGTCGAGAGGGATCGCTATGTGATGCGGCTCGACCAGGGCCCGACCGCATCTTTCAAGGACTTCGCGGCCCGGTTCATGGGCCGGGCACTGGGGCGCCTGGCGCGCGAGCGGGGGCGCCAGATCCTGATCTTGACGGCCACCTCGGGCGACACCGGATCGGCGATTGCCCACGCGTTCCAGGGCGTCGAGGGCATCCGGGTGGTCGTGCTTTTCCCGATCCACGAGGTGTCGAACCGCCAGCGCCGTCAGATGACGACCTTGGGCGGCAACGTGGCCACCCTCGCGCTCGACAGCAAGTTCGACAACTGCCAGGCGCTGGTGAAGCAGGCCTTCTCGGATCCGGATCTGATGGATCTGAATCTGTCCTCGGCCAACTCGATCAACATCGGCCGCTTACTGCCCCAGTCGGTCTACTACGTGTATGCGGCCGTGCAGCTCACCGATGCGGCCGGAGGCCAGCCGGTGATCTTCTCGGTGCCATCGGGCAATTTCGGCGACATGATGGGCGGTCTCCTGGCTTTTCAGATGGGCCTGCCCGTTCACCGCTTCGTGATTGCTACCAATGCCAACGATGAGTTCCCGCGCTTCTTGGCCACCGGTCGCTACGAGAAGATCGAGCCCTCGCGACGCTGCATCAGCAACGCGATGAACGTGGGACACCCATCGAACCTGGCCCGGGTCGTGGATCTCTACGGCGGTCACATGGATGAGGTGGGGCAGCTCCACCGGGCTCCGGATCTGTCGCGCATGCGCGAGGATCTCTTTGCGACCAGCATCGACGATGAAGCGACGCGTGCGACGATCGTGCGGACCTACACCGACCATGAGACCATTCTGGAGCCGCACGGCGCCGTGGGGTGGGCCGGGCTTCAGCGTTATCTCACGGCCGAGCCGCAGGCCGCCGGACAGATCGCCGTCTCGCTCGAGACTGCCCACCCAGCGAAGTTCCCTGAAGAGATCCGCGAACTCATCAAGATCGATCCGGAGCTGCCGGCCAGTCTCCAGGGGCTGGACGAGAAGAGCGAGAACTACGTCGAACTCGAGACCGACTACGGCGCGTTCAAGGACTATCTGGTGCGGACGTACCGGTAACGGTGACGCCGGTCGCCCGCGCATCGGCAGAGGAGAGTCATGAAGTCAGTCATCGTGCTTGGCGACGGCATGTCGGATGTGCCCATCGAACGCCTCGGCGGCCGGACCCCGTTGATGGTGGCCCACAAGCCCACCATCGACCAGGTGGCACGCCGGGGGCGCATGGGCCGCCTGCGTACCATTGGCGAGACGGGTCCAGCCGACTCGGCTGTGGCCAACCTGGCGGTTCTCGGTTACGACGCGGCCAAGGTCTCCCAGGGCCGGGCGGTGCTGGAAGCCGCCAGCATGGGTGTGGAGGTGGCCGAGGATGACGTGGCCCTGCGCTGCAATCTGATCTGTCTCCACGACGCCGTATCGCCGGTGGCCCGCCGGATCAAGAACCACTCGGCAGGCCATATCTCGAGTGAGGAAGCCTCGCGCTTGATCCGGGATCTGGATCGCGAGCTCGGCGGGGGGCGGGGTGACCGGCCCATCCAGTTCTTTCCGGGAATCAGCTACCGGCATCTCCTACTGCTGCGCGGCGGATGGGCCAGCTCGGCGGTCGTATGCGCGCCGCCGCACGATCACCTCGACGATCTGGCCGAAGACCTCCTGCCACGGGTGGAAGCCGAAGCCGCTGGGGCAGCCGCCGCGGGAACCACCGGGGCAGCCGCCGAGGCAACCGCCGGGCCAGCTGCCGCGGGAACCACCGGGCCAGCTGCCGAGGCCACCACCGGGCCAGCTGCCGCGGGAACCACCGGGCCAGCCGCCCAAGCTACCGCCGAGCGCCTGCGCGAGATCTACCGCCGTTCGCTTGAGATCCTGCGTGACCATCCGGTCAACGTGGCGCGCAGGGAAAGGGGCCAGGACGAGGCCAGCTGCATCTGGACCTGGTCGCCCGGATGCCGGCCCCGGATGAAGACGCTCCAGGAGCTATACGGCGTTCGCAGCGCCGTCATCTCCGCCGTGGACTTGATCATGGGACTCGGGGTCTATGCCGGCATGGACGTCATCCGGGTGCCCGGGGCCACCGGCTTGCACGACACCAACTACGAGGGCAAGGCCGAAGCCTGTCTGGAGGCCCTGCGCGATCACGATCTGGTCTACGTCCACGTGGAGGCTACGGACGAGGCGGGGCACGCGCGCGATCTGGATCTCAAGATCCGGTGCATCGAGTACCTCGACGACCGGCTGGTACGCCCGATCCTGGAAGGCCTCGACGGCCGCAGCCCGCAGTGGACGCTGGCCGTTCTGCCCGATCACCCGACGCCGGTCGAGACGGGCCAGCACGGACGCGATCCGGTGCCGGTCGCCATCTGGCGGCGCGGTGATGAGCCGGACGATACGACCGCCTTCGACGAGGAACAGGCCAGGCAGGGTGCCCTCGGCCTGATGGTGGGTGATCAGTTCATGCGTCGCGTGGTGCAGGCGACCGATTGACCCGCCCAGCTTGCGGTCTCGCGGCCGCCGGGCGGGCGGGTGGCTCACGGTTCACTGCCGCCGGCTGCCGGTGGGTTCACGGTTCACTGCTGCCGGCTGCCGGTGGGTTCACGGTTCACTGCTGCCGCCGGCCGGTGGGCTCTCCGGCGCGGTTTGCCGGGGGATCCGGTCGGTGCGCCGCTGCAGGGCGATGCCGGCGAGGATGAGCACCAGCCCGACGATCGAGGAGCGAAAGATCTCCTCACCGACCACGAAGTGAAGCAGCACCAGTGAGATGAAGGGTGACAGGAAGATGAGGTTGCCCACCTGCGCGGTCGTGCGTGAGAGCCGCAGGGCCGTGAGCCACAGGACGAAGGTGAGACCCATCTCGAAGAGGCCGGCGTAGAGCGCCCCGGCGATCCCCGGCCACCGCGCCGCCAAGGGATCCCCGGTTGCCACGGCATAGAGGCCCACGAAGACGGTACCGAAGACGAAGCACAGGGTGAGCTTGACGATCTCGTCCCGCGGATCGCGCACGTTGCCGATCCAGAAGAGCGCCCAGACGACCGAGCTTCCCACCGCCAGCAGCACGCCCACCGGCTCGGCGAAGCGCGTCGAGAACACGTCGCCCCGTGTGGAGATGATCCAGACCCCCGCGAAGCTGATCACGAGTGCCACGAGGCTGGCGGGCCGGATGCGCTGCTTGAGAATCGGAATCGACAAGAGCGCCAGCGTGATGGCCCAGGTGTAATTGAGAGCCTGAGCCTCCTGGCCGGGCAAGAGCTGGTAGGCGCGGAAGAGGATCGTGTAGTAAAGAAACGGGTTGAGGAACCCGAGCCCGGCATAGGCGAGCCACTCGCGGCCCCGGATCTGCTTCAAGACCCCCAGACGCCCCTGCCAGGTCAAGATGGCCAGCAGGATGAGCAGGGAGGTCAGGGACGCGTAGAAGAGCATGGCCACCGGCGTCAGCTCCCGCAGGGTCAGCTTGAAGGCCGAGGCCACGGTCGACCACGCCAGCACGGCGCCCAGTCCGTGCAGATAGGCTCTGGATTGCTGCTCCAAGACCCTCCTCCCCGGCGCTTCCGTGTCTGCTGTAGACCATGGAATCGCAGGACGTTAGAATGCGAAGTCGACCTCGTCTCGCTTACCGTCAGATGCGGGCGGCCGGATGTCGGCCTGACGCCTTTGCACGTCGAGGCCGGCGTCCCGAGGCCGTTGTCCCGAGTCCGTTGTCCCGAGTCCGGTGTCCCGAGGCCGT
>CAZZIF010000058.1:0-8398 GCA_964654025.1 uncultured bacterium
ATCATGGTGGTCAAGCTCTTGACGTCGAAGACGGCCGTCTCGCAGTAGAGCGCGATCGTGGCGGCCACCTCATCTGCCGCGCGGCCGGCTTCGAGGGCCTGGGCATACGCCTCGGGCCCGGCGCCCCCGGTCAAGTCGATCGGGTTCTTGGTCGAGCCGAAGTCGGGGGTCACGGGCCCAAACGCTTCCTTCAATCGTTCCTGATTGTCGTAGAGCTGGACACCCGACTTCTCGCACGCATCGGTGGCCAGGACACCGATACCGCCACCGTTGGTCACGATGACCGCCTTGTTACCGGCCGGCACCTTGTTGGTGGCGAGAAACTTGCAAAGGTCAAAACCTTCCTTGATCGACTCGGCCCGCAAGACGCCACACTGGCGCATGACGGCTTCGAAGATCTCATCGGATCCGGCCAGCGAACCGGTGTGCGAGGCGGCTGCCGCGGCGCCGCGCTTCGAGCGGCCCGACTTGATCACCACCACCGGCTTCTTCTGCGTGACCTGCTTGAGGGCATGAACCAGCCGATCTCCGTTCTTGACGCCCTCGATGTACATCAGGATCGTCTTGGTCTGGTCATGGTCGATGAGGTAGCCCAGCAGGTCGGTCTCGTCGATGTCGGCCTTGTTACCCACCGAGATCATGGCCGAGATGCCGATGTTCTCGACGGCCGTCTTGCCGATCATGGCCAACCCCAACGCCCCGCTTTGCGTGATGATGGCCACATGGCCGGGCTTGATGCCGCCCGGTCCGAAGGTGGCGTCGAGCGAGGCGGTGGCCGAGTAGAGGCCGAAGATATTCGGTCCCAGAATGCGCATCCGATTCTTGCGGGCGAAGGCGATCAGCTTCCGTTCGGCCTCCAGGTTGCCGACCTCCGAGAATCCCGAAGTGATCACCATGTTGTGCTTCACGCCTTTGGCGGCACAGGCCTCGACCGAGGCGAAGACATACTTCTCGGGCACGACGGTGACGGCCACGTCGACCTCGCCCTCGATGGCCTCCATGGAGGGCATGACCGGCTGGCCCAGAATCTCCCCCCCCTTGGGGTTGATCGGGTAGATCTTGCCCTGGTAACCGCCCTCGACGATGTTTTGCAGGATCTTGTAGCCGATCTTGGCGCTGTCGTGCGAGGCACCGATCACGGCGACCGATCGCGGTTCGAACAGCGACCGGATCTCCGGCGGCGCGGGCTGGCGCCCTGCTTCGATCGAGCCCCCTGGAGAAGCTTCTGAGGTGCCCGGGGCGCTTCCCGGAGCAGCCCCCGACGCTGTGCCCGCCCCAGTCCCCGGCGCAGCCCCCAGGTCTGTCCCGCTCTCGCCTTGCGCGGCGTCTCCGCGGGGCGCATTCATGTCTGGTTTCATGTTGTTCCTCGGAAGGTCATACGGAGCTCAATGACGCCCTCTGCCGTCCGCCGCTCGATGTCGAAGCCCATCTTCTCGAACAGCCTGAGCATCGGGGTGTTCTCTACCAAGACCTCGGCCGTGAAGCCGAGCAATCCCTGCTGGCGCGCCAGGTGGGTCAGGTACCCGAGCAACTCGCGGCCCACGCCCTGCCCTTGATACTCGTCGCGCACCACCAGCGCGACCTCGGCCACGTGCGCGGTCTCCTCGATCCCGTACTGGCCGAGGGCGATGATTTCATCCTTCATGCCCTCGCGCTCGAGGATGACGACGATGATCATCTCCTTCGTGTAATCGATGACCACGAAATCCTGTAGGCGCTCGTGGGGCATGTCCTTGCGCTGGCTGATGAAGCGCCGGTAGATGCTCTTGTCGGTGAGCGAGTAGAAGAAGTCCTTGATCGGGGGCTCGTCACTGATCCGCACGGGCCGCATGAAAAGCGGCAGGCCTTTCTTGGTAGAGCGGCGCGTCTCGTACTGCTTCGGATACTCGCCCTTCTTGCCCGGGATGAACGCCTGATCCTTATAGATCAGGCCGCATTCCTTCGCCTCACGAATCAGCTGCGGCTGGAATTTGGGGTGCGCGATCGCGATGAGCGACATCGCCCGTTCGCGGATGTTCTTCCCGTGCAGGTAGGCGATGCCGTACTCGGTGACGACGTGGTGGATGTCGCCCCGGCCCAGCGTGACGCCGGCCCCCTCGCTGAGGAAGGGTACGATGCGGGAGATCTCCCCGCTCTTGGCGGTCGAGGGCATCGCCAGGATCGTCTTGCCGCCTGGCGCCAGGATGGCGCCGCGCATGAAGTCCGCGTGCCCGCCGATGCCGCTGTAGAAGGTCGAGCCCACCGATTCGGCGCTCGATTGCCCGGTCATGTCGATCTGCAGCGCCGTGTTGATCGCGGTCATGTTCTCGATCTTCGCGATCGTGAGCGGGTTGTTCGTGTAGCTGATCGGGCGGAACTCGATCGCGGGATTGTCGTGCAGGAACTCGTAGGTTTCGGCGCGGCCCATCGAGAAAGCCGCCACCGACTTGCCCCGGTCGATCGACTTGCGCGTGTTGTCGATCACCCCGGCCTTCATGAGCCGGACGATCCCGTTGCTGAGCAGCTCGGTGTGAACGCCCAGGTGCTTCTTGTCGGCAAGTCTCTCGAGGATCGCGTTGGGAAGACTGCCATAGCCCACCTGGATCGTATCGCCGTCCTGCACGATATGGGAGACATACTCGCCGATCCGCTGGGCGATATCGCCGGGCACCGATGCGCGATACTCGAGGAGATCCTCCGTATGGGCAATGGCGAAGTCGACATCCTCGATGTGCAGGAAGGTATCTCCCAGGACGCGGGGCATCTTCTCGTTGATCTGGATGATCACGATATCGGCGTTCTCGACCGCCGTCTTCGTGATGTCCACGCTGATCCCCAGGCTCACGTAGCCGTGTTCATCCGGCAGCGAGGTCTGCACCAGGGCGACATCGATCGTCACCTGCCGGTTTTCGAAGAGGGCCGGGATCTGCGACAGGAAGATGGGCGAGTAGTCGGCCATGCCCGTGTTGACCGCCTCGCGGGTATTGTTGCCGACGAAGAAGGAATTATGGCGGAAGTTGCGCTTGAACTTGACGTCAGTGTAGGGCGCCACGCCCAGGGTCCAAACGTGGTAGACCTCGGCGTCGAAGAAGGCCTTGGGGTGAGATGCGACGTAGTCGATCAGCGCCCCGACCAGATACTGGGGTTCCCCGCAGGCAGTTCCGATGAAGATCCGGTCCCCGCGCCGGATGTTGCCGAAGGCGGCCGTCTCGGACACGAACTTCTGCGGGTACTTCTCTCGAAGCCCCTGAAGGATCTCTTTGGCCCGCGGGTTCTCCATCCGACTCTCCCCATCCTCCATCTCTCCCCATCCTCCATCCGGCCCGATGAATGCCGGATTGCAGAGGAACGAAACAGTATGCACCACTCGTGCCGGTTTCCCGAGTGAAACTTCACAATGCCTTTCATTAGGCCAGGAGGATCGACATTAGCCGAAGGTCGCCGTCCTCTCAAGCCGCCGCGGCACAGTGACACCTGTCAGTGCAAACCCAAACCATGCCAGAAGATGTGGGACCAACCCCGGCGCCAGCGCAGAACGCCCCATCCGGGTGCCAACGGCCAGTTCCCAGGCGCTGTACCCAGACGCAGTACCCAGACGCAGCTCCCAGACGCGGTACCCAGCCGCGGTACCCAGACGCGTTCCCACGCGCGACGCCGTCATCCCCGGCATCCACGCTCGCAACCTGTCCTGGACACCTACCCGGTCTTTCCCAAGTTGTTTGCACGCCGCCGCGCTCACCATGGGGAAAGGACCGATTTCCATCACGGGCCGGATCAGGTATGATCCCGATTGACATCTTTGTTGCATGTGCACCAGCCACTCAACGTGCTCTTCATCGTCGACCGGGCTCGTGTTCCCGGCCGGGTGCCCACAGGCCCGAGCGGGCGTCCACGAACCCGAGCGGGTGCCCACAAACCCCAGAAAGGAGGCGCATCATGTTTCTCCGGAGGTTCCCTCGCTTCGCCGACCGTTCGATTCTTGGCTACCCTCCCCGCAGCCGGCGCGCTCTGTCCACCCTCGCCCTCGTGGCGGCCGTCTGCCTTCTGGCCTGTCCGGCCCACGCGGAGATGGGCGATATCCTGCATTCAATCCCGTGCGCGGGTGACAACACCGCGGACCTGGCCTGGGTTAACGGTGAACTCTACCAGGTGATCTTCTCTCCCACCGAGCAGCGCAACATCTACCGTCTGGATCCTGAGACGGGCGCGGTCATCGATATCGTGCCCTACGCGGGCGTCATGCCCCAGGGTCTCACCTTCGATGGCGAGCACTTGTGGCAGGTGTGCCTATCGGAGAAGTGTCTGTACTCGATGGATCCAATCACCGGTGATGTGATCAGCTTCTTCGACGCACCGGACGAAGGCAATGGACAGCCCATCGGGCTCGGGTGGGACGGCGAGTGGCTCTGGCTGGCCGATTCGCGCTCCCCGGAGAAGATCTGGCAGCTCGACACCGAGGGCAATGTCTTGGGCCAGTATCCGGCGCCCGGCGCCTCGCCCTACGGACTGGCCTGGGCCGACGGATACATCTGGGTCTCGGACAACAACATGAGCGGGATTGCCATCATCTATAAGATCGATGCCGCCACCGGTGAGATCGTCGGACAATTCAACTGTCCCGGCAACGGCGGCTCCCCGAACGGCATCACTCATGATGGCGAATACCTGTGGATCGCGGTCAACACGAACGATGTGATCTACCAGGTCGACGACGGGGTGGCCGGAGCCGGGATCGTGGCAGGCGATGAGACGCCCGCGCGGCTCCGACTGATTGCCACCCGCTCCGATCCGGGGCTCGCCGGCATCGAGGTCCGCTTCGAGGTGGCGTCGGCCGGCAACGTGACCGCCCAGCTCTTCGACATCAGCGGCCGTCAAGCTCTATCCGCCGCGCAGCGGGTGGCAGCTGCCGGCACGCACACGCTGATGCTCGAGCCGGGACCCTTGGCCTCGGGTACCTACTACCTGCGACTGAGCGGTCTGGGAGAGGACTGCTCCCGGCCCGTGCTGATCGTCAGGTAGCGGGCGCACGATCACACGCCGCCTTTGGACGCACGATCACGCGCCGCCTTTGGGCACGCGAAGGACAGTTGCTGGGCGCTCCTCTCCTCGAGGGGGCGCCCAGGACCGGTCGCGGCATCGGCGGTGACATCACCGGTCCTAGAAGTCTAGAAGATCTCCGCGAAGAAGAGCCGCATGTGCTCCCATGACCGGCGATCGGCGTCAGCATCATAGGCCGCGCCTTGAGAAGGATCGGTGCCCGCTTCCTTCTGTGTGAAGGCATGCACCGCGCCACCGTACATAATGAGCTGATAGTCCACCTCGGCAGTCTCCATCTCATCGACGAAGCCCAACAAGGACTCCCGGCTCACGTGGGGATCCGCTGCACCGTGACAAACCAGGACTCTCCCTTCGATGGCCTCGGCATCCTTTGGGTCCGGAGTGTCGAGATTGCCGTGGAAGCTCACCACGCCGGCGACCTTCGCTCCCGATCGCGCCAGCTCCAGCACACCGCCCCCTCCAAAGCAGTAGCCGATCGCCGCAAGACGATCGCTGTCGACGAGGCGGTGTTCCTCGAGCACGTTCAAGCCGGCCGCCATCCGCTCGCGGAAGAGCGCGCGGTCCGACCGGTACTTGCTCGCCTGCGAGCCGGCCTCCGAGGTGTTCTGCGGCCGAACACCCGCGCCGTAGACATCCGCGGCGAAGGCCACGTAGCCGAGTCCCGCAAGCATACGCGCACGCATCCGTTCGTTTTCGGTCAACCCCATCCATTGGTGCACGATCAAAACGCCAGGTCGCCGGCCGGAGACGGCGTCGTCATAGGCGAGAAACCCCTCCAGGGTCGTGCCATCGTGCTCGTAGGTTACCACCTCGGTCACGGTCTTCGCGTGGACATCCAATGCCGGTCCCGCAATCAGCGAACCCGCAACCAGTGATCCCACGATCAGTGACCCCGCAATCAGCGATCGCACGATCAACGACCCCGCGACAAGCGGGCCCGCGATCAGCAATCTCGCGGTCAGCAATCTCGCGGTCAGCAGCGCGCTCAAGAAAGAGAGCGGCGCGACAGAGCAACGATTCCGTGATTTCATCTCGATCTCCTCGATGGTAGTGGGACAATCCGATCCATTCGATCGGTATACGATTGGTGTGCGGATTCACGAAACGCCCACCATGTATCAGTCGCGGAAAGCGGGCCGGGTGTTCATGCAACTTCATGGATGACCAACCAGCGTAACCAACCAGCGCAAGCTGACATGGTTCCCATCATCGCGTGCAACTGCATTACGACAATGCATCGCAACATCTCACAACATCTCGCAACATCTCGCAACATATCACAACATCTCACAACGTCTCGCAACATCTCGCAACGTCTCGATCAATGGCCACTCCTTCTCAATCAACCACCAATCCTTGGGAACCAACGACCCTGCTTTTCCTTTTAGGGGGCCTAGATGAAAATCGCAGTTGTCGCCGCTTCCCTCAGCGTCCCTCAGCGGCATCCCTCAGCGGCGGCTTGACCAGTTGACTACGAAAGGATTCCATCGTGTATCAGTGGATTACCCATTTGCATCGTCAAGATACTCGCCTCGTGTTCCTGAGAGGTTTCCTATTCATCGCCCTCCTCAGCTCGCTATCGCTCTTCGGCGCCGGTTGCGGCAGTAGCGACAGCGATGACGACAACGTCGGCGGAGACGACGGGGGCGGAGGTAGCACCGCCAGTCCCTGTGAGGAAGGAGAGAACCGCTACTTTTGCATGCACTCGGTCATCACCCCGGCCGGCGGCGGCCAGCCGCTTTCGGATGAGTGGGAGGTCGTCGACATATGCGGCGATTCGGGCGACTACGAGTTCGGACCCGAGTGCGACGTCAATGTAGACGGCACGAACGTGTCCTTCGCTTGCGAGTACGAACAGGATCTTGGCGGGGGCTGCACTGTGTCCTACGACTACAACGTCAGCGGCACCGTCACGGCCACCCACGTGGATCTCAACGGGACCATGGACCTGATTGCCTCGGGCACCTGCCCGGGCGGATTCGAGTCCGGGTCCTACGTCTTCGACTTCGATGGCACCAGCGTCACCGGCCCCGACGTGACCTGCGGTCCCGGGGGAACCGAGTCGTTCAGCCTGGAAGTGACTCAACCGGGCCCAACGGTCATCACTCCGAGCGCAACGGTGGCGATGATCACCCACAACACCGGAGGCCCCTCCTGGGCACTGAGCTTCACCGGGAGTGGCAACGACGGCCGCCAGTACAGCCTGAACATGATCTTCCCTGACTTCACGACCCTGCCGGCGACCTTCGACGTGCTCCTGGAAGGCACCGGAGACACCGACGCCACGATGGTCTACAGCGAGAGTTCCGGGGTCTCCTATCTCTTCACCATGGCATCGGGGGCGGGGACGATCACGGACGGATCGCTGACGATCAGCTCGCAATCCGACAACCAGCTGGCCGGCACCTTCAGCGTGACGGGGACGGGCATGATCAGCCTGGGCGGCAGCGGCACGGAGACACGGACGCTGGAGGGCAGCTTCCAGCTACCAGTGACCGAAGTCCTGGCAAGTCCGGCCCCCGTCATTCCCAAGTCGCTGCAAGCGGGCTTGGTGCGCGCTATCCTGGAAGCTCGCGAGCTTGCCGAGCCGACGGGTGGGCGCACCATCACAGGCCCCTGAATCTCTGGTGGGTCAACTCTCGATGCCGGTGCGCGCCAGCACCCCCTGCTGGTAGTAGTGCTTGCGCTCGACCATCTCGGTAACCAGATCCGCGCGTTCGATCACGCGCGGATCTGCGCGCCGGCCGGTCAAGACCAGCTCGACCCGTTCGGGCCGCTCATCGAGCAACGTCAACACCGCTGCCACGTCGACGAGACCGAAGTGGGTAGCCACGTTGATCTCATCCAGGATGACGACCTCGTACTCGCCGGCACGTAGGATCTCCCCAACGGTCGCCAGTGCTTCCCGCGCAAGCCGGCGATCCTCCTCGGCCGGCTCGCCGCGCAACCAGCACCCTCGTCCAAACTGCCGGCAGGTGATACGGTCACCGAGACACTCCAGGCCGGCGATCTCGCTATAGGGTTCGGATTTGATGAACTGAGCCAGGTAGACGCGCAAGCCGGCCCCCGCTGCCCGCACCGCCAGACCGATGGCGGCCGTGGTCTTGCCCTTGCCGTCGCCGGTGTAGACCTGCACATAGCCCCGATCGAACTCGCGGCGGTGCTCCTCCAAGAATCCTTGAACGTGATCACTCATCCTCGCCTCCCGCCTGCTGATTCCAGCGAAACCACACCCTGTATCGAAGCCCCCAGCGAGTTTCCAGCGCCCCCCGGGCGACGCCGAGCCGGCCGGACACGAGCTTCCGCCCGGCGCCGCACGAACCCGACGCGAGCTTCCGGTCGGCGCCGCACGAACCCGGCG
>CAZZIF010000058.1:8498-12471 GCA_964654025.1 uncultured bacterium
CCCAAGAGCGCCCCCAATCGTCATCGTGATCCCGAATTCGATCACGAGGCCCCATCTGGACTAAGCATCCTGTAACTGCTCTCCGATGAAGGAGATTGTGGCTCACAGACTCACAGTCTCGGTGTTCCTGCGCATCCGTGGCCTCGGGGCTCCCGGAGAGTTCGTCCGGACGCCCAGGCGCTCCTCAGGACTCCCGGAGAGTTCCTCAGGACTCCTGGACCCCTGAAGACTCCTGGACTCCTGAAGACTTCTGGAGCCTTCGTCATCCATGGATCCGGACGAAACGATCCATTGCTCGGATCGCATCCATAGTACGGGAGGAGACGGCACCATGGCCAACGATCCGCATCGCGGGGAGTGCCCATTCGAAGATCTCACGGGCATGGTGTGCCCGCGTCCCATCGCGGAGATCGTTCAGGCCGTGCATACGCTGGCCCCGGGAGGGCAAATCCGGTTCAGAGTGGACGATCCTCTGGTACTGAGCGCGGTGCCCGAAGAGCTCGAGGAGTTCGAGGACATGATCGTTGAGATTTCAGAGGAAGAGCGGGGCTGGATGATCGTGGTCTCGCGCCGACCCTCGGCCAAAGAGAACGACGCTGGGGCGTCCGCCGCCTAGCCGCGGAGGCATCTTCGCCTGTAGCACCAGGCACCAGGCACACCGAGGGTCTCGCCGCAGACAGTCGCGTCGATGGAGGGAAAAATGCGGCCGCGCAACGCGTGGGAGCGCCCGGCATTCATGGTGACCGGTTTCGCCGTGCTCAACGTCACCATGTACTGGATGCTGGGCAAGTTCTGGATTGGTGGCAGCAGTTTCTTGCCTCTGCTGGGCCAGAGCGGTGCGGAGGGGAAGTTCCTCTTCGCCCTTGGCGTCAACATCGGTGTCATCGCGGGTGCGTTCTTGGGAGCCCGCTTCGGACGACAGTTCTTGTTGCGGCTCCCGCCGCTCAGGCATCTCCCCCGGGCCCTTCTGGGCGGTCTTCTCATTGGAATCGGCATCACGCTCGCCCCGGGCACCTGTACGACCGCCTTCGTAACGGGCATACCCATGCTCTCGGTGTCCTCGTTTCTGTCGGTCGCCGGGATGTTCCTGGGCGCCTACGGGGTCTTCGCCTTGACGCTTCGAAAGGACCCGCGATGAGCTTCCCGTTGCTGCTCGGAGTGGGCGTTCTCTTTGGAGTGGGCCTCGGATTCTTCGTCCAGCGTGCAGGGCTGTGCATCGCGGCCGGCATGGTGGAGATCTTCTTGGGCCAGGGGAAGAGGATCCTTCGGATGCTCACCCTGATCTTCGCCATCACGAGCGTGGGCTTCATGGCCTCCTCCTACTGGAGTCCGGAGCTGGGTCTCAAGCCCATTGGCGAGATTCGCGGCTACGGATTCTACAATGTCCTGGGGGGCGCACTGTTCGGTGCTGGCATCATTCTGTCGGGCGGCTGCATTCTGGGTACCCTGCGCCAGATCGGAGAGGGCAATCTCATCTTCCTCGTCGTCATGCTGGCCTTCATTCCGGGAATGGCTCTCGTCATCCACGTGGTGAACCCGCTGCTCTCCCACGGCTACGATTCCCAGCGCATCGTCCTTCCCGCGCTGACGGGCATTCCCGCTCCCCTTCTGACCGGCGGGCTCGCGAGCGCGGCACTGTTGTGCTTCTACAGGCTGCGGCGGCGGTCCCGCGGGCTGCGGACAACGCTGCGAGATGCGCCCCAAGAAACGTTGCGAGTGAAGCGAACACCGGAACCCGCGCCGGAGCCAAGCGTGCAGGTGTCGGGCGATTCGAAGGCTCGGGAGGATGAACGTGTCCGACGCGCCAGCTAGAGGCCGTGCCGTATCGGCTCTATCGCCGCACGATCACGCTGCCCAGGTTCTGGAGCGGCGCAACCGGATGCTGCGTGTGCTCTACGACACCGTCCTCGACGTCGAGGGCCGGAGCGAAGAGGACCTGCACGGCATCCTCTGCCGGAACCTGCTTCGTCTGTGCGATGCCAACCAGGCCGCCCTCTTCGCTCTCGAAGAGACTGCCGAGAAGGTCCGCTGCAAGGCGCATGCCACTTCTCGGGACACCTACGAAGCCATCCCGACTTCAGACTCGAATCCGCCCGTCACACTCTCGGGCCCGTGGCGGGATGCCCTGACGACCACGTTTCTGGCGCATCCGCCCGAGGAGCCCGTCCGGCTGATGGCGAGCCTGCCGGCCACCTTACGACCGGCCTTCGAAGGCAACACCGAAGCGAATCTCTACCGGCTTTCGTTGCTCCAGGACCGCGAGCTGGTGGGATTCGCGATTCTGGAGCTGCCGCCCGGGCACAAGGTGCACACGAAGGACATCGTGGAGCGCTACCTCAGGCTGGCGGCCATGATGATCCAACGGGCCACGGCCTTCCGGCAGCTGAAGGAGGGCGAGGAGCGCTACCGAACGATCGCCGACTTCACGTTTCACTGGGAATACTGGATCAATCCCGAAGGCCGCTACATCTATGTCTCCCCCTCCTGCCTGCCCATCACCGGCTACTCGGCCGAGGAGTTTCTGGCCCGGCCCGATCTCTTTCTCGATATCGTCCATCCCGACGATCGAGCGATGGTCACCGGGCACCAAGAACAAGAGCCCGACCCATCCGAGGCCCGCAACCTTGAATTCCGCATCATCAATCGCTCCGGTCAGGTCCGCTGGATCGCCCATGATTGCCGGGCGGTCTACGCCCCTGACGGCAGGTGGCTCGGGACCCGCGGCTCGAACCGTGATGACACCGCCCGCATGCTCGCCGACCAGAACCTGCACGATGCGCTTCGTTTCCGCGAGCAGCTATTGGACACGGCGGTCACCGCCATCTTCACGGTGACGCCCCAGGGCACGATCACCTCGATCAACAAAGCCTTCACCGAAATCACCGGCTTCACCGAAGACGAGATCGTCGGCTCACCCTGTCGGGCCTTGGGTTGCTCGCTTTGCAAGGAAGCGTGCCCGCTCTTCGCCGGGGCCAAGCCCGGCCGGACCAGCACGGCCGACCCCGGCCGGATCGACAAGGCCGAATGCATGCTCACGACCAAGCGCGGCGAACGACGCTCGATCCTGCTCAATGCCGTCGCTCTCCACGATGCGCATGGTCAGCCCACCGAGGGCATCGTCTCCTTCGTGGACGTGACACCGCTGGTTTGTGCGCGCGAGGACGCCGAGCGGGCCAGCCGCGCCAAGAGCGAATTCCTGGCCAACACCAGCCACGAGGTTCGCACCCCGCTCAACGGCATCATCGGCCTCCTCAGCTTGCTCGATGACTTCGTGACGGCGCCAGACGCCCGCGAGCTTCTCCAGGCATCGATGGAATCTGCCGAGACCCTGCTGCGGGTGCTCAACGAGATCCTGGATCTCTCGAAGATCGAGGCCGAGCAGCTCGAACTCGAGGCCGTGCCCTTCGATATTCGTCACGAGCTCAGCGAGGCAGTTCATCCTTGGAGCCTGCAAGCAAAGGAGAAAGGGCTCGGCTTCACGTTCAGCATCGATGAACTCGTTCCGCAGTACCTGATCGGTGACCCGGCGCGGCTTCGTCAAGTCGTCGTCAATCTGGTGGGCAATGCCCTGAAGTTTACCCATGACGGTGAAGTCCGCACTTCCGTCGCTTGCCACCATCCCCCAGCCGAGTCGCACTCGGCGGAGGAAGGCGACCTGGACCTGATCGTCTCGGTAGAGGACACGGGCATCGGCATCCCGCCCGAGAAGCATCAGCAGATATTCGAAGCCTTCGTCCAAGCGGATGGATCCACCACTCGCCAGTACGGGGGCACCGGTCTGGGTCTGTCCATCTGCCGCCGCCTCGTGGACCTGATGGGTGGGCATATCTGGGTGGAAGATGGCGATCAGCGTGGCACGAGGTTCAGCTTCACCTTTCGCACTGCGGCCGCCGCCGAGCCTCCAGCTTCACAGTCCGCTCCAGGATCCGAAGGTGGTCCGCTGGCAGCCTGACGAAGCCGATCCCATGTCGCG
>CAZZIF010000058.1:12571-16197 GCA_964654025.1 uncultured bacterium
ATGTAATCTTGTTACACTTACGGAAGGCATCCCCGCTCGGTCGAATCATCTTGAATCACCTTGGTTGAATCACTAAGGAGCATGCTCATGCCATCATCACTCCGCTTGCGGTCCCTGGCCTTCTCCGCCTCGGCTCTCCTCTCTCGGCCCCTCTCCAAGTTCCGAACCGCAGCTTCCCAAGCGGCGCTGCCCGTTGTCTCGCCCGCCGCCGTGCTCGTGGCCGTGCTTGCGGTTCTGACCCTCGCGGTTGCCGGCACCGCCGAGGCCACCGTCATCGAGCAGCACATCACGTTTGCCGAACCGGTCATGACGGTCGCCGGCGAGTTCCACGAACTGAACCTTCCCGGCGCGATGAGCTATGGCAAGCCGGGTGAGCCGGTCCTGCCGGTGAGCGGTCTTCAGATCCTGTTGCCTCCCGGCGAGGTCGTAACAGGCATAGAGGTCATCCCCGGCCAGGCCGTGACACTCCCGGGCACCTACCGTCTCGCGCCAGGGCAGCCACAGCGCCCCTTGAGCGACACGAGCCCGGTCGAGGTAACGGCGCCCGACCCGCAGGTCTACCGCTCCACCAATCTCTTCCCGGCCGCGCTGCACAGCGAGATGTCCGAGGGCTATTTCCGCGGCCATCGCATCGCGAGCCTGGCGCTCCACCCGGTCCAGTACGTCCCGGCCCACGGACAGGTGACCTGCTACGGGGAAATGCTGGTGCGCATCACCACCGCGCCCGATGCCGCCGCCCTCTCTCACACCGAGCAGATGATCCGCCGCGACGCGCGCACGCTCACCCGCCTCGGGCGCCTGGTCGCCAATCCCGCCGCATCGGGCGCCTACGACGCCATCCATCCCGACGCCTCGAGCGCCTACGACGCCATCGGCCCGGCCCCGGCCGGCACCCGTGATCTCGATCCATCGCTGGGCTACACCTACCTCATCATCACCGGCGACACCTACGCCGAGGAGGTCGAAGCGCTCGTGGCCTTCCACACCGAGCGGGGCCGCAAGGCCGGGCTCTTCCTCAAGTCCTGGATTCTGGAGAACTACACTTCCGGCGTGGATGAACAGGAGTGCATCCGCGATTTCATCATCGACGCCTACCAGACCTGGGGCGTCGATTACGTGCTCCTGGTCGGCGACGCGCGGGATGAGAACGGCATCCCCCACCGCGGCCTCTACTCGGACACCGACTACGGCGAGTGGGACGAAGACATCCCGGCCGACATGTATTACGGCTGCCTGGACGGCAACTGGAATACCGACGGAGACGACCGCTGGGGCGAGCCCGGCGAGGATGACCTCTACCACGAGGTTGCCGTCGGCCGCGCGTGCGTCAGCGACGAGGACGATGCCCTGAACTTCGTCACGAAGGTGACGCGCTACACCACCGAGCCGGTGCTCGAGGAGTCGGATGCGGCCCTCATGGTGGCCGAGTTGCTGTGGAGCAATCCGCTGACCTGGGGCGGAGACTCGAAGGACGAGGTGAAGGATGGCTCCACGGCCCACGGCTACACGACAACCGGATTCCCCTCCACGATGAATGTCGAGACCCTCTACGACCGGGACGGTACCTGGAGCAAGTCGACCCTGATCGACCTGATGACCAGCGGCGCCCAGATCCTCAATCACCTGGGCCACTGCAACGTGACCTACATGATGAAGATGGACAACGCCGACGTCGCCTCCTTCGACAACGACGGCATCGAGCACACCTACAACTTCGTCTACACCCAGGGCTGCTACTGCGGCTCGTTCGATAACCGCACCACCTCGGGCGGCTACACCGCCGATTGCTTCAGCGAACTGTTTCAAACGCACGATGCCGGGGCGGTAGCCGTCGTTTCGAACTCGCGCTACGGCTGGGGCGACCCGGGCGGCACCGACGGCTCGTCGCAGTACTTCGATCGCGAATACTTCGATGCGATGTTCGGCGAAGCCATCTACCCCATCGCCGAGGCCAACGACGACTCGAAGATGGACAACATCTGGTCGATCGACTTCGGCGGCAACCGCTGGTGCTACTACCAGCTCAACGTCTTCGGCGATCCGGCCATGGAACTGTGGACCGCCGTGCCCGAGCCGCTGGCGATGAGCCATCCGGGCGGCATCCTGATCGCCGAGGACGAGGTCGAGGTCAGCGTCAGCTCCGGGGGCAGCCCGGTTGCGGGCGCGCGGGTGACGATCTACAGCGAGGACTACGCCACCTTCGGCACCGCCCTCGCCGACGATTACGGTATCGCTCTCGTCCCGATCGACCCGCAGGCGGTCGGGACGCTCTATGTCAAGGCCACCGCGCACGACCACCTCGAGGTCGATGGCATGATGCAGGTCGTTCCCCCCGATGGCCCCTACCTGGTCATCGACGAACTCGAGATCTATGAGCCCGGCGGCGACGGCGTGATTCACGCCGGAGAAGCGGTGCAGATGCGCATGCTCCTGAGCAACGTCGGCACCGAGGATGCGCACACGGTGAGCGCTGCGCTTTCGGTTGACGACGAGTACGTCACCCTGACCACCGGGACGCAGGCATTCCCCGACATCCCGGCCGGTGGTTCGGCCTGGAGCGACGGGTTCTACGCGTTCGATGTCGCGCCGCTCTGTCCCGATCTGCATTTGGTGCAAATGCCGGTGACCGTCGAGGGCCAGGCGCGCCAGCACCCCCGCCAGATCTGGGAAGATCAGATCAACCTGGTCGTCCATGCGCCGGAGATCTCGATCGAGTCGATGCTGGTCGACGACACCGTGGGCGGCAACGGCAACCTGCGCCTGGATCCGGGCGAGACGGCCACCGTCGCCGTCACGCTCCTGAACACCGGCTCGGGTCCCCTGGCCGGCATCGAGGGCCTCTTGACCTGCGACCACTCGCAGATCGCGATCACGAGCGCGACCGGCGGCTATCCCGGCCTGGCAGAGGATGAGATGGGCCTGCTCGAACCGGTCTTCGAGGTCACGGTCGATGCGGCCTACCCATATCTGATCGGGGAGTTCGAGCTGCAGGTCACCGGCTCGAACGGCTACGATCTCACCTTCGAATGCCCGCTACCGGTGGGCGGATTCTTCGAGACCGTCGAGAACGGTTGTCCCGACTGGACGCACTACCACGTCACCGAGAGCTTCGGCGACCAGTGGCACATCGCCGATACCCGCAACCACACCACCGGCGGCACCTACAGTTGGAAGGCCGGCGACGAGGCCGGCGGCAACTACGATCACCTGCTCGACGCCGCGCTCGAGACCTGCGCGGTGGAGCTCGGCGGCGTGGGCGAGCTGCGCTTCTGGATGTGGATCGAGGCTGAACAGAGCAATTCGTTCCCGGGCCGCGCCTACGACGGCGGCGTGGTCGAGATGTCGGTCGACGGCGGGCCGTTCGAGCAGATCACGCCCGAGGGCGGCTACACGCACACGATCCGCGCCGGCGGCACGCCCGGGCCCTTCCCCGAGAACACGGAGGTCTACAGCGGCACCTCCGACTGGCGCCAGGAGATTTTCGACCTGGAGGGGGTCAGCGGGTCGGTGTCCTTCCGGTTCCGTTTCGGGACCGACGGTGCCGTCGCGCTGGAAGGCTGGTACATCGACGACATCGAGATCCTGGGTATCGTGCCCGACTTCTCCGGGGCCGGCGACGAGGAGCC
>CAZZIF010000059.1:0-6336 GCA_964654025.1 uncultured bacterium
CCGGTGATCTGGACCCCTACTGTGTCCTGCTCGGATGCCAGGCGAAACAGCATCAGGTTCGCGTGAAGGGCTGGGCGGCCGGTGCTTTCGTCGAGAACGTGGCCTTCCAGCACGGCGAGGTCCTCGTTCCCCGCCGAGGTATCCTCGGCCGCCTGAAACGCCGAGCCATAGATCGCCTGCAATGGGGCGTCAGCAGCCCGCGCGACGACCAGACCCGAACCCAGATAGAGAGCCACCCCGAGCGTCAAGCCCAGCGCTACCGACCGACACGACGGTTTCCCCCACCTTGAAACCAGCCATGCTTGCATGTGACAAAACTCCTCATCCGTTCAGCGCGATTGTCCGGTCGCCCGGGAGGTTCCCTGCGGCGATCCACAGACAACGAATCGAAATCCGCCTAGAGTGGCAAGGGAAGGCGACCGTGCGGCTCGCCTTCCCCTGTTGCCGGGGCGGGTGAGCCGCCCGGCCCAAAGGCCAGACGACTCCTCGCCGATACGTAGTTGCAGCCGCTTACTTGATCACCCGAATCCAACCAGTTGCCACATCGGTACCGCATTCGGCGCGGTAGAAATAGGCACCGTTGGAGACGCCGGCCGGCACACGCCAGGAGACGTTGTGCTGACCCGCGCTCAGGTTCGAGTTGAGCACGGTGTCGATCTTGCGGCCACTGGCGTCAAAGACGGCGATCTTCGCCGAACCCGCCTGCGGCATCTCGAAGGCAAACCGTGTGGACTCGACCACCGGATTCGGGAACGTGTTGACCATCAAGTTGGTGGTCACCTCGGGTTCCCAATCCACGGAAACCGGGTTGCAGTGGACGCCCGGATCGGTCAGCCAGCCACGAGCGACCGTCTCGGGGTGCTCGAGGCGGATGCCGGCCTTTGTCCAACCCATGATGATGGAGTTGAAGATCTGGGCGTCGGTGCCACGACGCAGGTGGATTCCCCGCGAACCCGTGGGGTGGTTCTCGTCGTTGGGACCGATCAGGGTCAGATTCGCGAGCGTGGGATTCGAGCGGCAGGGCGCATCGTAATTGTACTCGTTGTTGTCCGCCTCGATGGCCTTGTCACCTTCATCGAAGTACTGCTGCGCGATACCGAACTGCAGGCCGCCACGGAAGCCCATCTGCCAGTCGAAGCTGTCGTCGGAGATGCCGGTCGCCACCAGGTGCTTGCAGACGACCTTGCCGCCGAACCACTCGAACCCATCGTCCGAGCCCATGTGGGTCTGGACGTAGTCGATTTGGGTCTGGCAACCGAGACCGTTCATCGTGAGGGAGTTGAGTTCGTTGTTCAGGGAGATCTCGACACCCGAGTACTCAACGCGCAGGTACTTGATCGTGCCACTGTAATCGCTGTCGTTGTTGCCACAGTAGTCGCCGGCGCCGCCCTCGGACTCGCAGCTCTCGCCGCCCAAGCAGTCCGCGCAGTTGGCAATCGCGCGACCATGGATTACCAGACCACCCCAGCCGCCACGGCTCATCTCGCCGGGGAACTGATCAGAGGTCAGGATGATGGGCTCATCGACAGTACCGACCGCCTCGATCGTGGCACCACGCTCGATGACGAAGTACCCGGCCGTGTTGTTCTCACCGAAGCAAACGACGCCCGGCTCGATCGTGAGGGTCGTGCCCTCGGGCATACCCACCCGGCCGCGCAGCAGGTAGTTGCTGTCGGCGGTCAGCGTGAGGTCACCGGCCTGGAGGCCCTCGAGAATCACCAGCGGTTTGCCGTAGTCGATATCATCGCGGGGATCGCCGGTGAACGGGTCGGTGCCGTCATACAGGTAGTAGGTCCAACCCTGCGTCCAGTCCGCATCCCACTCGGCCGGGGGCAGAGCCCCGCGGTAGCAGGTGGGCTGCATGAAGAACTCGCAGTCCTGAGCGGCACTGCTGTCTTCGTAGCACGCATCGTTGGCCCAGCGGATGTTGACGACATCGTCGTTGGTGCCGATGGCGATCGAGGACAGATCCGGCACCCAGTTCGGCACGTCGATGTTGTAAGGATCGGCCAGCAGCGGGTCGATGTCAGTGTCGTTGTGAGGGAACGCGTCGAGCAGGTCACAGGCATCCCAGGCCAACGTCGGATCCTCTTTGCACGGACCGTCGAAGTTGTTGTAGAGGATGTTGCCGTCGAAGGTGTGACCACTGGCGAAGTCCTCGGGGCCACAGTAGACACCCGGATCATCGCCCCAGCCACGAGCGACCGTTTCGGGGTGCTCGAGCCGGATACCGGCCTTCGTCCAACCCATGACGATGGAGTTGAAGATCTGGGCATCGGTGCCACGGCGCAGGTGGATACCCCGCGATCCGGTGGGATGATTCGGATCATCCGGGCCGACCAGGGTGAGATTCGCCAGCGTGGGATTCGAACGGCAAGGAGCATCGTAGTCGTACTCGTTGTTGTCCGCCTCGATGGCCTTGTCACCCTCATCGAAGTACTGCTGCGCCACACCGAACTGCAGACCGCCACGGAAGCCCATCTGCCAGTCGAAGCTGTCGTCGGAGATACCGGTCGCCACCAGGTGCCGGCAGACGACCTTGCCGCCGAACCACTCGAACCCATCGTCCGAGCCCATGTGGGTCTGGACGTAGTCGATTTGGGTCTGGCAACCGAGACCGTTCATCGTGAGGGAGTTGAGTTCGTTGTTCAGGGAGATCTCGACACCCGAGTACTCAACGCGCAGGTACTTGATCGTGCCACTGTAATCGCTGTCGTTGTTGCCACAGTAGTCGCCGGCGCCGCCCTCGGACTCGCAGCTCTCGCCGCCCAAGCAGTCCGCGCAGTTGGCAATCGCGCGACCATGGATTACCAGACCACCCCAGCCGCCACGGCTCATCTCGCCGGGGAACTGATCAGAGGTCAGGATGATGGGCTCATCGACAGTACCGACCGCCTCGATCGTGGCACCACGCTCGATGACGAAGTACCCGGCCGTGTTGTTCTCACCGAAGCAAACGACGCCCGGCTCGATCGTGAGGGTCGTGCCCTCGGGCATACCCACCCGGCCGCGAAGCAAGTAGTTGCTGTCGGCGGTCAGGGTGAGGTCCCCAGCCTGGAGGCCCTCGAGAATGACGAGCGGCTTGCCGTAGTCGATGTCGTCACGGGGGTCACCGGTCACCGGATCGGTGCCGTCATACAGGTAGTAGGTCCAACCCTGCGTCCAGTCCGAACCCATCTCCGCGGGCGGAATGGCGCCCCGGTAGCAGGTCGGCTCGAAGGTGAAGTCGCAGCCCTGGCAGGCGCTGCTGTCTTCATAGCAGGAATCGAACGGCCACACGATGTTGACCACATGGTCATTGGCGCCTACCGCGATGCTGCTGTAGGGCGGAACCCAGTCGGGATCGTCGATGTTGTATGGGTCGCCCAACATCGGATCGATGCCCGTGTCGTTGTAGATGAAGACGTCGAGCAGGTCACAGGCATCCCACGGCAGCGATGCGTCCTCTTTGCAGGGGCCGTCGTAGTTGCCATACAGGATGTTGCCGTCGAAGACGTGCTGCGCCATCGCGGGAGCGCCCATGATCAAGGCGGCCGCCACGCCCAGCACGACCTTCTTCCAGGAAACCGAACAATTCATAGGATATTCCTCCTCCTCGGTACCCCTCTTGGTGCAGGTGGAGACAATGTGCTGGCACTGACCTCTGTTCTGGATCCCCGCGTTACCCTTCTGGTCGCGCATGTGTGCAAGCTTGTGGACAGGCTGTTTGCCTTGAAACGCGACGTTCGCGCTGAAGGCCCAGAGCCAAGGGTGCGCCACCTAGGATGCCAGCTTCATTTGATGCCCTTTGCGGTGATCAAGCAGATTGGTCAGCTGCCCCACACAAGCATGGCTTGATTTTCTTGCTGCCACGCAGAGTTGCTCTCGACTACGTGGAGGCAAAGCCACTGCTCGCAAGAAACGGTAGCAAGTCGAAGGCGCCGATAGCACGTTAGCTTCTCACGAATCTCGCTTGTGAGGACCGTGAGGGAAAGATTAGAGAATTGTAAGCGTGCAAGTGCGCTGAACGACAACAGATGTGCCGCTCGATCTATGCGATCAGGCTTGGAAATGTGCCGGCGGACCGACGCAAGGGATCACGCTGCCCGGTGCGCGGACCGACGCAAGGGATCACGCTGCCCGGCGCCCGCGGTCTCGGGCTAGGCGATCTCGTCCCAACCGGCGCGGATTTCTCGGATCATCTTCTCCACCAGGTCCAGCACGCCCTGTCGAAACACCTGGCAACGGTCAGGTGTCAGACGAGAAAGGTCCACGGGATCGTCCGGGTGATCGTAGGTCATGACCGGTCGTGGGCTGGGATAGACCTGAACGCCCTTGTAGTTGTAGAAGGAGGGCACCTCTTCTGAGGGAACGGCGTCACGTAGGTCCGGGCGCAGACCCAGAAGAGCACCCAGCTCGTCCACGGCGGAGTGGCCCATGCCACCGGGCCCGAAGATGCGTTCGGCTTCCGGCCCGGCACCGATCCACCAGTCGATTACTGCGACGAAGAGCCCGATTTCCTTGAAGAGCCGCTTCGCGCTCTCACGCAGGGGTGCGGTGTTGCCACCGTGGCCGTTGATGACAACGAGCTGGCGGAGGCCGTTCCGATAGAGTGAGCTGCCAAGGTCCAGCAGAAACCCCTCCAGGGTTCCAGGGCTCAAGGTGCAGCTTCCGGCATAGGCCAGCAAGGAGTTCGTAACCCCATACGGCATGACGGGAAGAACGGGCATCTCCAGCCGTGGCGCCAGGTCACAGCACAGAGCCTCCGGGATGAAGTTGTCGGTGCCCACCGGGGCCCCGTCGTGGGCCTCCACGGTACCGATGGGAAGCAACGCCGCGGTAAAACGTTGCGAAGCATGCTGGTGGGTGGATAGCCTTTGCCAGTCCCAAGAATGCGGTATCATCGAGGTCCTCCGGATCCTTTGGAAGGGCGGCCTTCCAGAGTGGATGCCTTGCCAGGGCACGAGCGATCCGCCGAGGGGCTACCTGGGTTTGCCGCTGCGACCGCAGACAGTGCTACGAAACAACGTGTGGCTCCCCAGATCTGATCTCCGGCGTTGTCGGACCGGGAGTGTATCGCCGGCATCGACTGCGGAGCAAGCGCACGATGTCCCGGTGAGCCTGGCGGAGCGAGCGCACGATGTCCCGGTAAGCCTGGCGGAGCGAGCGCACGATGTCCCGGTGAGCCTGGCGGAGCGAGCGCACGATGTCCCAGAAAGCCTGGGGACCGGTGGTTGTTGCTTGGTACAGAAGCTGCTGACCGCTACCAACAAGCAAAAGGAGGGGGATTGACAACGCGCGCGATCGTGATCGACCGGCTTGGTTCTCCCGATGTACTGACAGAACGGGAGATCCCGCTGCCAATGCCTGGAAAGGGCGAGGTGCGCCTGCGGGTGCTGGCCGCCGGGGTCAACTTCGCCGACCTGCTCATGCGAATGGGGCTCTACGGTACCGTGCCGTCACGGCCGTTCAGTCCGGGCTTCGAGGTTGCTGGGGAGGTCGAAGCGGTTGGCCCGGATTCAGGGCACGAAGTGCATCCGGGTCAGCGCGTGATCGCACTCCTGCGGCATGGGGGATACGCGCGCCAGGTAGTCGTCTCGGCCGAACAGGTCTTTCCCTGGCCGCGCGGTATGAGTCCAGCACAGGCCGCCGGCTTCCCCGTGATCTTCCTTACCGCCTGGGTGTGCCTGTTTCGGGCCGGCTCGGCGCGTGCTGGAGAGCGATTGCTGGTGCTGGGCGGCGCCGGCGGAGTGGGGACCGCCGCGATTCAGCTGGGGCACCGGGCGGACATGCGCGTGTTCGCCACCGCCGGCACGAAGGAGAAGTGTCGGTACGTGGAACGGGAGCTGGGTGCCGAGCGCTGTTTTCTGTCGGGGGAGGCGTGGGACCGAGAGATCGCTTCCGTCATGGGTTCGCGAGGGATCGATCTGGTTCTCGATCCCGTGGGCGGGCGTGCGACGCGCCGTGCGCGCAAGCTCCTCGCGCCGCTCGGCCGGCTGGTCTTCTTCGGATTGAGCGAGGCGGCGCCGGGTCTGCGACGAAACTGGTTGCGGGCGGCGTGGGCATGGTTGCGGACACCGCGCATCCACCCGGCCGACCTCATTGAACCCAACGTGGGCTTCCATGGCGTTCATCTTCTACATCTACAAGATCGATCTAGCATCCTGCGTGAGGCGTTGGTCGAACTGCAGCCGGCCTTCGAGGACGGAGCGCTGCGACTAGTGCTGGACCGCACCTTCCCGCTTTCCGCCACAGGGGCAGCGGAGGCGCACCGGTACCTTCACGAACGACGCAACATCGGCAAGGTTGTCTTGGTAGCGCCGGATGGGGATGCACAGCCCCAGTCGGAGGCGCACG
>CAZZIF010000059.1:6436-7830 GCA_964654025.1 uncultured bacterium
TCCGGGCCTACAGCCGAACACCGGTGACTAGAGATTGCTGGCGTGACGGAGAACAGCTTTGGGAATCGTCAGGTGCAGTTCGGGATTCTTCCATTCGTGGTGGCCTTCGGAGAAGGGCATGTACATGAGCTGAGACTTGAGCGACCGAACACGTACGCCGGGTAAGAGTTCAGGTAGACGATCCACCGGTTTCAGGAAGCTGGCCATCATGATTTTGATCGTATCCACGCCTTCGACAGCTCGGAGTGTGACTGGATAGGTTCTGCCGGACGGAAGCCCTTCCTTGGTGGCTGCGTAGACCTGCGTAAGGGTCAACGTTCGGGCCAGGCGCAGAAAGAGCTTTGGCCGGACCTTGAACGCCGGCGCCCAGAAGCGGATTGGTCGCGACGGCGTATCGGCAGGCAAGACCTTGGCCAGGTTGGCCAGGCGGACGAGGTCGCGATCGTTTTTCAGCTCCACACCCTGAATGTCGGCGGTGATTTCCCAGAACGGCAGATACATGGTGGCGCTGGCGCCGGTGGAGAAGCCGGTGCTGGAGGGGGTGTTGGCGCCGGTGGAGAAGCCGGTGCTGGAGGGAGTGCTGGCGCCGGCGGTAGTCTTGGCGTCAGTGGACGTGCGAGTGCCGGCTAGGTTGCCTGAAGGTCTGTTGCGAGCAGGGACATGCGCAACAGGCACGGACTCGAGTGTGTCTGCGCCGGATTGCCAGGCCGTGTTGCAGTTACGGCACATGAGCACGAGGGAATCACGCTCGCCGTCGAGGTCCCATCCACACCCTGGACAGACTGTGGCCAAGAAATGCGCATCCCACGAGGAGGATTCAGATCCCTCGAGTTCATCTTCGAAGGTCTCGGGGAGCATGCGCGACACAGCGCGTTCGGTAATGCCATCGAACAGCTTGCCGTAGATGTAGAAGGGGGCGTAGATCACACTCATCGTCTCGCCCACGAACTCCTGGTGCAGGATGCCGTGGGGGTTTGCGGGGCCGAAGCGCTTGTACACCGTCTCCGGCACGACACCGCTGGCCAAGGTCATGGGCAAGAACTTTCCCGGAATCCCCGACACGGCAAACCGGAGTTTCTGCGTCTGGGCGCGCACGCCCACCGAAGGTGGGAAGTAGCTGCTCGCTTGAGCAGGAATCGATGCATCGATCAAGCGGAAGTCGACACCGCGTTTGGCGCACATGAAGAGCGTTCCGCGAAAACGATAGTAGGGGAAGTACACCAGGTCACGGTCGATGACACGATGGGGCAGCACATAGCGGAACATCCTGGGTGCGGTTAGATAGGAACTGACCCGGCAGTACGGGCACCGGATCAGCCGGTCGGTTTCCTCCAGAACGATCGGCGCACCGCACTGGGGACACTGGTGCTCGATTTGATACCCGGCTGCCATGC
>CAZZIF010000059.1:7930-12039 GCA_964654025.1 uncultured bacterium
ATCGGCGCACCGCACTGGGGACACTGGTGCTCGATTTGATACCCGGCTGCCATGCCACTCTCACAACTTCAAGTACTCGCACCCGCAAGCCCCCCCGGTCAGCCAGAGTCGGGCCGGCAGCTACTCCGCGGGGCCGCGTCTACTCCGTGGGGCCGCGTCTACTCCGCGGGGCTGCGCGTACTCCGCGGGGCTGCGCGTACTCCGCGGGGCCGCGTCTACTCCGCGGGGCCGCGTCTACTCCGCGGGGCCGCGCCTACTCCATGGAGCAGTTCTTACTCTGTGCGGCGGAGCTTATTCGAGGCTTTCCCCACACTGATTGCAGAACATCGAGTCCGGCAAATTCTCGGCCTTGCACTTAGGACAGACTTTGGGCGCCGGCTTCTCCTCCGCGGGATGGCCGCAACGCGAGCAGAACTTGGCGTTGGGTGCCAGGTGTTTCCCGCAGTGGGTGCAGTTGTGGAACACGATCATCTGGTGTCCGCAGAACGGGCAGAATCGCGCGTCGCTGGGAACCTCGTGTTCGCAATCGGGACACGACACGACTTCGGTGTGAGGCACGGCTTGGACATCGCGCGCAGTGGCGGCCGCCCCGGCGAAGGACTGGGCAAACATCGCCGGCATCATGACGCCCATGCCCATGCCCATGCCCTCGCCGGCGCTTCCCGGGGAACTGGCCGCCTTCTCCATCGCCATGGCGGCCTTCATCTGCATGAACTTGTTCATGTCGTCGAACATGCTGAGGCGGCTGCGGTCGTCGATCGCTTTCTGAACTTCGGGGGGTGGGGTAATGGAGTTCACGTAGATGCCACTGAGACCCAGCCCGAATCGTTCGAAGTCCTGAGCGAGGCGTTCGCTTAGATGGGTCGAAATCTCATCGTACTTTGCCGGCAGGTTCAGAATGGAATCCAAGTACTGTCCCATGAAATCGTTGAAGCGCGAGACGATGACCTTGTTGAGGTAGTCGCTGATCTCCTGGGTCGTGAACATGCCCTGTGTGCCAACCATGCTATTAATGAAGAGCAGTGGTTGGACGACTTGGAGGTTGAAGACGCCGAAAGCGCGCAAGCGAATAAGACCCAGTTCGGAGTCTTTGAAGGCTACCGGATCCCGGGTACCCCACTTGAGATTGGTGAACACCTTCATGTTGGCGAAGTAGACTTCGGCTCGCAGCGGACTCTTGAATCCCCAGGGCAGGCTGGCCAGCTTGGTGAGTACCGGGATGTTGGCCGTGATCAGCGTGTGGCGTCCCGGGCCAAACGCCTCCACTGCTCTGCCTTGATAGAAGAAGGCGGCTGCCTGGCTGTCGCGGACTGTGAGCTGGGCACCGTACTTGATTTCACCGGACCCGGATTCCGGAATTCGATGAACCAGCTCCTGACCGGTATCATCAAACCACTCGATGACCTCTAGAAAGACATGGTTGTTCGTACCCATGGAACGTGCTCCTCTGCCTGCCTGCCCGGTTGCGGCCTTGTGCGGTCGCAGTCAACCGTTTCCCCGTCGCGTCGATCCGTCCTTGGGAAGAGAGAGGACGTACCGCACTTTTCGACGCTTCCCGGGGGACGCTTTACGTCCGGCAGGATTTGAGGGCAGTTTAATCGGAGATTCATGCCAAGCCCTCCTCCGGAGGGAGCCGCGGTGGCCGATCTCGACCAACCCGGGCGAATCCAGGGTATCCGAAGCTCGGTGCCGGTCACTTCCGTCTACAGAGGGGAACCCGATCTCTCTCCCGGCACCATCAGCCTATTCCCGCCCAGTCCAGCCGCCGCCCGGGCGCGCCCGGTCCCACACGGCCCATTCCCGCCCAGTTGCGCCGCCGCTCGGACCCGCCGCGCCCCGCTCAGTTTGGATTGGCCGGCCCGCAGACCGATTGATTCTTCCCTTCGGCCGGCGGTAGACTGGGGCAATAGCGGCCGGGTAGGAAACGAGCGAATGGGGGTCGGCGCATGAGGCAACGCCCCGATGCGGATCGCGCGACTGTTCTCCTCGTAGACAGCGATCTGGCGTTCGTCCGAAGACTGTCGGAGGATCTGCAAAAGGATTGCGAGCTGCATTTCGCGCAGAATGGACGTGGTGCGTTGCGGGAAGTAGGGGCCCGTTCGTACAGTGCGATCGTCATCGCGGCGCGGCTGCAAGGCAACCCCGACGGCCTTGAGTGTTTGCGGCGCATTCGGGAACGCGATGCGATGGTGCCCGTCTTTCTCATCTCAGACGAAGCCGATCCCGACATCGCCCTCCGCGCGGGACAAGCAGGTGCCACCGGCTACGGAAGCAAACAGGACGACGTAACCGACCTGAGCACGCGCGTCCGTGAGGCGCTGCGTGTGCGGAGTGCGAAGCCCCCCGGGACAGCCACTCCTGATTCGGGAGCCCGGCAGGAATTCATTGGCGCCAGTGAAGTCATCCAACGATTGATCAGCGATGCGGCTACCGTCGCGCGCGTGGATAGTGCCGTCCTGGTCACTGGAGAGAATGGAACCGGGAAAGAGGTACTAGCCCGGTTCATCCATCAGAACAGCGCGCGCGCGAACAAGAACTTCGTTGCCATCAATTGCGCTGCGATTCCCGAAGGGCTCGTGGAAAGCGAGCTGTTCGGGCATGAGCGCGGCGCCTTCACGGGCGCGATATCCACCCGTCGTGGCAGCTTCGAGCTCGCCGATGGGGGGACTATCCTACTGGATGAGATCACGGAGATGCCGCTGTCGTTGCAGCCCAAACTGCTGAGGGCCCTCCAGTCCGGCGAGTTCACTCGAGTGGGTTCTGAACAGCTCCAGCGGGCAGATGCGAGGGTGATCTGCTCGTGCAACCGTGATCTCGATCAGTCCGTACGCGAGGGACTCTTGCGTAAAGACCTACTCTACCGGATCAATGTCGTGTCTCTGCATATTCCACCACTGCGCGAGCGGAAAGACGACATTCCTGCGCTTGCGCGCCATTTCTTGCGCGAGAAGGCGAGGATGCTGGGCAAGCGCATTGATGGCTTCTCGAGAGAGGCCGAGGCGCTGCTGTTGGCGCACGACTGGCCAGGGAACGTTCGCGAGCTGGAGAACCTCGTCGAACGCGCGGTGGTGTTCAGCCGATCGAGACAGATCGATCCTGAGCAGTTCACGACGATCTCCGAAGGAGCCGCCTACCTGACGATGGGGTGGGACGAAGCGCGGCAGCATGCGTTGAGGCGGTTCGAACGTAGCTACCTGACCGCGATGCTGCAAATCCACTGCGGCTCGGTCATTCGCGCTGCATCAGCCATGGGCATCTCCAGGCAAGCGGTCTACAAGGCAATCGAGCGTGCTCAGCTCAGCGCGCAGGACTTCCGGTCACAGGGGGGAGCACTGGGGGGAATGACAGGCGAAGATGCGCTCGGTGGGGACGCTGAGACGCTGAGCCCGCCGGATCAGTGAGAGAGCGGTGAAGGGGCTCCTGCCGTGCCAGCGAAGAGCTGGCGGGCTAAGGGCCTTCGGGACTGGAGGTTGGACCTGGCTTTCGGGACTGGAGTATGGGCCGCAGTGAGAATCGGGTACTGTAAAGCACAAAGCGTCAACCTATGAGTTACATAGCCGCGTGACTTAAGCTTCGGAAATTGAGAATGTTGACAAGTTATGACAAGTACAGATTTACACTCGAAATGGCTTTTGTGCGCCAATGGCGCGGTTTTTCCAATAGTTGTCAACTTCGATTTGTCATATTGGAATGAAAGGCGGAGCTGTCCGAGAGAAGCGTTGCCGAACGCACAAGAATGTGGATTGTAATTCCCTTTTCTGGAGAGGGTTACGGGATCGGGTTCTTGGGGCTCTGGATTTTGCATTCTTGGCATATCTCGTGCACATATATGAGAGCACACTCGGAGCCGGATTCTGTAATAACGCATTCGGGCTCCAATCGGGAATCGTTATGTGCGAACCTGCGGGACCGACCGCGCTCAGACTGACAGTGAACCCCCGGGACGGCGGAACAGGGCGTTAGCCCACGAGTTCCCGCCCCCAAGTCCTGGGGCACACAGGGTCCCCAACGGGCATCAGCGTTCCGAGTGTGCCATAGAAGAACCCCGGCCGAGGCCCCTCTGCCGGGGTTCTTTCTGTAGTGCGCCTCCCTCCCTCGGCATCGGCACA
>CAZZIF010000059.1:12139-15947 GCA_964654025.1 uncultured bacterium
CTCAGGCCGCCTGACGCTCCTCAACCGCGGGGCCTCCCCGGGCTTGCGTCCAGCGGACCAGCAGTTCCGCCAAGGAATCGGGCTCGATGGGCTTCGAGATGTAGTCGTCCATGCCCTTCTCGAGGCACTTCTCTCGGTCGCCCTTCATGGCGTGGGCGGTCATGGCGATGATGGGGACGTGGGGGTTCAGAACGCCATCCTGACCGGCACGCACCGCGGCCGTAGCCTCGAATCCGTCCATCTCGGGCATCTGGATGTCCATCAGGACCAGCTCGTACTCCTTTTCGGCCAGGGCGGCGACGGCCTCGGCCCCATTCCACACCGCGTCTGCACGGTAGCCGAGTCGCTCAAGCATCTTCAGAGCCACGGTGCGGTTGATGACATTATCTTCGACCAGGAGAATGCGCATGCGCTGCTTGAGCGCCTCGGCCGCGCTGTGACGTGTGACGATCGGCCGGACAGTGTCATTCCGCGGCACCTTTGCGGGCTGACCCAATGCCGTGATCACACAGTCACGCAGTTGCTGCCCGCTGATCGGTTTGGGCAGGTAGACAGCGAACCCGAGTTGCTCCAGACGCTTGGCATCGCCTCGTTGGCCGACCGAGGTCATGGCTACGAGAAGCGGGCAACCATACTCCTCTGTGTGACGAATCCGATTCGCGAGATTCCCCCCGTTCTCTGCCACCATTGACAGGTCGATGACTGCAACGTCGACGCCGCGGCCGGATTGACAGCGCTCCTTCAGAAGGGTGTGCAGGGCCTCCTCGCTCTCGACGGCATCACAAGGACACTCCCAGGAAGCGAAGAGCTCTCGGAGGTGGGCACGGGTCTTCTCATTGCCCTCGAGGACGACGACACGCTTGCCGCGGAGCTCGGCCCGGTTGTCGAGCATGGGATCTACGACGCCCACCTGCTTCCCGAGTGCGATCTCGAACCAGAAGGTCGATCCTTCTCCTTCCTGACTCTCGACCCCGATCCGGCCACCCATCATCTCCACGAGACGCTTCGAGATGGTCAATCCCAGTCCCGTACCGCCATAGGTTCGAGTGGTGGAAGCGTCGGCCTGGGTGAAGGGGGCAAACAGCTTCTTGGTCTTCTGAGGCGAGATCCCAATGCCGGTGTCAGCCACTTGAAAGCGTAGGCTCGCCCGGCAGCTCGTCTCTTCAAGCAGATCGATCTGAACCGAGACTTCGCCCTCGGATGTGAACTTGATGGCGTTGCCAACCAAGTTGACGAGTACCTGACGCAGTCGGCCTGGATCACCCTTGACCAGCGATGGCACATCGGGATCGATTCGGAAGCTGTACTCGAGACCCTTTTCTTGGGCACGGATGGCCAGCATGCTGTTCATGTCGTCGCAGGTCGTACGCAGATCGAAATCGAGGATCTCCAGATCCATCTTCCCGGCTTCGATCTTCGAGAAATCCAAGATGTCGTTGATGATCGTGAGCAGCGATCCGGCGCAACTGCGCATGGTCTGCACGTAGTTCGCCTGCTCGCTCTCGAGATCCGTATCGAGCAGTAGACTGCCCATGCCCAAGATCCCGTTCATGGGCGTGCGAATTTCGTGGCTCATGTTCGCAAGGAACTCGCTCTTGGCCTGGTTGGCGATCTCCGCCTCCAGGGCCATCCGATTGGCGTGCTCGACCGACCGCTCCAATTCACGATTGGCGATTTCGGCTTCTTCCTTGGCCTGGCGCAAGGCCTCCTCGCTGCGTTTGCGGGCCGTGATGTCACTGGCCACATGGACGAAACCAATTGGGTGATTCGCTTCATCCTCCAAGATGGTGCACGAGGTCCATGCCGGAAACAGCGAGCCGTCCGTCCGCAGGTGCCCAACCTCACCTTGACGGGTTCCGAATCGCCGCGTGCGATCAACTAGCGGTGCCAATTCCTCTTCGTACTGCTGCTGGGTGTGGAAGAGGCTGATGTGCTTGCCGAGTAGACTCTCCACGTTGGTACCGTGCATCTGAGCCCATCCGAGATTCACGAACTGGATCACGCCTTCGAGACTCGTGATAGCGATGCCGTCGCTGGCTTGTTCGACAGCACGGCCGAGTCGCCGGAGCTCTTCCTCCCCGCGCTTGCGCTCGGTGATATCGTGCGAGATGGCGAGGAAGCCACTGAGATTCCCAGCGTCATCATACATGGCCGTGAAGGAGACACTGGCCAGCAGTCGGCTCCCATCCTTGCGACGGAGGGTCCATTCGGTTTGGTCGCTACCTCCGTGACGGACCAGCGCGACAATGGCATCGAAGTTCTCGACCGGATAGCCGAGTTCTCTGCTCAGAGTTTCTCCACGATCCCGAATCTCGCCAGGTTCATGCAAAGCAGTCAGGTTGAGCTTCCCGATGGCCTCGGGTGCCCGGTACCCCAGCATCCTCTCCGCTCCGGTGTTGAAAGCGGTGATTTCACCGGTGAGGTCGGTTGCGACAATCCCCACTTGGGTGGCGGCATCCAGAATGCTCTTCAACTGGCTGAGAGCCTCGGCGAAGTCTGCGGCCGCACGGACACGGTCTGTGATTTCCGTGTTGACGCCTCGGTAGCCCTGCAACACACCTTGCTCGTCGATGATGGGCTGGCCGTTCGATAGAATACAGATCAAGTGCCCATCGGCGGCCAGGTTCCAGTTCTCGAGACCCTGGAAGGGATCGCGGGCGATCTTGTGGCGCTCGACGATGGCCGAGACACGCTTGGCCTCTTCATCAGGCATCGTCTCGAAGGGAGAGTGACCGACCAGTTCATCGGGCCGGTACCCAAGAATGTCCCGAACACGCGGAGAGCAATAGGTGTAACGGCCCTCGGCGTCGGTTTCCCAGACCCAATCCGGCATGCAGCTCACCACGCTCGTGAATCGTTTCCGGCTCTCGGCAAGATCGTGTTTGAGCGCGACGGCGTCGCGTTGCAAAAGTGAGGTCCCCACAGAACGGCGAGCGACGATGGTCGCAGTCACCATGGTCAGAAGGAGTCCGACCATGCGCCACCACTTGCCCGCATCGGTGCGCCTGAGAGCGACGTGTTCCGGCGTGTAGAACGTGTGCAAGGACCACTGCTTGCCGCCGAGATCGAAGAAGGCTACGTGAGCGCGCTTGCCGTGATGGAACTCGGCAGCCGGTTGCGACGCGTTGGGCCACGCGAATAGCAGCGACTCATCGGCCGGTGCTGAGTCGTCCTGGAGCTGGACGTGGAGGCCCTCCATGGGGAGGGCGGGGAGCAGGCTTAGCAGGAGGCGGCCGATCTCGATCGAACCGAGCCAGAACCCCGCGGGGTCCTCGCCGTCTCCCGTTTCCGAGAAGACGGGCACGGCAAATGCCATCAGAGCAGAACCACCCGCAGATGCCGAATCCGGCGCGGTCGGACTCCCGGAATCATTCCGAGTTGGAAGGTACGACCCGTAGACGGCACCGCGCGCGTCGCGCGCCTGCTGCGTGAGGACCCACTTGGTATCGGTGAGCGCTTGCCGATGAGCCTCAGAGTTCGGGATCCAGGAAAGGTGTGAGATCCAGGGAACATGGAAGTCGTAAACGGCGGCGAGTTCGCCGGCCCCAACGGGATCCAAGGCGTCGGGACCGATGTGGGTCTGTCCCAAGCGAATCAGCACGCTCTCGTTGCGTTCGAGTTGCCTCTCGAATCGCGCGGACCGCTCTTGCGCATCGATCTGGACATGCTCGAGGATGTGTTCGGTCTGGTCCCACTCCATGTAAGCGGCACCACCCAGGGTCAGCAGGAGACCGAGCACGACGATCGATGCGATCGACACGATCGCATTCCTGCTAAACGCGCTTCTCATGCGCCATGGGCGCGGCAT
>CAZZIF010000060.1:0-15815 GCA_964654025.1 uncultured bacterium
TCCTGCTGCTGGCGGCCTACTACATCATGAAGCCGGTACGCGAGGCACTGATCCTGGCCGGCGGCGGGGCTGAGCTGAAGGCCTACATGTCGGCGGGCCAGACCTTCCTGCTGCTCTTCACCGTGCCGCTCTATGCCCGGCTGGCGAGCCGGATGCAGCGCCGCAAGCTTCTCAACGCCGTCACCATCTTCTTCGTGGGCTGCATCGGCGTCTTCTACCTTCTCGCACAAGCGGACGTGCCCCTGGGGGTGGCCTTCTACCTGTGGGTCGGCATCTTCAATGTGTCGGTCATCGCTCAGTTCTGGTCATTCGCGAACGATCTCTACACACCCGGACAGGGCAAACGGCTCTTCGCGATCGTGGCGTTCGGCGCCTCGGCCGGCGCGGTCGTGGGCCCGGCGATCTCGCGCTGGCTCATCGAGCCTCTGGGTGTCTATTCGTTGCTCCTCGTGGCCGCCGGTGTGCTGGCGGCCAGTCTGATTGTCACGAACATCGTCGATCTGCGCGAACGGCGGCTTACCACCCGGCCCACGCCGGGGCACATGCCCAGCGGTCCGGCCGGACCGCCTGAGCCGGCGAAGGCCGAGGAGCCGATCGGCAAGAGCGGCGCCTACGCACTGGTCTTCCGCAACCGCTACCTGCTCTTGATCGCGCTGCTGATCCTCTTTCTCAACTGGGTGAACACGACCGGCGAGTACATTCTCGGCCGGGTCATCACGCAGACCGCCGAGGCCGCGACCGGTGGGTCCGAGGCGGCCATGCGGACCTTCATCGGCAAGTTCTACGCTGAATTCTTCCAGGTGGTCAACGTGGTGAGCCTGCTGATGCAGCTCTTCCTGGTCTCGCGCATTCTCAAGTACCTGGGTGTGCGGGTTGCGCTTCTGATTCTGCCGATCATCGCCTTCGCCGGCTACAGCCTGGCAGCCTTCATCCCCGTGTTGGGGATCATCCGCTGGGTGAAGACGGCAGAGAACGCGACCGACTACTCACTGCAGAACACCCTACGTGGTGTTCTCTTCCTGCCGACGACCCGGGAGCAGAAGTACAAGGCGAAGCAGGCGATCGATACGATCTTCGTGCGAGCGGGCGATGTGCTGTCGGCGTTGCTGGTCTATGTGGGGACGACGTTGCTGTCCTTTGGCACGATCCAGTTCGCGCTCTTCAACCTCGGCCTGGTGCTCGTGTGGTTCATCCTGGCGGCCATGATCGGCCGGGAGTTCCGCAAGCTGACGGATGAACGCGCACCCGAGGGCGCCGAGGCCGCCTGACCCCGGCGACACGCCGGTCGGCTACGGCTTCAGAACCTCCACGTCTCCGCTGAAGGTGTTGATATCGACCGATCCCTGGCCCGAACCGGTCTCGAACTCCAACTCCTCACCGGGAACGAACCGGCTCTTGCGCTCCGGGCGATCTCCGAACTCCGAGTCGATGTCACCGCTGAAGGTGTTGACCGAGAACTCGGCACCGAAGCCCTCAGGCATGTAGAAGACGATCGTGCCGCTCTGTGAGTTGAACTCGACGTGGGCATCCTCCTCGAGCGTGCCGGCGAACTCGATGTCGCCCGACACCGTGTTCGCTTCCAGCTCGCGCAGTGGGCCGGCCGTGACGTCGATGTCACCGCTGACCGACTCGAGCCCAAGGCGCTTGCACGTGCCGGAGATGTCCAGATCGCCGCTGACCGTCGAGATCTCCGCCCGCGGGGAGTCGATGTCCAGCGCGAAATCGCCACTGACGCTCTGCAAGTTGAGTCTCTGGGGACTACCCTCGATGTCGATGTCGCCGTTGACCGAGGTCAAGGTGACCTCGCCGGTCAGGCCGGTCACATCGATGTCGGCATTGACCGTGCTCGCGTGAAGCTCGCATCCGGCCGGCACCTTGATCTCGAGTTCGGCGTCGACATGGAAGCTCCCGCCGCGGCGCGGATACTTGACCTCGATCTCCAGATCCTGCGCGTCACCTTTCACGCGCAGCTCTTCGATCTCGTCGTCGAGCCAGCCGGTGATGCGAACCTCCTTGCGGTCCCAGCCGGTGACCTCGACCAGCCCGCTGATGTTGTTGATCGAGATCCGCGCGTCCGCCGCCACCTCGCGGCTGACATCGACGGTTTCCCGCGCGCTCGAGGCGGTCGTCAGCGCCGCCCAGCACACGATCAGCGCGATGGCCAGCACTGGAGCGCACCGGCCCTGACTGACCTCTGGCTTCCGATTCCGGTTCGAAGTGTGCGCGTTCATGATGTGACCTCCTCTACCTGCGTGGGGCTCGCCGACCGCGCTCACTCGTTGCGGTCCCGTGCCCGAGTTCCTCTTCACGTCGTCCGCAGCATGGTCTGGGCGTCGCCGAGCAGTGCGGCCTTGGCCTGGTAGGCGGCGATGACCATCCGGGTCAGATGCGGGCTGTGCGGATTGGCCTGCCAGGCCTCGCGCGCCTGTCCGATGGCCAGATCCACCGTCCGCAAGTTGGCCCGGATGAGATCGAGGGTGCCACCACCCGGGTCGGCGGGGGTATCCGCCGCGACCGCCAGGAGCTGATCCTCGTTCATCTGGCACTCGCTCTCGAGCGCCGCCAGCGTGGCCTGGGTCGTCGGGTCGCCCTGCGCCGGACCCGTGCCCGGTGGCGGTCCCGGCTCCCGTCCGGTCAGGAGCACCACCGCCAGCACGGCCGTGGCGCCGAGGGCCAGCGAGGTCCAGACGATCGGTTTCGGGCGCAGGCTCGCCAGCAGCCGGCTCCACCAGGATCCGGCCGTGGCCGGCCCCTCGGCCGGTGAGTCGGCCTCGTCCAGCGCGGCGATGCGCTCGGCGATGCCGGGCCACAGGTCGCGCTCGGGCCCGATGCTCTCGGGGAGCTGCCTGGCTTCCGCCAGCAATCCCTCGAGTTCGGCAGCCTCGTTGCGGCACGCTTTGCAGCCTTCAAGGTGCTCTCTCATGGCTGCCCGCTCCTCGTCGCTCAAGTACCCGTCGACGTAGTCGGAAAGCAGCTCCCAGGCACGTTCGTGGCTCAGTGTGGGCGTCATGGACACATCGCCTCCCCCGAGCGTCCCAGTTCCTGCCGCAGCAGGCTGCGAGCTCGGTGCAAGTGAGCCTTGACCGTCCCCAGCGCGATTCCCATGATCTGCGCGATCTCCCGGTAGCGGTATCCGGACACGTCGTGTAGGACGAACACCTGGCGGGCGCCCGGCGGCAGGGTGGCGATCGCCCGCTCCAAAACGATGGCCGTTTCGGTGGCGGGGGGCCGGGTGACCGTAGCGCCGACCGGTGAGGTTGCCCCGTGGTCCCTGCGCGTGGCTGCCACTCCCTGATCCATAGCGTCCACCTCGATGCCGTGTTCCAGTACCCGTCGTTCGCGCTTCAGACGGCGCCGGTCCTCGATGACCAGATTCACCGTTATCCGCCGCAGCCAACCTCCGAAGGGCCCCCGCGCCTTGTAGCTGCCCAGCTTCTGCCAGGCCCGCACGAAGACGTCTTGGGCCAGCGTCTCGGCCGTGGTGACATCGGCGACCATCCGCAGACAGAGCGCATAGACCTGGCCGATGTACATCCGGTAGAGCTTCTCGAAGGCGTCCTGGTCGCCGGATTGGGCTGCCCGGATGAGGGCCGCCTCGTCGGGAAGCGGATGGTTCCGCTGGCTGGATCCGATCTGTGTCGTCTCCGCGATCACGGGATCCCCCTCCGCATCCCTCCCGCCGCCAGTTGACTGCTTGCGCCCCTGAGACGGTAGAGAAGGTAGAAAGGTTTAGGTCGTGTCCCGAAGAATCCGTCTGGAGATGGTCAACTCGTTACGCAGCATGAAGTTGGTCGGATCATCCCAGACGAGGGGAGGGATTCGGATCCCACCCCGGCCGCCAGGCGCGGGGTTGTGGGTGCCGAAGACCACTCTCCAGAACACCACCAGAGAGTAGCCGTGTAACTCTTTGTGAGTCAAGCGGTTGATGCCACCGCGGCCGGGGGGCGACTCCCGGTACCTCGGCCCGTCAGACCGTGCTCAGGCCGCCCGTCAGTCCGCCCGTCAGTCCGCCCGTCAGGCCGCGCGGCGGGGCGCCTTCCGGAGCCGGGTGCCGGTGGCGCGTGCCGGCGCTTCGTACTTGCCCTTCAGCATGTAGACCAGCGCCCGGAGGAGTTCGCTGTTGAAGGCGCCGGCCATGTCCCGTTGCATGATCTGGATGGCTTCAAAAGACTCGTGGGCCGGCCGGTCCTCCCGGGCCGTGGTCAACCCGTCGAAGACGTCGGCCAGCGAGGCAATCTTCGCGAAGATGTGGATGTGCTCGGCGGACAGCCCCTGCGGGTAGCCGGTCCCATTGCAGCGCTCGTGATGCTGGTGGACGACGGTGAGCACGGCGGGCGTCGCCTGGCCGGCTCGCTGAAGGAATTCCACTCCCTGGTCCGGATGCCCCTGAACGATGGTCCACTCCTCTGGGGTAAGGGGCGTGCTCTTGTGGAGGATCTCGGGGGCGATCATGGCCTTGCCCACGTCGTGGAGCAGCAGCCCGGAACCCAACTCTTCCATCGCATCCTGGCTGAAGCCCAGGCGGTACGCCAGCCCGAGCCCGAGCACGCAGACATTCACGGAGTGGGCGTAGACGGTGAAATCCTCACTGAGCATGTTGATCATGCTCTTCAGATGCTCGGGTCCCTGGAGGAGGTGCTTGACCGTGTGGCCCACGATCTGCCGCGCCGGGGTGATGCTGTCGCTGGACCAGGGTTGATCCAGGGCCTTCTTGGCAAGCTGCGCCGAGCAGTCATAGACGATGCGGGACTTCTCGTCGGTGGAAATGTCCGGGTCGGTGACGATTTCATCCAGGTGCTGCTCGATGTATTGCGCATAGGCGCCCAGTTGCGATTCGGGGACGTAGAGTTCGCGGACCTGGCTCTCGGCCAGTCGCATCAGATGCTCTTCATGAAAGGCCATGTCGCCGCGCCGATAGAGCACGAAACGCCGGCCTCCCTGGGCGCGCAAGTACAGATCGAAGCCGGTGACCTCATCCAGCCTCAAAATGCGGAGCGGGAAGGCAAGGTAGCGAGCGCCTTGCGCATCCTGCGCGGCTTTCATCTCGGAGATCGAAATCGGCACGGTCGACATCCTTTCGTCTGCGTTCACCCGATTGGACCGCGGTGGCTCCGAGCAGCCGGCACCGGGAGCCGATGCCGGATGGCGCCGGGGAGGCTTGCGCGCCTTCGGCACAGGGTGCCGCGGTCTCCTCATCCCAAGAATCGGAATCTGTTCGGATTTCTTGATTTGAGTCACAGGGAAGGGGCAACATGCATCATGCGGTCGACCACACGGAACATCGTCATCGTCGGCGCCGGCGCGGCGGGGCTGCTGGCGGCGGGGCGCGCGGCCGAGGCCGGCGCCCGGGTGACGTTGCTCGAGAAGATGGCCCGCCCGGGACGGAAGCTGGCCATCACCGGGCAGGGCCGCTGCAATCTCACCAACGTGACGCCCTTGGGGGAGTTTGCCGGACACTTCGGTGAAGGGCGCCGCTTCATCCGCCACGCGCTGAGCAGGTTTACACCCGACGACCTCATCGACCTGCTCGATCAACTCGGTGTGGCGACGGTCACCGAGCGTGGAGGACGTGTCTTCCCAGAGAGCCAGGATGCTCGCCGGGTCGTCGAGGCGCTTCTCGCCTGGGTCCGGGCTCGGGAGGTCCGGTTCGAAACCGGCGCGCGGGTTGCCGGCCTCGAGCTGGAGGGCGGGGGCGTGCGGGGTGTTCGCGTCGCCTCCGCGCAGAAGGGGGCTGGCGACGCCGCGCGTCTGGCGCCCGCCGATGCCGTGATCCTGGCCACCGGCGGAGCGTCCTACCCGGCCACCGGTTCGACCGGCGATGGCTACCGTCTCGCGCGGGAAGCCGGCCACCGCATCGCGACGATCCATCCGGCGTTGGTGCCTCTCGTCACCCGGGGCGATGTGGCTCCGCGACTGGAAGGCCTGTCACTGCGACTCGTCACGGCTCAGATATGGGCGGGAGGCAAGAAGCGGGCCGAACAGTTCGGAGACATGGTCTTCACGAGCGATGGGATGTCCGGACCGATCATCCTCTCCCTGAGCAAGCTCGCGGGCGAGCTGCTGGCGGCCGGCGAAGCCGTCCGGGTGTGCATCGATCTGAAACCGGCGCTGGACGATGCCAAGCTGGATCGCCGGCTGTTGCGGGACCTGGACGCGAAGGGAAAGAGGACCCTGGGCGTCCTGCTCCGGGGATTGATGCCAAAGCGGCTCATCCCGGTTTGTTGTGAGCAATGCGGCCTGGGGCCCGAACTGCCCGCCAATCAGGTGTCGGCAGTCCAGCGACGCCGGCTGCGCGTGTGGCTGAAGTCATTCTGCTTCGACCTCGAACGGTCCCGGCCCCTGGCCGAGGGAATCGTCACGGCAGGTGGGGTGGCCCGGGACGAGATCGATCCGCGGACGATGGCCTCGCGCATCTGCCCAGGGCTGTTCATGGCGGGTGAGCTGATCGACATCGACGCGGACACCGGCGGGTACAACCTGCAGGCGGCCTTCTCCACTGGATGGGTGGCGGGCGAGGCGGCCGCGAAAGAAGGCCTATCGCGAGCGGAGCGAGAGAGTCAATGAAAGCGGGCGCACCGATCACCTCATCGATGATCCGCACGCCCGCTGGGGTTTGCCGTTGAACTCCGCCGAATTCATGGCCAGTCCGGGATCACGATTCTCCCGACGCTGGCCGGCGACCATACGCTGAACTCTGCCATCCTGACCGCCCCCAGTCACGGGGACGCCGCCGGGGGTCATCGCTCCTCCAGCGTCGTGCCTCATTCGAAGGTTGGCGATCCGGACGCCCGATCTGAGGTGAGTGTTCGCGTCCGCGCCTCGAACGCCAGTCGTCCTCGTCCCGATCCGCGCGGTTGAAATTCTCCTCGGGCAAGTTCTTGTCGATCTTCTCCGCGTCGAATCCCGGCAGGGCCAGGCGGGCGAAGATGTCGTGCACGAATACGAGCGCCGAGGCAAGTGAGCGCCTGGCTTCCTCCGGAGTCACCTTCCGGCGGTTGTAGACGCCATCTTTGATTTCTTTGGACGTACGGATTTCCTTCACCGTATCCGGCTGTAGATCACCGGGCTCGACGAACAGTTGCTGGATTCCCACGCACAAGGCATAGAAATTCGTGTCGCGAAAGCCCTGGGAGGCCAACGCGCCCCGGGCACCGTGGGACATGGCGAAGTATGCTTGGACTACCACGCCGCCCCAGTTGCCCTTCTCGTAGTAGGCGCGTCCCTGCTCAATCTCTTCCTGAGCAGTCGACAGTTCCTGGGCCACTCGTTCTGCGTCGGTCTCGATCTTCTTCAGCCGTCCCTTTTTGACACAGTCGTCAAACGCATTCATTGGGTACCTCCCATTCGAGGGGACAGCTCCTTGTCTCCCGGCGGTTTCACGCCGCCATGATCCCGCCGCTCCATGTACGAGTGTATAAACCTGCCACCCACCTGGGTTCCAGGCGCTATCTTCTTCTGTTTTTCATGCTTAGATGCGTTGTGTCGGGCGAATCCGACCTGGGTCGGCCTTGGGCTCGCAGCCGGATACCGGCCCGTGTCCGGTTCCGTGAGGAGGGTCGGTTTAGTGCACGGGGATTACTCTGAATGGCTCATGATCGAGCCAGTGCCCTGGAACCCGTATTACCGTTCACAAGTCAATTATATGACACATTCCCCCTGGCCGATCCACCTGTTCCTGGCGTGGCATCGTAATGCCTTGCTATTGATTGAGTTATGGAATGAGCCAGATAGAGCATTCCAGCGCTCCTGGCCCAGCACTCTGGCTTACAGCCCGGCACAACGAGGCCCTATCTGCTTGATTTTTCAAGTGGATGGTGTGCCGAGGCGAGAACGACCACTCTTTGCGCACCATTTCCGGGCTCGGGTCTGGCATACTCCGCTCTTCACGCCACCAATCGGGAGAAGGAGATCCGCATGTATCACCGGATGGAAGACTTCTATCGTGCCTTCGAGGGTCATCGCGCCAGCACCAATCGCGTTCTCGAAGCGGCCAGGGACCAGAGCCTCTCGAGATCGGTCGGGGACTATCGCACGCTCGGTCAGGTCGCCTGGCACATCGTGACCACCGTGCCCGAGATGATGAACCAGCTCGGCCTCGGGCTCTCCAGCGTCGACGCAGCCTCCCCGCCACCCACGTCCGCCGCCGCGATTCGCGAGGGCTACGAAGCGGTGACCCGTGAGCTGGTCGCCGCGCTCGAGGCGACCTGGACCGACGAGACTCTGGCGCAATCGGACGTGCTCTACGGTGAGACCTGGGCCCGTGGTCTCACGCTGAAGATTCTGATGGATCATGAGATCCACCACCGCGGACAGATGACTGTCCTGCTTCGCCTGCTGGGCGAGAAGGTGCCCGGCATCTACGGGCCGTCCCGCGAGGAGTGGAGCGCTTACGGCCAGGAGGCGCCTGCGTACTAGACCGGGTTCGACCGGCAGCGACCCAATGGTGCCACTACCTTGGACCCGATTCGACCGGTCGCATCACTCCATGAATGGATAGGCGAAGTCGGCTGAGGGAACGAACGTCTCCTTGACCGTGCGCGGCGACACCCACCGCAGCAGGTTCAGCAAGCTTCCGGCCTTGTCGTTCGTGCCCGACGCCCGGCCTCCGCCGAAGGGCTGACGTCCCACGATCGCGCCGGTGGGCTTGTCGTTGATGTAGAAGTTGCCGGCGGCATCGCGCAGGCGGTCACTGGCATGCTGGATCGCGTCGCGGTCCCGCGCGAAGATCGCGCCGGTCAGACCGTACGGCGACGTGCGATCGCAGAGCGCCAGCGTTTCCTCAAAAGCGGCATCCTCGTAGACGTAGATCGTAAGGACCGGCCCGAAGATCTCCTCGGTCATCGTGCGTGCGTGCGGATCCGAGGTCACGACGACGGTGGGTTGGATGAACCAGCCGCGATCACCGTCACAGTCGCCTCCCCCGATCACCTCGCAAGATTCGTCGGCGCGGGCGTGCTCGATATAGCCCCGAATCGTCTCGAACGCCCCCTGATCGATCACTGCCCCCATGAAGCGGGTGAAATCGGTCACATCACCCACCCGGATACGCTCGAGGTCGACAAGCAACCTCTTCTTGATGTCCGGCCAAATCGATCGGGGAAGGTACGCGCGCGATGCGGCCGAACACTTCTGGCCCTGATACTCGAACGCGCCGCGGACCAAGGCAGTGGCGACCGCCGCCGGGTCGGCCGACCGATGCGCGATCACGAAGTTCTTGCCCCCAGTCTCTCCGACCAGCCGTGGCCAGCCGTGGGCGGCCTCGATTCCGCCGGAGACGGTCTTCCAGATGGTGCGGAACGTATCCGCCGAACCGGTGAAATGAACCCCCGCCAGACGCGGATCGATGAGGGCCGTGTGACCCACTCGCGAGCCGGAACCGGGAACGAAGTTGATGACCCCGGGCGGAAGCCCCGCCTCCTCGAGGATGCGCATGATGATCCATGCCGGATAGACCGCCGATGAAGCCGGTTTCCAGACGACGGTGTTGCCCATCAGCGCCGGGGCGGTCGGCAGATTACCGGCGATCGCGGCGAAATTGAACGGCGTGACCGCGAGGACGAAGCCTTCCAGTGGCCGCCAGTCGAGAACATTGCGCTCGTTCGCAGCGCTCTCGGGCTGCATCTCGTGAATCTGCTCCATGAAGCCCACATTGAAGCGCCAGAAGTCGGCAAGCTCACAGACCACGTCGATCTCGGCCTGATGGATCGTCTTGCTGAGCGAGAGCATCGCCACGGCGGTTGCCCGGGCCCGGTGGCGGCCGGCAAGCAGCTGGGCGGCCCGCAGGAAGATCGCGGCCCGTTCATGCGGCGGGGTTCGCATCCAACCCGCCCGGGCCTCGACCGCGGCGTCGATGGCCCGCCGCGTCAGCTTCTCATCCGCGCGGCAGTAGGTGCCCAGATCCAGAGCGTGATCGTGCGGGCACCGCAGCCGGCCCCGATCGCCGGTCTCGATGGGCTCACCGCCGATCACGACCGGAACCGCCTCCGGTGAGCCGGCCACCCGTTCGAGTTCTGCGACCAGACGCTCTCGTTCCGGGCTCCCAGGGCGATGATCCAGCACGGGCTCGTTCTGCGGGTTGGTGGAACGAAGGTGTGCGTCGATCATGGTGCGCCGTTCCTCCTACGTGTCGAAGCGAATGCCCTGGGCGAGGGCCACGCCCCCGCTGGCGTTGATCACCGTGGTCTGGCGGCGCATGTATTGCTTCCACGAATCCGAGCCGGACTCGCGCCCCCCGCCGGTTTCCTTCTCACCGCCGAAAGCTCCGCCGATCTCGGCGCCGCTGGTCGAGGTGTTGACGTTTGCCAAGCCGCAGTCACTACCCTCCGCGCTCAGGAAGCGTTCGACCTCCAGCAAGTCGTCGGAGCAAATCGCGCTGGAGAGACCTTGGGGGACGGCGTTGTTGATGGCGATCGCCTCTTCGATCGTCTCGTAGGTCAAGACGTAGAGAATGGGCGCGAAGGTCTCCTCGGCCACCATGGGCATCTCCGGCCGCGCCTCGACGATGCAGGGGGTGACGTAGCATCCGCCGGGAAGGTTCAGCGTATTGCCGCCGGTGAGGATCGTGCCGCCCTGGGCTGCGATGGTCTTCAAGGCTGTCTTCATCGTATCGACGGCGGCCGCGTTCACCAGGGGACCGATCAAAACCTTCTCGTCGCGTGGATCACCGATGCGGACCTTCTCATAGAGAGTGATCAACCGGTCGACAAACTCATCCCGGACGGACTTGTGGAGAATGAGCCGGCGGGTCGTTGTACACCGTTGTCCGGAGGTGCCGATCGCACCGAAGAAAGCCGACGAGAGCGCCTGATCACGGTTGGCCCGAGGCGTGACGATGAGGGCATTGTTCCCACCGAGTTCGAGCAGGGCGCGACCGAAGCGTCGCTGTACGACATCCCCGATATGCCGCCCGGTGGCGACCGAGCCGGTGTAGGAGATCAAGGGCAGCCGGGGGTCGGAGATGAGTCGCTCGCCCACCTCCCTGCCGGGACCGATGACCAGCGAGGTGAGGGCCGGGGAATGCCCGTTACGCTCGAGCACTTCCGTGGCGATCCGGATGCAGGCGATGGCCGTCAGCGGCGTGCTCGAGGACGGTTTCCACACGACGGCGTCGCCGCAGACGAGCGCAATGGCCGCGTTCCAGGACCAGACGGCCACGGGGAAGTTGAATGCCGTGATGACACCGATGGCCCCCAGAGGATGCCATTGCTCGAGGATCCGGTGCCCGGCGCGCTCGCTGGGCAGCGAAAGGCCGCCGATCTGCCGGCCCAGGCCGCAGGCGAAGTCGCAGATGTCGATCATCTCCTGCACTTCGCCCCGCGCTTCCGATAAGGTCTTGCCCATCTCGAGTGAGACCAGGTTGGCGAGTTCTTCCTTCGACTCGCGCAGTCGCTGGCCGATCTGCCGAACGATGTCGGCGCGAACGGGCGCTGGGACGGTGCGCCAGCGAAGGAAGGCCTCGTGCGCGGCCTGAACGACCCGATCGGTGTCGTGGGCCGAGGCCGTCACGACCTCGCCGATCTGGTTTCCATCGATGGGGCTGATGACGGCTTGCGCGGGGCCGGTGGCCGCCCACGTACCGCCGAAGGTCCCCAGGGCCGCCTCGGTCCCGATGACCTGGATCGTCTTGCTCATGCCGGCGTTCCTTCCGTGTTGATGGTGCGCGCTCTTCTTGGCGAGTGTGCTTACGGTGCGGGCCGCTTCGTGTGCGTCCCTCTCAAGAAGATGATGATGGAAAGAGGATATGAATGGAATTGATACGTGTTCACATATATCATGAATCACATTCATCATTGGGGTCATCGGAGTCATCGGGATCATAGGAATCACCGGGGTCGTCGGAGGCCGTCGCGGGACGTCGTTCGATCGGACGCGAAGCGCGTCACGGTCGCCGGCAAGGGGATTGGTCATGTCCATGGATCTGAACCGGCTGCACATCTTCCTGGAGGCGGCACGCGCCAAGAACTACACGGTCGCCGGGGCTCGGCTGAATCTGAGCCAGTCGGCGGTCAGCCACGCGATCCGCAAGCTCGAGACCTCGATCGGACGATCCCTCGTCACGTGGCGCGGAAAGCAATTCAGCCTGACCGATGATGGCGTCCATCTGCTCGAGGTGTGTGAACGGGTCTTTCGGGATCTGCAGGGCGCCGAACAGGAGCTTCTTTCCGGAGACGCCGGCAAGATGCGCCGGATTGTCTTGGGCGCACCCGTGGAGTTCGGCACCACGGTCCTCGTGCAGAAGATGGGTCCTCTGCTCGAGCGCCATCCGGACCTCCACATCGATTATCAGTTCTCTCACCATCTGCTCGAACCCCTTCTGCACGGCGAGGTGGACCTGATCATCGACTGTGTGGACCACAAGCAACCCTCACTCGAGCGGATCGATCTCTTTCGGGAGAAGTACGTCATCATCGGTTCGCCGAAGCTTCACGCGACGCTGACGATCGATACCCCTCGTGATCTCCAAGACGTGGCGGTTCTCTCCATGGACAAGGAGGGACGCTGGTGGGATCGCGTGCGTCGGTCGCTTTCTCCCGGCCAGCGGCCGGCGCTCAGGCGGATCGTCTGCATCAATCACATTCGTGGCATCATCCATGCCGCTGCCAGCGGCCTGGGCGTGGGTCTGGTGCCGAAATACACCGTCTTGACTGAACTCGCCCACGGAACGCTGGTCGACCTCTTTCCCGACTTGGCCTTGCTCGAGGACGTCTTCCGCATCTATCAGAAGCGCTCCCTGGCCGATGGTGAGGCGAACCGGCAGGTGACCGAGTATCTGATCGGCCTCGATCCGGGCGACTACGGCGATAGCATCGGTGTCGTGCGCGGAAAGCCGACTCAGAGGTGAGATGAACGAGACGAATCCGAACCTACGACACCGCGCTGGGTTCCTCTACCACGTCTTCCCCCCCTTGGTGCGGCGCAGCTGGAGGTGGAAAAGGCCAGCAGCTGCACCTCCCGGATCTTGCGCAGGAACGGTCCTGGAGAGTGACCAGCCACGGCCACGATGATGAGGTAGAGCACGAGCAAGAGTGCCAGGCCGGCCAGAACGGTCCCCACCTGGCCGGCCGCCGCGGCCGAAGCCCCGGGCATCTACCGTCCTCGCCATCCCGAGCACACGAGCTTCTACCGGATCTTCGATCAGCACTTCTCTTTCTGCCCGAGCCGCCAGAGCAAGCGGGCGGCCCTGTTCGCCGAGCCTACGCCGCCTATTTCGAAGACTGCTCGGCGGTGCCGGGATTCATCGCCTCGATCCAGACCTTTGGCTCCTACGCAGCGTGCCTTCCACCCCCACATTTACGCTCTCGCCACCCAGGGCGCCTTTCGCGCCACGGGCGAGTTCGTGGAGGTGGAGACGATCACCACCGATGTGCTCGAGCAGCTCTTCCGCCGCCTCGTGCTGACCGGTTTGCACCGGGCCGAGCGGCTCTCGTCCGAGTTCCCCGACACGTTGCTCTCCTGGACCCACTCGGGCTTTTCAGTCCATGTAGCCCCGCGGATCTACCCCCTGGGAGGCAGGTCATCTGGCCCGCCTGGGCCGCTACATCGCGCGGGTGCCGATGCCCCAAAAGGAGGTGCGCCTGACCGAGGGCGAGAGGGGAGCCGCTGAAGCTCAGCTGGCGCCACAGAACGCGCACCTGCATGAACAGCTGAACGCACCTGCGCCCTCTGTGCCCACCGAGCAGACCCTGCCGACGCCACCCGAGGACCCGATCCCTCTGCCGGCGTGCCGCTCGAGCTGGGCGCGACCCGTTCGAGGGTCGCGGGCCGCCGCAGATCGGCCCCCATGCGGCCGGCATGGCCGGGTAGCGGTGGTCCCGGGCTTGCGGTGTGACCTGCGAGCTTGGCGACCGGATGCCAGGTGCGGGGCCAACCCAGATCACAGCCTGAGGGCGTATCCAGCCTCCCCAGCCAGATCGAGCCGGTGGGGAGGAGGGCGGAGCCATGCCTGGAGTGGGCCCCGGGACCGCGCTACACTAGCCCATGTGACTGAAGAAGAGCGACCGGGGGGCCGGGTTCCGGGGCCAAGGCGCTCGAGTGACAGGGTGGACTGAGCGGCGCCAGCGGAGAGGTGCCCCTGTTGGGGCGATTTGAGGTGATTGGCGGCCCGCTTGCGAAGGGAGGGTGGATAGAATCCACTATGCACTTTTCACATAGGCACTGACTGCACCAAAAATGCCAACTGTCCGGAGGGGACAAGTTGTGGACAAAACCGTTTGTGTAAGGTGAATCTGACATGAGAAGAAAATTAGCATTGCTGGCTGCCTTGTCATTTGCAGCTTATGCAGGACCAAAGGAAGAACCTGCAAAAGTCAGGGAACCGCTGGACTGCGTAGAGGACACTTTATCTACAGGATGGAAAGACAATCTTCCTTACGAGCCTTACGACAGTGGCCCAAACCTTGATTATTTTTCAACTGAGGAAATCCTTGGATGGGGAAGGAGGGAGATTGTAACTGGGGATTATCTTTCATCTTGTTTGTCTCTTACTATTGCACAAGGAAGGTTCCTGGAAGGAGAACCGGAAAACAAGGAGATTAGCCTGGCATACGTTTACGCTCTCAAGGCGTACTCTCTTACCCAAATGGGAAAGCTGGCCTATGAGAATGCAAGCGAAGGACTAAATGATTACAGAATGGCTGTCAACTGCGTAGATACAGCATCAAGATACCTTGATGCTGACACTACCCTTGCTTATGGTATGAGGTTTGACATAGCTGACTGCCTTCTGGAGACAAGAACTTCCCTCGTGACGCAGCAGTCTGATTCTGCCCTGTCAACTCTTGATACTGCCCTTGACTACCTGGCAAATGCGAGGAGTGAAAACTTCTGCATGACCCAATAAACCGAACAGCCTTTCAGCCTGACCGAAGACGGCCTGTTCGACTCCTATGGGGGGCAGGTTTTGTACGTGGCCAGCACTTCGGGTACGTGGGACGATGATCTTAAGCTTATCTATGGGTTCCTATTTGATCGAATCTTTGCCGATCGAAGTATCCCAATCGCCGTGCAGGTCATGCGGGCGAAACAGGACTGCCGAAATGCCGGACGGGACACGCTCACCATCCAGTCCATCGTGGTGCTGGGTCCCCCTTGGCTGACCCTGAAGAATGTTCCGGCTTTCAGCAACGCGGATGGAGACCCCACCGCCCTACGGCTGGACTTGAGGACTCACCCCAACCCGTTTAAGCACTCAACGGACATTCGGTTCCACACGCCGCACTCCTGGGCCGATGACGCTCAAGATCTTTGACGTGAACGGCCGGGCGGTTCGCACGTTTTCGAATCCTCAATTGGGCCCGGGTCCCCACACCATTGTGTGGGACGGCCGCGACAACCACAATCGTCTGCTGTCTCCGGGGGTGTATCTCAGTCGCCTTCGGGCAGGAGGGGGTACGTTCGACCAAAGGATGATTCGGGTCAGATAACCTCCGTCCGGTTTGGAAAACTGGAGCCGCCCGTGCTGCGCGCGGCGCGTGAACTTGGCTGCGCAAAGACGCCTTTTAATCGGCCAAGCCAACCGATATAGTTCGCCGCATGAAAGCCGAGGGATTCCCCAAAGGCCCGCTGAAACCCAAACCGGCCCGGTGGACCGGGCTGGTGGGGTCTTCTCCGGCCCTGGCGGTGGTGGCGGCCCTACACCGCGCCTCAGCCCCCAACCGGGCGGTGGTGGTCTGCCCCGAAGAATATCCATGCTCTCGCCACCCAGGGAGCCTTTCGCTCCACGGGCGAGTTCGTGGAGGTGGGGACGGTCAACACCGATGTGCTCGAGCAGCTCTTCCGCCGCCTGGTGCTGACCCGCCTTCACGCGCATAAGAAAA
>CAZZIF010000061.1:0-15663 GCA_964654025.1 uncultured bacterium
CGGCTGACACCGGTCGTCTGGATCCTGGCACTCGTGATCCTGACGACCCGGTTGCTCTTCCTGGCCACCGGGCCCGACCGGGGCCGGTCGGTCGTCGGCGGACTCCTGCTCGGAGCCGGATGCCTGTTCCGCCCCTTCCTGTTCCTCGCACTGACGGCCGCGGCCATCTGGGCCCGGCTGCGGCGGCCGGCGGAGCCCGCCAGCGCGACCGTGCCCGCGAAAGCGTCCGGTTGGAGCGGCGCGGCGATCGTGCTCGTGGCCGCTGCCGCGCTACCGCTCTTGCTCTGCGGCTATCACGCTACCCTCCCCGATGGGGGCTTCGCCTGGAACTGGTCCGACGCCCACGCTTTCCACCGCAGCCTGGATCCGGAAACCTGGGGCACGCCGCGCGCGACCGAACCGCCCGCCTGGACAACGCCCGATCAGGCTGAATCGATCGCGCAGCAGGCCGAGGCGCGCGTGCTCGACCACCTGGAGATGGCGTCATACTTCCGCCGGGAAGGCGTCGGTACCTTGCTGTCCCAGCCGGTCTCGTCGGTCGGCACCATCGCGGCCCGAGGCGCGCTGCTGCTCTCCGCGCATGAGATCCCCGACCCCGTGTCGCCAACCGCCGTCTTCGGGGATCAGGCTCCTTACCTTGCCTGGGGACTGCACCTCTTCCCTGCGATTCTGGGCCTGGCGGTGGTGGGCCTCTGGTTCTTGAGCCTGGATGGGCGCGCGAGTCGGCTGCTGATTCCGGTGGCCGCCCTGGCTGTGGTCAACGTGCTCGGACTGCACTCCTCAGCCTCGCGCTGGCCTGTGGCCGTGCTTCTGCTGCCGGCCGCGATCCTGACGCTCACCCAGTTGCCGGCCCTGCTGCGCCGCTCGCCGTTGCAGCCGCCACGCTGGCTGCTGCCACTGGCGGCGTTGCTGGTCGTGCTTTCGGCCCTGGATCTGCCCGGGGCACGCACCCGCTTCGAAGACCGCTCCGAGGACCGGCGCGAGGAGGCTCGCATGCACCTGCAGCGGCAGGACACGCGGGGGGCTACACGCCTGTTGCGCGAGGCGATCTTCTTCAACCCCGAGAACGCGCTGGCCTACAGCGACCTGGCCCTGGTGCACCGGCACGAGGAGCTGGCCGGGGCCGCACGCGAGCAATACGAGAAAGCCCTCGAGGTCGATCCCGAGTGCGAGCCGGCTCTCTACGGGCTGGCCGAGCTGCTGCGCGTGGAGAAGTCCTATGCCGAGGCCGAGTCCCTGGCCTTGAGGCTCGTGAACCTGCATCCCAACCACCCGCTTTACTGGAACGAACTCGGCGCCATCGCGACCCAAATGCACAAGTTCCCACAGGCCCGAATGGCGCTGCAGCGGGCCTTGCAGCTCTTCCCGGATTATGAGGCGGCGCAGACGACCCTCCAGTCGATCGCCACGGCCCAGGATCAGGCCGGCGCGATGCTGCTACCCCCCGAGAGGATACCGGCCGATGACAGCCCTTTGGCGCGGCTCGGCCGGGAGGGGCTCGCCGCCCTGTCGGCAGGGGCATTGGCTGTGGCCGACAGCGCGAGTCGCATGGCCATCGAGGAGTTCCCCGATGAGCCATTCGCCTGGTATGTACGCGGGACGGTGCTGCTCCGGTTGGAGCAGCCGCGGGAGGCGGCTCGCCTGCTCGAACGGATGGTGCGGACCGAGCCGGGGCGCATGATCTCGACCCAGATGGCGGCGGGCGCCCTCTATGCCGCAGACCGGATCGCGGACGCCCATGCCCTCGTTCACTTCAGCTTGGAGAACGCGGCCGATGAGGGGAATGCCCGCCGGCTGGCAAAGATGGCCAAGTCGATGGGACTCGACGTAGAGGTGCCGGCCACTGACGGACCAGCCACCGACGGTCCAACCACCGACAGTCCAGCCACTGACGGTCCAGCCACCGACGGTCCGGCCACCGACGGTCCAGCCACTGAGGAACCTCCGCCCGGGCCAGGGGGATCCGGCTGGTGATGCCGCGCGGGGACTGAGTCCGGGGCCGCAGAACCCCGGACCGATGTCGCGCTTCGCCATCTCGCGTGCGTGACGATTGGCCGGGCGCGACGATTGGCCGGGCGCGACGGCGACGATCAGCCGCCCGCGACGATTGGCCGGGCGCGACGGCGACGATCAGCCGCCGATGTAGGGCAGGTTCTTCAGGTTCTCGAGTTCTTCGGGCGTCATTTCCCGGTAGTCCTCATCCCAGGGAGGAGCGCTCTCGGGCGGCCGGCGCTCGAGCCGCTCGGGTAGGATGACCGACTCCATCACACGTCCATCGAGCCCCATCGGAACCGGCTCGCCGAGCAGGTAGAGCACCGTGGGAACGATGTCGATCAGCGAGTAGAGTCGCCCTTCCTCGCGATCCCGGCGCCCGGGACGGATGTCGGGACCGGTCAGCGTGTAGATCCCGTTCATCTCGTGCCAGCCTGAGAGTAGCGGCCCGTGCGGGCGCACGTACGGCTCGCCGCCTTCGGCCTCCGTGTCGCCATACACCATGAAATTGCCCACCGCTGGCAGCGCCACCACATCGGGACCCAGCTCGGCATAGGTGCCAACGAAGAGCTCATCGCTGGTCCACACCGCCTCCACGAGCCGGTCTCCCGTCACTGGATCACGGGCCGTCTCCAGCTCGCGCACCAGGCGCTCCCGGATCGCGAGCGCCTCCTCAGGCGACCAGGGGGCCTGCGGATCGCGTCCGCGGCGCGTGATGTAGAGCCGCGAGGCGTCACCCTTGTCCAGGCAGTAGATACTCCCCACCTCGTTTTCATCGAGCGGCCCGTCGCCACGCCGGAGATACTCCTGCACGAGCAAGTCCTGCCGCAGGGGGCCGAAGCCGTGATCGGAGAGCATCATCACGTAGGTCTCGGGCCCCACCGCCGCGAGAATCTCCTGTAGCGTCTGGTCCACCTCCACCCAGAAATCGTGCATCGCATTGCCATAGCGCGCCGCGCGCTCAGGATCATAGTGCGGGTTCTGCGGATCGGAGAACATCCAGAAGGTGTGCTGGATGCGGTCGATCGCGGTGAAGACGACCCACATCAGGTCGAAGGGTTCGTTCTTCAACCAGTCGAGCGTGATCCGCTTCCGCTGTTCCATCGACGTGTAGTAGACGTTGAGCAGGCTGTCCTCGTCCCCGGCCTCCAGTTTCATCTGCATGTCGTCGAGTTCGTACGGCTGAATCCGCTCGGCCAACTCGAACGGATGCGTATAGCCTTCCTCGTCCATGTGGGGAAAGCCGGCGATCATGAGCCCGTTGACCTCATCGGGCGGATCGGTCATCGGGACGTTCATGATGAGCACCCGCTTGCCGTTCGCGCTCAGCGCCTTCCAGATGGGCTGGGCACGGCGGTTCTTGGCCGTCTCATTGACGATGATCGACTGATTGGGCAGGCGGCGCTGGAAGTCGAAGATGCCGTGCTTGCCCGGATTGACGCCGGTAATCGCGGTCGTCCAGGCAGACGGAGACAGATAGGGCACCACGCTCTGCAACTCGCCCCAAGCGCCACGGGACTGGATATCGGCCAGCGTCGGCAGGTCGCCCTGGTCGATCCAGGGCTGGATGAGTTCCCAGGTAGCGCCGTCGAGACCGATGACGATGACGCGCGTCTCGGGGGCCGAACCTCCGCAGTGCACCTGGGGTAGCGCTAGGAGCAACGTGCCGGCCACAATGGCGGCGCCCCATGTCCATGATCCAATACCCCTCATGGCCAGACCCTCCTTCCGGCTCCTTCCAGCTCCCTGCGGCTCCCTGCAGCCCCTTGCAGATCCTTGCGGTCCCTTGCAGCTTCGATCGCCTGCGAATGAATCACCCAGTGAATCACCCAGTGAATCACCCAACGAGCCATCCAGCAGTGAATCGCCCAAGTAAGCACCCACGAAAAGGTGAGGATCCCCTACAAGGATCCTCACCTTTGTTTCATCTACCCGAACTGCCCCGGCAGGGTCCAGTTCCAGGAGGTCTTTCGCTTCGCGGGACCGGATGAATCTGTATCCGGTCCGCGCCGACCATGACCGCGTCTAGCGGTAGATGGTCTTGATCGAACCCCAGCTGTGGTTCTCGGCCGGCGTCCCGCACGGGTTCGGATCACAGGACTCGTAGGACTCGTAGACGTCACCTCCCAAGTACTCGAGGCAGTCCTGCTGGTACGCCATGACACAATCGGACTCCGAAAGGCAGCAGGGGGTCAGCTCGCCCTGAGCCGCGCAGTCGTAGACCGGATCGATACCGGTCGTCGGGCAGTAGAAGCCGATGTGCCAGACACCGAAGTTCTCGAGACAGTCTTCCTCGGGGCGAACGGTGCACGTACTGCCAATGCAGCAGGCCCACTCCTCCGGGCAGGGATTGGGAACGCAGCTGTCGAGTTCCTCGTACCAGGTCCCGCCAGCGTCAGTGCACGCTGCCTCAGTCAGGATCGAACACTCACCCAGAATGCAGCAGACCGCCTCCGGTTCCACCACGCCATCGGGACAGCATTCGGCGCCCAGATTGTCGCCGATGCCCATCGCGCCCAGACAGACGGCATCCCAAATCTGCGGGGGAATCAAGCAGTTGCCCGTACCGACGAAGTCCTGCGCGGGATCGACGTCGATCTGGAGCACGTCACTGTAGTAGGCATAGCCGAGGAAGTAGTACGCCGGAACCCAGTTGCCCGCGAATTGGATGTCGGTGGCCACCACCGCTGTGCCCTCACCCGGACCAGGCCAACCGTCCGTGGAAAGCTCCAGAGTATTCGGATGGCAGGTACCGTACTCGGTGAAGTAGAAATTGCTGCCGGTTCCGGCGGCGAAGCCGAACTCGGTCGCGCAGAAGACCTTCTCCTCCGTCCATGCACACACGACGTAGAACAGCGTCGGCTCCTCGGGGTTGCCCGTGACCGGCATGTTCGTGTTCTGGTCTTCGCAGCTACTGATCCCATAAGTCGCCCACTCTTCGCACCAGTCCACACCCGCTGAGTAGACGAAACCTGCGGGGGCGTGCGTGATCAGGACGCCGTCACTCAGATCGGTTTCTACTGCCAAGACGGTTTGAACGCTCGCGCCAAAGGCCAAGCCTATGAGCGCCAGAAATAGAAGTGCTCTCCTCATCATCACCTAGACCTCCTTGAAAGACAAAGCTTCCGTGCCCTGCCGGGTTCCTATGCGGCCAGCGTATTCCAACCCCAGACCGCTTTCCTGACGAAAACCGCACTCACGTCCTTTTACGGCAGCTTCGGGAGCTACTACAAGTTTTTTTTCGAGCTAACGGCTTTCGAATCCGGGAGGAAACAGCTCCCGGCAGCGACATCCAAGCCCCTCGGGTTGCCCTCACGAGGCAGTATAGACCTGTCCGCGCGGCACGGAAAGGAGGATCTCGCATCCGAATGGGGAATCTCTCGTCCGGACCCCGGCGGGCCGGACCGCAGGATCGAGGCCGGAGCGGATACATCACTCGCAACCGGCAGAAACTGCTAGTTGTTGTAGAGTTGCTTCAGGTGGCCCCAGCTGGTGGCCTGCGCGGGCTCACAGGGATTGATGGGGAAGCAAGTCGTGTTATCCCCCATGTATTCACCCCCGCCCGCCACGCAGTCCTCCAGGGTCACGACCTCGCACTGCTCGGCGAAGCAGCAGGCCCCGGCCGCCGGAATGGGCTCGCACGGATTGTAGCCCTGGCGCCCGAAGGCAAGGCGGCCGTAGTTTTCGGTGTAGATCTCGTCCATGACCGGCGGCGTGTCTCCGGTCCCGATCTCCCCCACGCCGACCTGCGGATTGATGTCGAGGGGGATCTCTGCCTCTCCGTAAACGTAGGAAGCGAACCAGTAGATCTCGGTGATCGGGTCCCGAGTGAGGTACTGGTCGGTTCCTACCACGGCAGTGCCCGTATTGGGTCCTGGCCACCCCGGTGTGGACAGCTCCAGGGTGTGATTGAAGAAGCAGTCTCCGGAGCGATAGATCTCGAAGTTGGTGGCGTCGTAGTCGCCGAGGCCAAAGGCGATGCCGTACATCTCGATCGGTCCGGGACTGTCCTCGAAGACGGCAAGAACGTACCAGACCACCGGCGTGAGGTCCCCGGCGTCCGGCACCGGGGCGGACACACTGATCTCATCACAGCTTCGCAGGTTCGACATCCCGCTGTAGTCGTCGATCGAGGTCGTGTATTCGATATCGAGCGCGACGTGCGGCACGAGGTAGGCATTGGCATGGGGCCCATCCTGCGCAAGAGCCGCATCGCTAAGAGCCCAGGCCAGCACGCCGGCGATCACTACCACCCAAACCTTGTCCCGTTGAGTTATCGACCCATCTCGGCGGCTGCGATTTCTGGTCAGCATGTCTTCTCCCCACCCACTCATGGACCTTGGTGGTCGTATCCGTAAGGTCATACCCAGGTCCCAACCAAAGGTTCGGCAACCAGGACGACGATCTGCACGCCCAGAACGGAAGCCATCTCCCCAGCGCGAGACGGACGGTGGAGGACGAAGAGCGAGTGGAGGGCAAAACGAAGCGGCCCGGATCACACGTTCCGGGCCGCTCGTTCATCAATGAAGCGAAACGACTAGGGAGCCGGGGTACAACCCTGGCTGGTGCCCCAGACATTACCGAAGTTGATGAAGTCGGTCACGTCAACCCCGCCATCGCCAGTGGTGTCGAAGCAGCTCTGCCCACCAGCCCAACCGAGCGAGCCGAACGCGATGAAGTCATCGGTACCCATACCGCAGTCGCCCTCGGCGCCGTTGTAGTCCGGGCTCACAACGATGTCATAGCCACGAATCGGAAGGCCATCGGCCACGATCCGAGCAGCCGTGGTCACCTCACAGCAGCCGCCAGCGGCCATATTGAAATCAATCATGCCGTTGGCATCCGTGTAGCCACTCAAAACCAGTCCATCGCAGTAGCACAGGGTGGCATCACACTCGCCCGCGAAGAAGATCTCCACGAAGACGTTGTTCAAAGGAACACCACCGGTAGCCGCCACGAACACCGAGATATCGGCCAGGCCCGCAGGCGCCGGCTCATCACCGATCACCACCATGCGCTGAGCCAGGAACCCGTCGAGCGGGGTCACTTCGCACGCTGTGGGATCGGGTACGTTTGCATAGGCCACACTGCTGCAGAGTGCAAGCATGACCACAGCACTAAGAAGCCTCTTCATCTCTTGCTAACCTCCCAAGGGTTAATTCATTCTCCCTGACGCTCCTCAAGGAGACGTCATGATGTGACGATACATCGATGACCCTTGCTCCGGCACCTCCTTTCTTGTATCCACTGCTAGCTTGCACATTCAGGAGTATACCAACCAGTGACGTGGCTGTCAAGCTGGAGTACGAGGCGTATGTGAGTACACTGTGAGGAATTAGCTTGGGCGAAACAGGACTCGAACCTGTGACCTCCTGCTTGTAAGGCAGGCGTTCTAACCAGCTGAACTATTCGCCCTCAACTGTCTATGGGCGAGCAACTTAGCTCGCCAATCCCGATCCTGGGTTCAGGAATCCGCCCCGGCGGAATCAGTCCCCACCGCCTCTTCCGACCGAATCCCACGCCCAGCCAGAATCGCCCACGGCACCAGACCCAGGTAGCCGCCCACCAGCAAGATCGCCGAGATGCTGGTCGAGCCCAAGGCCAGGCTTACGAAGCCCAGACCAATGGTCGCCACGGCGATCACGAACAGGATGACGTTCCTACGTTCGATGCGCAGGCCGCCGTAGGTCTCCTCGTCTGGCCGCATGCGATCCCGCCGCTCGGTTCGTTTCGCCTTGCGAGCTTTCGTCTCCATCGATCCATCTCTCTCTTTCTGAGGCTTGTGCCGGTCGCTTCCGCCTCATCGTGCGGGTCGCAACACGCCCACCACTGTGTGACGAAGGTGGCGGGCAAAGCCTCTCTTCCCTCACCGCGCGGCAGAGCCTACCACGGCACAGCCCCCGACGCCAATCGATCACGATCGGCCGGCCAACCGACCGGCCGACCGCCCGCCATCGGCGCCACGCGTCCTTTCGGCTGCCTCAGCCTTCGCCTCAGCCATACCTAACTCCCCCGGCGCACCGAACGTCTGGCCCGTTCGTGCGCTTCCAGGGTCGGGCTGAAGATATGCGTCCCGTCGCCGCGCGCCACGAAATACAGATCCCGGCAGTCCTCGAGCGGGTCGAGCGCCGCATCGATGCTCTCACGCCCGGGCGAGTTGATCGGCCCGGGAGGCAACCCCGCATGCCGGTAGGTATTGTAGGGCGAGTCGACTTCCAGGTGTTCGTGCCACAACGGCTGGCCGATCCGGCCGGTGGCGAAGGCCACGGTGGGATCGGCTTGCAGGAGCATACCTCGCCTCAGACGATTGTGGAAGACGGCCGAGACGCGACGCCGCTCCTCGGGCCGGGCCGTCTCGGCCTCGATGATCGAGGCCAGGGTCAGGACCGCGTGCAGATCCATCCCAAGCCTGGCCGCGGCCTCCTGCCGACCGACATCGAAGAATTCGAAGAGCGATCCGGTCACGGTCTTCAGAACCTCGACCGGGGCCGTCTCGTGCTCGAAGTGATAGGTCTCCGGGAAGAGGTAGCCGCTCAAGGTTCCCCTCCGGCGCGCCCCCGGAATGCTCGCGCTCACCGCCCGGGCCGCGTCCTCGAGTTCGGACAGCGGAACCACCAATGCCTCACTCAATCGCGCCAGGCTCTGTGGTTCGGTCAACCCCTCCGGCAACGTGACGGGCAGCAGCACCGTGCGACCCGCGGCGAGCTGCTCGGCGATCTCCAGGGGCGTCTGGGCCCCGGAGAGTGCGAAGGTCCCTGAGCGGATACTCGTATCCTGGCCGCTCAGCCTCAGATACCAGGTCCAAGGTGTGCGGGCGGGCAACAGGCCCAGCGCGACCAGCTGCGATTCGACCTCGGTCACCGATGCCCCGCGCGGGATCTTGACCCAGGTCTCCTCGCCTTCCGGATCGGCCGGCGTTCGCAGCGCATGCCAACCGTAGGCCCCCATCGCCGCCGCCGTGATGATCCCCATCACCAGGATCCACGCCAGCGCACGCATCACAGTCACCTCGCCTCCCTGTCCCGGTCATCCGGTGGGTTTGGATCGATCGGATCGGCCGAGCCATCAGGCTCGCTGGCGTCACCTTGACCGCGCCACCGATCCCGATCGTCCTGGTTATTCATGTGATTGCCGGCCGTCGGGAGCACCCTCAGGCCGGCTACTCGGTGATGGTCGAGATAGTCTTGGAGAAGGAGCGCCGCGGCCAGGCGATCGATCTCGCCGCGATCCCGTCCGCGGCCTCCGCCGCCAGCGCCGCCTCCACCGCGCTTGCCACGATCCCGCGCGCCGCCACCACCGCCACCACCGCGCTTGCCGGACCTGCGGTTCTCATTAGATTCACCACGCCCGGCGCGCTTTGGTGGGTGCCGTTCGCGCAAGATGCGCTCGGCCTCCCAGCTCGTCAGGCCCTCGTCCCACAGGATCACCCGCAGGCCAGTCTCTTCCAGGGCCCGGGCGACCCGGCGCGCGTAGACACCGATCTCGCTCGCATCGCCACTGGGCAGCTTGGGGTCGCCGATCAGAACCCACCTGGCCCCCTCTTCCTGGGCCAGTTCGCGGAGATGGTCGATCAGCGACGGAAAGGGTAGTTCGACAGTGCTGTGCGGTGTGGCCAGCCCGCTCTCCAGGGAGCCGAGCGCCAAGCCAGTGCGACGCTTGCCTAGATCGAGCGCGAGGATGCGCTCGCTCGGCTCGGGATGTGTTGTCGAAATTGAATCGGGTGTCATGTTGGCCGGGGCCGTGCTCAGCAGCTCTGGGCCTGGACTGCACGCTGTCGGGCCTTGCGCAGGATGGCCCAGCAGCCCTCGCCCTCCACGATTTCGAAGCTGACCTGGTCCATGAGGCTGCGCATGATGAAGATGCCTCGGCCGCGCGGAGCCAGGATGTTCTCGGGCTGGGTCGGGTCCGCGCTCATCACCTTCTCGACGTCAAACCCGGGCCCGCGGTCCCGGACTGCGACCCGGATGCAGTCGTCATCGATCGTGAAGGCGAAATCCACCGGCAACGACTCATCGTGCTTGTTACCGTGCTGGATGGCATTCGTGCCGGCCTCGACGACCGAGATGGCGATCGCATTGACCTCTTCCTCGCTCAACTCCATCGGCTCCACGATTCCTTCGACGACCTTGTCGACGACACTCAACCACTCCAGGTTGCTGGGAATCGTCACACTGATTTCGTTGGGCTTGCGTAGGTCCATGCGCTTCCACCCTCGGTGATCATCGGCCGCCGGTACGCTGTCACCCGCATCTGGCGGATGAGGTTTGTGCCCATCCCGCATCGGTGGCCCGCGAAACTACGACGAGAAGCTGGCCAGGGCTTCCTTCTCGGTTTCGAACGTCTCGAAGACGGTGTGCAGCTTGGTCACCATGAAGATCTGGTTGATCCGGTTCGCGACGCGGCACAGTTTGAGCTGCCCGCCTGCATTGGTCACCGTCACGTGACTGGCAATCAAAATACCGAGCCCCGTGGAGTTCACCCAGGAGACATCTCCCAGGTCCATCAGTATATGCTTGGTGTCTTGCTCCAGTTGCTCCTTGATCATATCCCGGATGCTGTCGGCGTCGGGTCCGCCCATGAGCTTGCCGCTCAAGGTGATGACTGCTACATCGCCTTCCATGCGCTTCGCGACCTTCATTGATTTCCTCCTGCTTCAGTCAATCGCAGCAGTACCCGCTCCATGTCCCGCGGGACCGGCGCTTCGAAGACCAACCACTCCCCGTCGGCGGGGTGACGGAACCCCAGATGGTATGCATGCAGCCCTGTGCGATCGAGTTCGCGCAACAGGGCCTGCGCCCAGACCCGGTCCCTCGGCGCCAGACGACTCAGGTAGCGAACGCCTCCGTAGACCGGATCCCCAAACACCGGATGTCCGATGCTCGCTAGATGAACGCGGACCTGATGGGTCCGCCCCGTACGCAATCCTACGCGAAGGAGTGACAGCGAGTCAAACCGTGCCAACACCTCCCAGCGCGAGAAGGCGGGTTTTCCACCCCGCTCGACGACCGCCATCCGCTGCCGGTTTCGAGGATCGCGCCCGATGGGACGGTCGATCTCCCCCGCATCGGCAGCCGGTTGTCCCCAGGCCAGCGCAGTGTAGATACGCTCGGTGGTGTGCTCGGCGATCTGGGTCCGCAGCGACTCGTAGGCCCGGGCGCTGCGCGCCACGACCATCAGGCCGCTGGTCTCCCGGTCCAAGCGGTGAACCAACCCCGGGCGCAGTGTACCCCCCGGGGCCCGCCAGCCGGGCCAGCGATGCAGAAGCCCATGCACCAGGGTCCCCGACCAGTGGCCGGGGGCGGGATGGACGACGAGGCCGGGCGGCTTCTGCAGAACCAAGAGGTCCTCGTCCTCGAAGACCGGCTGAAACTCGACCGGCTCGGGCGCCAGCGTGATGGGCTGGATGCCGGCGTCGGCGGGCCAGGTGATCCGCTGCCCCTCCCTGACCGGCATGCTGGGCTTGCAGGGTGCGCCATCGACCAGCAGCGCGCCCTCACGGATCAGACGTTGGATCTGACTGCGGGTGATGCCCTCCACGCGATCGGCCAGGAAGAGATCGATGCGGGTTCCTTCACCCTCTTCCTCCACGAAGAGTTCCCGCTGCCGATCGTCTATGGAACCGGTCATGGGCTTCGATCCCCCTGGCACTCATTCTCACTCTCGCTCCCGCTCCGACTGCTGCTCTCGGCCTCGCTCTCGCTCTCGCTCGGGTTCGCGTTCTCGCCGTGATCGTGACGGTTGGCCCACTCCATGGCGATGAAGCCGGCCGCCAGAAAGAGCACACCCAGCGTGACCCCAATATCGGCCACATTGAAGGTCGGCCAGCGATAGGCGCCGATCCCCACATCGAGGAAATCGACGACATAGCCGAGCCAGAGGCGGTCGATGAGATTGCCGATCGCGCCTCCTAACACCATACCGAAGGCCACTCGGCTGCCGCGGATGTTATAGCGCCCCGAACTCACCAGGTAGATGACCGCGGCCACCGAGACGAGTGAGACGAAAATGAACGCGATCCGATTGCCGGGGAACAGGCCGAATGCGGCGCCCGCGTTGTGCACGTGCCGCAGCATGAACCAGGAGCCGATCACGGAGACGGCCTCCCCCGGAATCAGCTCGGATCGGACCAGCCACTTGCTGGCCTGGTCGGTGAGCAGAACGACCACGGCAGTTGCGTAGAAACGGATCACGCCATCGCGCCCATGCCGCCAAGCACGCCTTCCACGACGGCGTTGAGATGGGGTTCGGCCGCTGCGGCAGCGCGAAGAATCTTCTCGACATTGGCGACCTGGAGCGCATCGGGCAAGCACATGTCGGTCACGGCGCACAAGGCCAGGCACCGCATACCGGCGTGAACGGCCGCCAGGTTCTCCGGAATCAGGCTCATCCCCACGACGTCAGCGCCGATCATGCGCAAGAATCGATACTCGGCGCGGGTTTCCAGATTGGGACCCGCGACGCCCGCAAACACACCCTTGTGAAGCGTGATGCCTCGACTCAATGAGGCGCCGACGGCCAGCTCGATCAGGGCGCGGTCGTAAGGCTCGCTCATGTCGGGGAAACGCGGCCCCAGGCTGTCGTCGTTGGGACCGATCAGGGGATTGTCGCCCATCAGATTGATGTGATCGACCACCGCGACGAGATCGCCCTCGCGGTAGAGCGGATGGAGGCCGCCCACCGCGCTGGTGACGACCAATGTGTGCGCACCCAAGGCGTGCAGCACGCGCACCGGGAAGGCCACCTCCTGCATGGAGTAGCCCTCATAGTAATGGACCCGGCCCTTCATGACCGCCAGCGTCTTGCCGGCCAGACGTCCGAAGAGCATGTGCCCGAGATGATGCGCCACGGTGGAAAGAGGGAAGTGGGGAATCTCCTCGAAGGGCACCGTCGCATCCAGTGTCAACCTCTCGGCCAGGCCGTCGAGCCCCGAACCCAGGATCAGCGCCACGTCAGGAGCAGCGAAGCCTTTCGTTTCGAGGAAGCGAGCCGCCTCTTCGGCCCGACTCCGGAGCGAGAGCGATGAATGGGCATTGCGGGGATGGCGGTCGAGCATCCGAGACTCGTCGTTCACTTGCGCGCACCCTCCTCCGCGTTGATCTCGAAGAAGCCTTCCGCCCGTTCCCTCGGCCTGAAGAACCCAGCGTCATCGTCCGCCTCGCCCTCGGCGTCGGCGTCGCGGGATCGTGGCTCGTGGTAGGCAGTCCGCTCGCGCCGGGGCGCCTCCTCATCCTCCTCGCGGCGTGCGGGGCCTTCCTCGCGGCGCGCATGGCCATCCTCACGGCGCGCGGGGCCATCCTCGCGGCGCGCGGGACCAGGCCCCGCGTCCGGGGAATTCGCCGAATCGGTTCCGAAAGCCGTCTGCTGATGAGGCCCGGTCCGCGGGCGGACCACCTCCGGATCCCGTCCGGGGCCTTCGCCCGATCCGCCGGTCAGAACCGGGCGCTCTCGCTCTTCGCCACCTCCAACGACTTCGCCGGCTTCGGCCAGAGCTTCTTCGGATGGAGGTCGGTGAAGCTCGTCCCGGCTTCGCTCCCGAAGCCCGGCCGCGGGCAGGAACGCTTCCGTCGCCGGATCCTCCACCCCACGCTCGGCCAGATCGGCGCCGGCGGGCGGTTCCTCCTCGATCGGGGTCGTCTCCGCCACCAGCGACTCGGCCCGTGCGTCGAGCTCATCGATCGTCTTCAGATCATCCCGGTGGCTGCCAAGGAACTGGTTCTGACCGTCGAGCAGGTCTTGGAAGCGCTGCAGGAAGAGTTCCTTCTGCCGGCTCAGGTGGTGAATCTGCTCGCCCAACAGCCGCAGCCGGCTGCGCGAGTCTTCCAGGATGCGCTCGGAACGTACGTGGGCGTCGTTGATGATGCTCTCGGCCTCACTTCGGGATTGCTCACGCGACTCGGCCGCGATGCGCTCGGCGGTCAGGATCGAACTCTGCAGCGTCTTCTCGAGGTTGTGATATTCCTCCAGCCGTTCGCTGAGATACCGCACCTTCTCGCTCAGCATCCCGTTTTCTTGAAGGACCCGCTCGTATTCGTCGGCGACCATGTCCAGGAAGATACGCACTTCCTCGGGGTCGAATCCTCGCATGGTCTTGCGGAAGCTCTGTTTGCGGACCTCCAGGGGCGTCAATTTCACAGGCGCCACCTCCCTCCGTATGATTGTCTGGCTCCCTGCCTTCCACAGCCCTCGGGATAAGGGCCGGCCTCCATATGCCCTCTGGGACGACGCGCCTGATCCGGATCGGCGCCGGCGCACCGCACTCATCGCACGATGGAGGTACCTCACTGTAGGAGGGGGCCAACAGGCGGGCAAGAATAAAAGTTCCGCCTCACGGGAACGGCCGCTATAATCGTTCGGCGGAACCGTCTCTGCCGCCGGGATCGGCGATGATCGTCGCGACGCAGACCGGGCGGATCACGCGACAAGGAAGGAGTTTCGGACATGGCCGTGTACCCCGCGAACAACGAGAACGCCAACAGGCTCATCGGCATCAGCTTCTCTGAACACGTTGCCGAACAGCAGCACCGCCTGTCGCCTGCCGCGCGCGGCGAGCTGAGCAGCCTGCTCATGCACCTGATGATCGCGGGCAAGATCATCAGCCGAGAGACCCGCAAGGCAGCCCTGGTCGACATCCTCGGATTGACGGGCAAGATCAATGTCCAGGGCGAAGAGGTCCAGAAACTGGACGAGTACGCCGACATGATCATGATTCACAACCTTCGCTACACGGGGCACCTGTGCGCGATGTCGTCCGAGGAGCACGAGGACATCATCCCAATCCCCGAACGCTACGCGGTCGGCAACTACGTGCTGACCTTCGATCCACTGGACGGATCCTCGAACATCGACGCCAACGTGGGCATCGGCACGATCTTCTCCATTCAGCGCCGGGTCAGCTCCGGCCCCACCGGCACCCACCTGGACATCCTGCAGCGCGGCAAGAACCAGGTCTGCGCTGGGTACATCATCTATGGACCGAGCACCATTCTGGTCTACACGACCGGCCACGGAGTATGGGGATTCACCCTCGATCCCAGCGTCGGAGAGTTCCTCCTGTCGCATCCGGACATCAAGATTCCCGAGGAGGGCCGCATCTACAGCGTCAATGAGGGGAACTACTTCAAGTGGGATGAACCCACGCGCAAGATCGTCGACGGCTTCAAGAGCGGGAACAACTACCAGAGCAGAAGCTACTCGGCCCGCTACATCGGGTCACTGGTCTCGGACTTCCACCGCAATCTCCTCTACGGCGGCGTCTTCCTCTACCCGGCCGATTCGAAGAACAAGAGCGGCAAGCTGCGCCTGCTGCCCGAAGCGAACCCCCTCGCCATGGTCGCCGAGCAGGCGGGCGGCGGCGCCAGTACTGGCACCCAGCGAATCCTCGACATCGAGCCCAAGCGCCTCCACCACCGCGTGCCGCTAATCATCGGCAGCCGCAAGGACGTGGAGTACGCCGAGAAGATCTACGCCGAGGCCGAATCGGCAGCCACGTAGTCCCGAGCGGCGGCCACGCCGAAGCCGAGTCGGCAGCCACGTAGTCCCAAGCGGCAGTGACGCGGACCAAGCGGAGGGAGTCGGCGGTCGGGCAGTAGCGTCGCCAAGACGTTCGAAGAGTCCGTACCGCGTATTCTGCCCCGGGGGAAAAGCAACAGAAGCGCCCCGGCCTGCCCCCAA
>CAZZIF010000062.1:0-15374 GCA_964654025.1 uncultured bacterium
CCGATGGGGGAGCAGGTCTCGAGTGCTGTCGCCACGGCCATGGGGGAGTGTACCTTCCTCGACTGGCGCGAGACGATGGACCGGATCAACGCGGCCGATCTCTCCGGTACCTACCAGGATCTCATCACGACCTACCGCGAGACAGCGATCCTGCAGCGGGATAATGTCGCGCAGCTCGGCGATACCCTGGGCGTTCGCTACCTGCTCTTCGTGAGCCTGGAGGACTTTCACAGCAAGACGCAGACTTCCTACAACTTCCTGAGCGGCGTCCAGACGGTGCGCACCTCCCAGGTGAGCGCCTTCTGCCAGGTCTGGGACTGCGAGCCCGGCGATGTCGTCTGGGAGGGGTCGGCCACGGCCAACTCCCAGGGCGGGGAGTTTACCTACGATAAGCCCTACTCGGAGTACGCACGCGTCGCTGCCAACGGCGTGACGCGGCGGTTGTTTGCTGCGGGACGGTGATGGTGGCACAGAACCGTCGAAGTCTACCAACAGGATTCCATTGCCGGAGCGCCGGGCCGCAGGCAGCGGAGATCGCACGGGCAGTTGCCGCCTACCCCCGCAAACGGGTGAAAGATCGCGTTGACACCTTCCCGGCCCCGGGCGGACAATGATACTCGGCTGAACGCGATGTGTGGCGTGTCCGACTGTGGGTTCTGCCGGTCCAGCGCAGGACCCCGAAAGGGGGTTACAATGCCGCGCTACCTGTTCGTCGAAGCACCGTTCCGCTCCACCCTGGCAGCTCTGCTGGGAACCTGTTTCTTCCTCTGTGGTCTCGCCGTTCCGTGTCTCGCCAATATCGCACCCGAGGCGATCGTTTTCTTCAACGTGATGCCCGCCGAAGACCCACAGACATACTGCACGACCGAAATCACGGACTGTTCCGAGATGGCCACGAGTACGAGTGAGACGGGATTGATCGAGTTCCAGATCTTCATCGATCCGTACCTGTATTGCGGAGAGCCGGTTGCCGGTCTGACAGGATACATGGACTGGCCGGACGAGTGGCAGTTCGTCGACGTTGCCGTCTGCCGAGGAGGGGTAGGATTCATCGACCACTCGGGATCCAGCCCTCACTACGTCCAACTGGGGTGGCCCTGTGATCCCGTCGACGACATGTTCCTGGCGGTCACGCTGGTCTTCGACGTGGGCGATTACGGGACCTTGAGCTTCTCGTGGCCGCCGTCGCTCTGGATCGGGTGCCCGCCCGAGGGGTTTGAGGTCGAGGCTTCGAGCCGCATCCGGGGTGAGGCCGCCACTGAGTGCGAGTACACCAACCAACCCTGTGCCTGGCGGTTCTCCTACTGCAAGCCGTGTTTGACGATCGATGTGATGAGGCTTACGGCCGCACCCGGGGGGCACGCCCAAGACGCAACCGTCTTCCGTGCGGAGCACTGGTTCGACGAGAGCTGTCACGGGCTGTTCGAGGTCACCACCGGTGAGGCCTGGTGCAGTGGACACGTGGAAGACGGGCCTGAGTGGTACAGCAACAGCCTGGTGATCGATGCCGATGCCACGAACCTGGAACCCGGTTTCCACGAGTCATGGGTCCGGGTTCATACCACTGGGGTTACTACTGCGATCGCCCGCTGCCTGAACGTGATCTTCGAGGTCCAGGAGTCCACGCCCGCAGAGAAGACGTCCTGGGGAATGCTCAGGAATTGCTATCGGGAGTAGCTCGAGTGCGGCACGCGTGCGCGAAGCAAGGCCGTCTTCCCCCTGGGAGAGATCTCCCGGCGAGGTTGCGTTCCCTCCGGTGGCGCTGGGAGTCCGTCTCGAACCTGTGTGCCGCTTCGCTCGGCTTGCTGCTCGCCGCGGCACCGGCTGGTGATCCGGCCGCAACGCCTCGGGTTCAGGATTCATATGCCGGGGCCTCCGAGATGCAGGCGTCCCCCGAAGCGGAGACGGCGGGCACGCGTGCGGTGCGGATCGCCGTCTGCCAGATCCTCTGTATTGACGGCGATGCGGAAGGGAACCTGCGGCGGATCGAACACGCCCTGGAGCAAGCCGCGGGCCAGGCAGCCGACCTCGCCACCTTCCCGGAGTCCGCCATTCTGGGCTGGATCAATCCCGAGGCCCACAGCCGGGCCGATCCCATTCCCGGCCCCACATCGGAACGTCTGGGCGAGCTGGCGCGCCAGCATGACCTGTCGATTTGCATTGGCATGGATGAGAAGGATGGAGAGAAGCTCTATGACTCGGCGGTGCTCATCGGACCCGACGGCACCCTGCTCCTCAGCCAACGCAAGATCGACAATCTTCGTGAGCTGAACCTGTTCGATCCGCCCTACGAGGACGGCAGGCCGGAAGAGATGAGGGTGGTCCAGACCCCCCTGGGCACGATCGGCATCGCCATCTGCGCGGACGCCTTCGAGGAAACGCTGATGCGGCAGATGGGCCTCTATTCGCCCGACCTCCTGCTGGTGCCTGTCGGGTGGGCCGCCGAGAAGCAGAGGTGGCCGCGTCACGGCAAGGTCCTCGCCAGGATGATGGCCCGAACGGCCGGGTGGGCCGGATGCCCCGTGGTTTGCACGAATTGCGTCGGGCGGATCACCCACGGACCATGGGCGGGCAAGGTCTATGGGGGGCAGAGCGTCGTCGTGGACGGCGAGGGCGAACCCTTGCGGGTGCTCCTGGACAGGGACCCCGATGTGCAAGTGGTGGAAGTCAGGGTGGGGAATCGATCGGCTGTGCCGGCGGGCCGATGAAGTGTCCTTGCCTCTTCACCTCTTCCCGGACGGGCAGATGCAGCACCACGTGGCACGCCTACCTCAAACGCACCACGATGTCCCGTCGACCTGAAACCTGCCAGTACGTACACTGTACGTATGAGTGATCTTGATTTCGTTTGGGATCAACGCAAGGATCGCGCCAACTATCGAAAGCACAAGGTGTGGTTCGAAGAGGCTGCGACCGCGTTCCGAGATGAGAACGCGAAGGTCTACGATGACCCGGATGATTCAGAGGATGAGGATCGGTTCATTCTTCTCGGACTCAGTTTCCAGCTTCGGGTGTTGGTTGTGTGCCACTGCTTCCGCGAGGCTGACCTCGTGGTTCGGATCATCTCGGCACGCAAGGCCGACCGAAGCGAGCAAAACGACTATTGGGGTTAGCCGCTATGAGAGATCACTATGACTTCTCGAAGATGAAGGCTCGCAAGAATCCCTACGCGCGCCACTTGAAGCAGTCCATCACGATCCGCCTGGATCGTGATACTGTCGCCTACTTCAAAGCACTCGCGGTGCGCACCGGATTGCCTTACCAGCATCTCATCAATCTCTACTTGCGTGACTGTGCGTTGCGCAAGAAGGAGCCTTCGCTGCGTTGGCAGGCTCCTCGACGCCAATCGAAGGGTTGACGCGCACAGAGTCGACGCGCGCAGATGCGCTGGAGTGCCTCGGCCGCAAAGCGCAGCGCCTCGCGGATGTCTTCGGACCCGGGAGGTCGAGTGCTTGCAAACCACTGCCCCGAGGGTGAGATGACGATTCGGTGTTTTTGGCCACATTGGATACCTGCGGATTCCGACAGAGGTAGGAAGGCGATGGATGGCTTCTGGGTAGAAGCTACCGAGGATGAAGCCAGGAGTTCGATCTTCCCCCTTTTGGATGCGAAGCAAGTGCGGATGTCGGAGCAGTTAGCGAAGCGCTATGTCAGCGGTCTACCGTGGGAGACACGAAAGCCACGGCCCTTTTGCTTTCTGGTGACCAGGGATCTCAGCATCATCGAGCCGTCTGACACCGCTCTTCCCTACAGCCCGCTGTGGAATGCCTACTGCCCACTTCGGGCGATGCCGGAGGTGACGATCCGGTCTCTCGCTGAGCTCGAGCGGATTGCGCTGCGGGAGATCGAAGGGGAGGATTCCTCCGCCGGTGGAATCAGAAACCCGCTCGACTGAAGCACCCCCGGGTTCTTCGGAGTTCTCCGGAGCCTCTGGTGGGGACCAAGACGAGGCCTAGGATGATGACTGGACGATGCACTCGAGAGCGCGAATCAGGGGCGGACGGTCGCTCTTGGCAATCGCCCAGAGTACGTCGCAGTCGACTGCATCGTAGCCGTGAATCAGGCGATTCCGCCAAGATATCGACATCGCTCTGCGGGGTGAAGTCATCGCGCAGAGCGGATCCAAAGACAGCCAGTGTTCTGATGTGGTTCCGCTTGCAGAAACCCTCAATCTCAGCTAGCGGAATGTCGATCCGTGCCATGACCGCATCCCTCCGCTCTTCCGGCAAACACCTTTCGCTTACAGGTAGATTACCATCTTGAGATGCTTAGAAAAGGGCGATGTCTCGGGACGAGCCGCCGGGTGTCGGGCTCCACCGGTGCGTTCCCGTCCCGCATCCTGAAAGACACCCGCGCCGTTCGCGGCTGGGTTCACGATGCGATCGTGAGAATCTGTCAGGAAGCGGAGTAGTGGATTCCATTGCGTATTGGCCTGAACGCGACCGGAGGGATCGCATGCGCGAAGTCTGTTCCGAGGATCCGATGGCGCCGAGGTGACGAACGAAACAGAATACGTTCAACAGGTCCTTGTTTGCCGAGGCTCAAGCCCATTTGAAGCGGAGACTTCTGCCCCAGATCGTCGATGCGCTCGGTGACCGGTGGTCGGCCTCGATCGACGAGAATCCCGAAGTGATCGGAATCAGGTATTCAGCCGCCTTTCCGAGTGACTATCTACACCCGGAGATTCAACTGGAGATTGGTCCCCTGGCCTCCTGGGTGCCCAATGCCGAGTATGAGATCACATCATTTGCGGCAATTGCCTTTCCACAGCTCTTCGCGCGACCCTACTGCGCAGTGCGGGCGATCAAGGCTGAACGGACCTTCTGGGAGAAGGTCACGATACTGCATCACGAGGCGCACCGACAATTGGCGTCACGGTGAGCGACCAGAGGGGGGATAGCGCGGGGACCCGGTTCGCAGCCACTCCCGTTTACCCATGGTCCTCTTTCACCGCTCACCGAACAGCGTCATCCATGATGAAAGACGCGCTCGTGGCGGAGGTCAACGGCTGGAGGCCGGACAGAGGTTGCCCTCGCTGCCGGCCGGCTTCGACTCGACCACCTTTGCTCGCCGCAAGGTCGGGTGGCGCAGCGCCGGATTCTCAAGCTGGAGGCCGGCGCCGCCTCCTCAGGGTTTGCCCGGCAGCTCGCCCACCGTCAACAGCGCCTCGTGGCCCAGCAGCGCGTGCAGCGCCACCATCAGCGTGTGCAGGTAGCCCAGGCGGGTGGCATCCGGCTCGGCCGTCGTCAACGTGGACTCCCCGAAGGTGCCCGCGGGCGACTGGATCTCGACCAGATAGCGGATGTTCTCGCCGTAGCCGTAGGTCCAGGCGCTGCCGCTGACCTGCTGGCAGATGCCGATCTCGGCCGCCGGATCGGGCAGATTCAGGATCACGTGCAGCAGGGCCCAGAACGGCAGGCTGCGGTCGAGGTAGGCCTGTTCGAGCGGTGTGAAGGTGCCGGGCGCGAGACCGTACTCGGTGTAGCCGAAGATCTCGTGGGTCAGGTGGTAGACCTCGGGCATCCTCATCGTGGCCTCGCGCGGCCGCTCGGCGAGCATGCCCTGTTGCCGGAGTTCTGCCACGGTGGGGCGCGGGCCGAGACCGGCCTCCTGCGCCAGGTACGTGAGGGCGACGCTCAGGGCGACCGGACGGTTGGGGTCGTCGCCCAGGCGATAGAGTTTGGGCAAAGCCGCATCGAGCGCCGGGAGGCGCAGGCCGAGATCCTGGGCCATCACCACCAGGATCAGCAGATCGGTGATGAGATTGGGCATGTGCGCTCCGCTCAGAAACTGCACCAGCGCCGCCCCGTCGCCCAGGAGCTGCAGCCGCTCGATCACGGCGTCGCGGTAGCGGGCGCGCTCGGCGTCCTCGCGCGCGAAGGCATGGAGCAGGTACCAGCAGCGCACCTCCATGACGTAGAAGCGGAAGCGGCCCAGTTGCGCTGGATCGTCCATCCGTATCCGCGTCTGGGCCAGCCAGGCCGCGGCGCGCTCGATGGCCGCACGGGTGGCGGTGGCATCGGGCCCGGTCACCGTCCTCGACGATGGGTCCGCGCCGGCGCCGCCCCGCGGCGCGGATGCCGGATCGGTTTCGCCGAACGTGCCGGCCAGGCGTGGCGCCAGGCTCACGGCCAGCGCGACGGCCAGCACGGCCGCGAGCAGCCAGCCCGCTCTAGCGGATCCCATGCTCATGTGTCTCCCTTCCCTGAGAGCAAGGTACACGTGTGCCCCGCCGGCCGTCAAACGACGATGGTGACCCGGGAGTTTCCCGCCCCGGGTCGGAGGAGGCGGGAGTAGACTGGGCGGTGCGACAACCAGGAGGTGCCGCCATCGAAGCGTAATCGCATGGCCGGACCGTGCTGCTGGTCGTGGCCAGCGGCGCGCTCCTTGGCGCGCTCTCGGGTTCCCTCGTCACCATTGCGCTCCCCGATCTGGGGCAGGCTCTTGGCCTGCGGTTCGACGCTGCGCAAATCTGTGGCTTCAGCCGCGGGCTAGGCCCAATCGCCGGCGGCTCGAACGAAGGGGTCTTCTCTTCTATGCTGCACCCCCGTGATGTGGCCAGGGAAGCCAGTGAAAAGTCAGTGAAAAGCCAGTGAAGAGCCAAGCACCTGTGGAGTATTCATTACATCTCCTTCTGGATCAAGACTCGTACTCGTCGAGAAGTCGTCTACCGCGATAGGCCCAGCTCCCGCCCCAGGACCTTCGTCACGAAGCGCTCGCCGTGTCGTTCCTGGGCCACGAGCCAGTGAATGCGTGCCAGCGCTTCCTTGGCCCGGCCGGCGTTCTCGGCCGCGGTCATCGTGTGCGCGTAGGCATCCAGCACGTCGATGCCGGTGATTTCGTAGCCGTACCCTTCCGTGAGCCAGCGGAGTGCGGCGATGCCCGACTCCATCGCGAAGACGGGGCGCTTCTCGGCGAAGTCACGGGCCGCGCGGGTGAGCGTCTGTGGGGCACAGGGGGATTGATTGGCGAGCTGAATCGCTTCTTCGAAGAGCCCCGCGTCCTTGGCGGCGGCGAACCATTTGCCTTCATCGCCCTCGGTGAACCGGACGAGGTCGGCCAGGATCTCCTCTGGTTTCTTCTCGGGGTACTTCTTGGCCACCGCGCGAAACCAGGCCAGATAGGTTCCCCGCTGGTTGGCAAGGCACGCATAGCGACGATAGGCCTCCTCCCGGTGCCCCCGATCGAGCAGGATCTGTTCGCACACCAAAGCGGTCCCGTGCGGGCTATCGTTGATGCCGACCTCCTGCTCGGCATAGCGAATGGCCTCCTCGGGCCTTCCCAGGGCGGCGAGCGCCTTGACCTTGTATTGCCGATAGTGCCAGATCGGATGCGGGTCGGTGTCGATGAGCTCGATGATCTCCTGGTAGCGTCCGGCGGCGAACAGGCAATCGAGGCAGTTGGTCGTGCCGGCGAAGAATCCGCGTATGTCCGGGTCGGGATTGAGGGCCGTGCGGCAGATGTCGATGAGATTGTCGGCCCACTCCGAGGCCTTCTCCTTCGAGGCGCACAGCTCGGCCCAGTGTTCGCCCAGCAGCTCGATGTAGGGCATCTGATCTTCCTCGTAGGCAATCCACAGCCGCTCGAGCCACTGATCCCGTAGGGCCTCGGTCGCCGGCGCCTGGGCGATGATCGGCACGAGGGCCTCGATGGCCTTGTCGACGGCGGTGCCGATCGCGCCCGAGGAGCTGTCGACGTGCTCGAGGGCGGGCGAGACCTTCTCGAGAAAGCGCACGGCGCCCTCGGCGGCCAGGAGCTTGTCGGTGCGGTTCACCTTCTTGATTTCCGATACAGCCTCGCGTACGCGCTGGATGGCCGGCTGCGACCGCCAGCCGAAGGCGTGGCGCCGAAAGCGGCGCGAGAACTGCCACGGGTGCGATTTCGGTTTGCTACGGGGCATAGCGCGTGACCTCGGCGTTTGTCTTTGTCTGCGATTGCGGCGGATGCGATCCCGGGGGCAAGATCTGCGCCCGGGAGCATCCTTCCCGAGGGTTCGATCTTCCAGCATCGGTGGGGTGGCATGCAAGAGCGGGATAGCCTCCAGCGGATGCCCCTTCCCGAGAGCCTGCATTGCGGCCCGCTTCCGCCACGCCCGTCCGTGGGGCGTTCTAACGCCTCATGATGTCATTCGTGTCGCGACCGATCAGGCGAAGCAGAGCCCCTGATCGAATGGATGGCGGGACGTGACGCGTGGAGACCTCCGCAGCCCACCGTGCGCAGCGCAGGCAGCAAGCGCGGAATCCATCTCCCGGGGCGTTTGCTAGTCCCGGGTTGTCCTCGCAACGGTGACCTCTTTCAAGGGATACCAGAACACGTCCTCGGGCATGCCGCCGCACAGATCCTCGAGCGTCCACAGATGAGCGAAATCGTAGATCCGATCCTCCTTGGGGAAGTCGGCGTGGTTGTACCCCAGCCCGCAGTCCCGGGGCACGATTCCGATGAAATCGGCCCCGGTGATCATCCGAAGCATCTCCTCCTTGTGTGGCAGACAGAGCGGTGCGCCGGCTTGGTACAGGGCAAGCGCCATCTTGGCCGTCTCCTCCACACGGGCGCGGCTGAACCCCATGAGGGTGAGCTGCCAACCCTGCTCGCGCTTCGTTGGATGGAGCGATATGTGGGTGCGGTTGCCACCGCGGCAGATCTCAAACGGATGGCCGCCGAGCGAGCCGCGCCCGCACCACTGCCGGAAGGCCTCGGTGTCGCCCAGAGGAAGACTGAGCAGGCCGTCATCGCGCCCGTCGGCCATGCGGCGATACATCTCCCTGGCAGGGAGCGCCGGATCGATGGCCTCGTAGCCAATCGCTAGATAGCAAGTCCGGCAGTACTCCAGGAATGAGGAGACGCTCATCCGCGGGATGACGCGCGTCTCATCCAAATCCGCCACGAGCTTGCTGAAGCCGGTCACGTCCACCGAGGCAAAGGGATGACTCTCACCGGTGTCGCGACCGCATTGGCGCCACAGATCCCGGCGCTTCAGGCGGCCGTAGCGCAGGTGCAGGGGAAGATCGCGGCCGATCTCCTTGTTGTAGGCGAGCGGGTCTTCCAAGAGTCGGTCCACCTCCCGACCTGTGCTTTCGAGAAGCCAGCGCAGGAATGACTGAGTCATCTCGTCGGCGGGATCGATGGCCGTAAAGACGCCCCGCGCGAGGTCGACGCCGAACTGGAGTTTGCCGGCCAGGAAGAACCACAGCTGGTCGGCGTAGTGAACGATGCTCAGGCGCCACCATTGGACGGGCTCGGGGTACTCGAGCAGCCAAAGCTCCTCGAACTCCTCCCGGGAGCTGACTTCTCCGTCGGCCAGGTAGGACTCATAGTCGCCGAAATCCCCAGAGCTACCCCTTGGAGTGCGTAGCCACAGGGACCAGATGCTGTCATTGGCGTCGATGGTGGCCGTCATGTGGGCGAGCCTTTCGCGGCACTGCCGCACCTGCTCGGCCAGGCCAGCATGTGAACCGCGGAAGTTTTGAGATCGCTGAGCGGTATGTATGTGGAAGTCCAAATCGGGGGATAGCATCAGCCAACGTCCTTTCTGCGTGATGAGCCTGCGTGATGAGCCTGCTTTCGCAGTTTCGAGACCGCCGGCTGGGTGATGCCGAGCTTGGCTGCGATTCCCCGTTGGGTTAGCCCTTCACTGTGCACCGTGGACTTCCGGACAAGCCGGACCATCTCGCTGGCCCGCGGTGGCCCGCGGTGTCCAATCGGCGACAATGGCCTGATGGAGTTGGCCACGCAATGACCTCCGGTTTGCGGGGGGCATCTTCCACCCTCACCTTCACGCAAGCCTGAAACCGATTGTGTGGTAGCCGATTAGCCTCCATCAAAGCGTATCCCCTCTCATCGATGAGAAATCTGGCATGAAGAAGACGTGCGGGACGAACAGAGCGTCGACTGTATCTGATTCTATGCAAGCAACTTGCACCCGCTCCAGAGAAACAGTCCCTAATTGCCAAAATGGCGTAAACCTTGCATGTGCCTGGGACCAGAGGCGTTGGTACGCCCCTTCAGCGATTAGCCCAGGGTGGAGATAGGTGGGAGGTAGATGTGCGAGCGGGTTCCATGAGATTTGGGCTTCGGGCGGGGCTTCTGGTTGTCGCCGTGATCAGCTGTCTGACCGTTGGAATGATCATATCCACTGCGGAGGCCGGCACGACCAGCAAGAGCTGTCCGTCGTGTGGCCGAGAGAATCCAGATGAGAATTCCTACTGTGTCCACTGCGGAGAACGATTGCCACGGACTGCAGGCGATGTGCAGCACGCCGCCAAGAAGACGCTCTTCTTCATCGCCGGTGAGAGCGTGATGTTTGACAACGTCTCTTCCCTTGGATGGAGCGGAGGAAGCCTTAATCTAGGCACGCAACTGCGACTGGGGTTGGAGTACGGTGAACGGTATGCCCTGGACGTCGGCTGGAGTGGCGCAATGTTCGCAGGCACCGTCGGATCTTCTCAGGTCCACGTGTGGACGCAAGAGTGGATGCCCCGATGGTACCGCTTCCTGTCACCTCGACATTCAGGGCTGGAGAATCGTGGTTATATCTACCTGGGCGCCGGCCCAGCCAGTCTCACATATGATCCCGGCCCTTGTGCGTTCTTCATGGGGTGGGGCGTGACTGGAGGCGCCGGCCACGTCTGGAAAACGCACCATCACCTATCGCTGGGCCTCGAAGCAAACCTCGCTTACTACTCCATCGACGTAAGGGGTGCAACCGTCGGGGTAACACGTTTCGGCATTGGGGGCGTGGCGATGCTCAACTAGGCCTGTCCCTGGCCGCAACTCAACGTGGCACGAAATGGGATCGTACTGCGCGAATAGGCCGACGATCAGCCCAATGACAACAGACTACGGGCATACAGAAAGGAGCTCCGAATTGAAGTCGATCCTTCCAATTCTGCTACCGCTACTCCTGGCAGTCACCCTGACCTGCGATGTCGCGGTCAGTGATGAGGGAATCGTCTGCCCCAACTGTGAGCACGTCAATCCAGATGGGAACAAGTATTGCACGCAGTGCGGGGCCGCACTCCCTCGCCTGCAGACCTATGCCGGAGCTACAGCAAGAGGACGCCTGCTAGATGTTGATGACGGTTGGGCGCTTCTGGGGATGGGTCAAAACGAGGGTATCAACAAAGGCGACCAGTTCTGCACGCTGCACAGGACCGATGTAATCCTCGACCCCGCCACGAACGACACACTGGATGTCATTATGCGTCCGGATGTCATCTTCACGGTACAGCGCGTCAACGCTAGCACCACCGAGTTGTCTTGGAAGCCACGGCACGGCAACGCGCGACCTACAACAGGGGACGCGCTCTATCCACTCGACGCCTTTCCAGAAGCTCTTCACTCACGCTCCGTGCGGGTGCGTATTAGTGCGGGCGGGACCTTTACAAGGCCAGTGCGCGAGGGGCGTAATTACCACGATTTTGAGGTACGGTATTCGAGCTATACCGGCCTGACACTGGGGAGTGGCATCGCTTGGTCATTCACGCGCACACTTGCACTGGATGTATCCGTAGCGTATGTGACAAGAGGGGAGACGCTATATGACGAATGGGACGGCGGGCCCTACCATCGCGGCAGCCGTAGCCACGGAGCACTGACGCTAGGGCATGTAGTCGGTGGCATCGCATTGCGTGCGACGACTGGGCTCACGCCGATTGCCCCGTACACGGCCTTTGGAGTGTCCTACGGCATTGTGACCAAAGGCAAGGTGGTGATGGATACGGAAATGGACGATGGTGAGAAGTATCACGACGAGTATGACATCATGGAAAACATAGCTGATGGTAATTTGATGGTCGACATAGCAGTTGGCGCTAAGATCGCTATCGCTGCGACGCCGCTGTTATTGGAAGTCAAATATGCAATATCCACCAACAACATGTACCCCGAATCATCGGAGGACAGCAAATATGAGACAGTCATTGCAGGAGTGACGCTGCTCCTGTAGCACGTGAGCGGACGGTGAACGTGCGATGGTAGTTTGCAGACGCATCGCGCACGTGGGAGGCACATGCCACCTGGAGTGGTTAGGGGGATTGGCGATGAAGGTTGTGGGTGTTGCCGCGATACTGGGCGCGTTGCTGATCATGGCGGTCACTTGTGCTGGGGCGGACGATGATATCGCGTATTGTGGGACGTGTGGCACGCCGCATCCGGTAGGACAAGAGCGCTGCGGAACGTGCGGGGCAGTGCTCACACAAAGAACAGAGGGTGATCTGTCGCCCCTCCTCAAGGGCGGCGAGACGGATTCGGTGTACTGTGGAAGCTGCGGCGCCAAGATAGGCAGATTCGACGACGTGTGTCCACGATGCGGGAGCGTTCAGAGCGGGGCGTTAGAGCGATCCTCGGAGGTGGCTCCACAACACTGCGGAAGCTGTGGGGCGAGAGTCAGCCCGGGGGCTGAGTACTGCGGTGTTTGTGGGGCGAGCCTTGACCAGGCATTGTCCTCTGATGGCGGCCGTGAGAGCTTCAGCGAGTCCTCGCGGCAGTGGCTAAAGCTATCGGTGGGGGGATGGCTCAGCGGGAGTACGCAGTCGGGACGCTCAGTGAGCGCCATGCTGACGAGCTCAGTGGGCTACTTCTTTGCTGATGCCATCGAGATCGGCGGGGAGGTGATAGGGAGCTCGAGCTGGGGGGACGGCGCGACGATGGCGGTCTTCAGCTTCCGTGGGACGCTGAACTACTACTTCATTGGGGAGAGCGCGCTCGTGCCCTATGTCGGTCTGCACGGAGGGTTTCAGACCAACGCGGTCTCCTTTGCAGGCCAGGGACTGGTGTCTGTGCTTGGGGCAATGGGCGGGAAGTGCGGCCTGAACATCTTCCTCGGGGAATCGAGCAATTCTGTCTATGTCGAGCTTGATTTTGAGGGAACGATGGGTGCGAGTGCGTCCCATGCCACAACAACGCTGCGAGCAGGGACGGCGTTCTACTTCGAGACAGGTGGCGGGCGCTAGGGGTATGGACATGGAGGCAAAGGACATGGGGACGGATGCCAGAGATTGGCACAGGGGCGCACGATCCGCGCGAGGGTGGCAGATCAGGTACCTGGCTGTTGTTGGATGCCTCCTTCAACTGCTCTGCATAGGTTGTCTCGCACGGGGCGATGGATTCGTGGATGCGTTTCGTATTGACTATGTGGAGGAGACTACGGCAAGGGGGAGGGCGCTGATCAAGGAAATGAATGATACGATATCGGCGCTACGGGAGATGAATCGTGACGCCTCGGTGCAACGGGGAGTCCAAGGGGCGGATAGTCACGGGTATCTACAAGCGGAGGTGACGGATCCCGATGCACTGGGACTGATAAACCGATGCATGGAAGTGTTGGACCCGGATCAGGCGTCGCTGCGCGATGTCTCAAACAGTGACTACGCCATCATGCGGGGTCGTGCCATGATGGCGCTCTACGTTGTGTCCGATGAGCTCAATGATCCCGGAGTATGGGATATTCGCCAGCGGCTGGGTGAGGCGATGGCGATTGATCTCTTTGCGTATGCTAGCTGGGCGCATGAGGCAATGGAGGGCACGCTTGAGTTCGAGGCGCGACGTAGTGCGTTCGACGTTATGTCGGCCGCGTACAGTAGCATGATAGGGCAATGGGAAGTGGGACACGATCCGAAGCGGGGCAGGAGCCGTGATGCGGATGAGCTGTTTGTCGAGGGCGTTGAAATGCTCGAGGTTGTCTACGAAGCGTATGATCCGAAGCGGTCACCGGCCAAGCGGCTCAAGAAGGCAGAAAAGGCCGCGGAGGACTTGAGTGAGCTGTTCGGGGAGCTGAACGAAATGGCTGAGGCGGAGCGAGCGGGACTGAGCGCTGTGACGGGAAGCGAAGAACTGTGTGAGCGGCTGCGCAGTCAACGGACCGAGGCGCTTAATGGTGTCGACGCCAGCACGGGCATCTTTGAGGGCGAGGGATCTGAGTATGGGAACGGAGGGAAGGACGCCGGTGACGCAGGTATGGCCAAGGGACTCGTCCGGACAGTCTGTCGAGTATTGCCATGGATCGGATTCGGGTTATGTGAGGCTGAAGAGGGCGTTGAGCACACTGAGACCCAGGAGAGCCGGTACGCAACGAATGTAGAGAGGATGGCGGGGGGGGTTCGGGCCTCCAGTAGTGGCCGCGCCGCAGTCCATGATGATGCTGTCGGATCACATGCACTGAAGGGGATCGAGCAGGGCACGGTGAGCAGCGGGGCGGGCGGAGGGGCCGCGTGGAGAGCTCGGTGGATGGCGCTGGTTGATCGTGGGGTGGATCTCTTGTCCCGGACGGTGACTGCCTTCCAGAGTGGCGAGGGGCTGAGCGATGTCAATATGGAGTGGGAGCAGCTGGGGATTGATGCACAGGCTCTCGACGGTGAGATGAGATCTGCGCGGGGCGAGAGTGGTAGATGAGGGGCGTACCCTCGACCGGCTAGTTGGTGAATCACGGCCAGAGGCTGCTATACGTGCAATTGCGGGCGGTCATGTGCTTTCTGCGCTGCAAAACTAAAGGGGGAACAGGAGGAGATATGATGCGAAGCGTTGTCATGTGTCTTGGGATCATCGGATTTGCACTGGCCGCACTAGTGGTCATTCAGGGCTGCAATGAATCCTCTCCGACGGCACCTCAGCAGAACGATGTCGAACCGGAAGGTGGAGACGAGAGACCTGCCCCACCCTATCCTGGGACTGTGACCATTGAAATCATGAACATGCATGCAGCGGGACTCGAAGTGTCCATCAGTGGCGACGGGCAAGTGCTTGCGTCGAAAACGCTGGACATGTTCGAGGTGTGGAATTATAGCAGGGCTTGCACGGATGGTACGGAGTTTGGCATCAACTGGATTGGTACAAGCGGAGCAGGGTACAGAAGTGCAGTGTGCGGCTACAAGTCGAGACACGAAATCAGGTGACAATCTCGGCCGAGGACCAGACGATAGGAAGGGACAAGTCGTTGGCGGTTCGGAGGGCGTGTTCGATCTGCTGAGCAAGCGCAGCGCGCTGGTGTTCGCGGCGAGATTGCACCAGGTCGCCGAGCAGGGCGTAGCAGGAGTCTATCATGCGCCGTCCTCCTTGGCGGTAGCATGTAGCGGCCACAATCCGTAGCACTACACTGGTTAGGAGCGTCGTCCAAGGACTAGCAAGACATAACCCCTAAAGGTTATTTGTGCTAATATGAATCCCTGAGGTTATCAATATTTTGGTCAATGAAGGCACCTGGATGCAGCACCTACGGACGATAACCTCTAGGAGTTATTTCGGCCGGGCTAATACGCAACCTTGATGCGTGGGCCGTTCTCTGGTGGCCTTCTCGCACAGGCTGTGCGAGACGTGCATCCAATGGCACCAGTCGACCTGGGCTAAAGTCTGCCACCCAGCAGAGACTACGAATGCGCCGC
>CAZZIF010000063.1:0-15271 GCA_964654025.1 uncultured bacterium
TCTGGTTGTACAGCCAGACCCTAGCCGCCGACCCCGGGATCAACCGATACGGCCAGACCCCATTCGCGCACTACTTCGAGCGATTGCCATTCGTGATCGGACCGGTCGTCTTCTTCTTCACGATCGTCGCTCTCCTCCACATGGCCGTGCGGCGGTCCGCGTCGCTGTTCGTCCTGGGACAGCTTCTGCTGGGCTTCATGATCTATGTCGTCTTCTCCTGGACGCTGTCGCTCGGCCAGGCCTACGGGTTTCTGCGCCACCTGGTCGCGCTCGCGCCGTTGTTCGCCGTGCTGGCGCACCGCGGCTACCTCTTGTGGGTCGACACAGATCCACCGCGTCACCAGGGGTGGATTACGCTGATCGGCAGCCTCGTCGCCATCCTTCTGATTGCGCTGTTCTTCTCGATCCGCTTGGTGGACCATCATGCGCTGCAACACGAACCCGAGTATGCCAAGCTGGCGATCTGCCTATCCCTGCTGCTGGGCCATGCCGCCATCCTTGCCCTGGGGCGCGTGAGACCGGCGCGGGTGCGGCTTGCCGCGGCCTTGTGGGTCACCGTCCTCGCCGCCGGGTACACGCTTACCACTGAACTCCCCGGCAAGACCTACTCCGACGAGCGCAAGGCCATGCGCATGATCGCGGACGCCTACCTCGAAGCCGGCTTTGATGGACGCCCTACCCTGGTCAACCACATCGCCTTCTTCTACGCCACCGATCAAAGCCCGTTCGATGAGCACGTCCGTCCATTGACGCGTGAGAACCTGCGTCGCCTGCCACCGGGGGGCATCGTGATCTGGGAGAACCACTACTCGCAGCGTCTGCTGGGGGACGTGATGATCGAGGATGTGCGGGATCAGCCCGGCTTCGTGCAGATTGGGAAGGTGCGCACACCCGACGGGAAGCTCACGGCCTACATCTTCCAGAAGACCGCAACCGGAAGTTGAGTTTCCGGGGCGTCGGCCGGAACGTCGGTCTACTGCGCGGATTCTCCGCCATTAGGCCGCCGATGCGATGTGGAACGCGAAGCCGGCCGCGTCGGTATCCACGCCCAGCAAGAACGGCTTCTCGCCCTCGCCGGCGACGGTCGCCACCCGGCGCAGGGCCTGCGCCGGGTCGGTGGCCCGGATCGCGAGCATCAGGGACACCCCGCAGCGGTAGGCGTCGCCGAGCAGGGCGTCGATTTCGGGGTGGACCTCATAGTCGGCCACGAGCAGGTCGGGCTGCCAGCGCGCAAGCCCTTCGCGGACCGCCTCGGCCCCGGACCCCAGGGTCACGATCTGATGGACGCAGGTCCTGCCATCTTCGATGTCGATCGCGGGCACACCGCTGATGTAGTGGGTCTGGATGCCGCTGGCGGCGCGCACCAACGTCAGAACGCCGAGCAAGAGATCGCGTCCGCCGCCGGGCTGGGCAAACACGGCGACGAGCCGCGAGGAGGCGAGCCGGTCGCGGATCTTCGAGACGTCTCCCATCTGGGCTTCGATGTGCGCGCGCGGAATGGGATGCACCAGCCGGTAGCCTTCCTGGCCCCAGGAGAGATAGAGCCGGCGGCCCTCGTACTCGATCCAGTCGTTGCGGGGCGGACCGCTGAGCTTGGTGTCCAGAAGCAGCGCCGGGTCGGGCTTCTTCTGGTCCTTCATGACGACCCAACTCCGATCCCGGTCCCAGCCGTAGAGCGCATGCCCGGCGCGATGCACGAGCTGACGCCCCGGCTGCTCGAGCAACCAATCGAGCGGCTTGCCGGCCTCCTTGCGCTCCTCGGACTTGCCGGAGCTGGAGATGGCCGCGAAGGTGCGGCTGAGCTCGTCGGCCTGTTCGATGGCGGCGGCAACCTGCTGCTCTCCCTCGCCCGTCTCATCCATGCGGCGGGCGGCTTCGAGGAGGAGGTTCTCGGTGTGCATCCCGATCTCTTCGGACTTGGCCACGGGTTCGGGCACGAAGCGGAAGGTGCCGGTCGTCCAACTCAGCATCCGCATGGCCGCCTCGGGACCGCCCTTCAGATCGGGACCTACCGCCGAGACGATCTGGCCGTCGAGCACGTAGAGCATCCCGCTCTCGTTGCCGTGCTCCAGATGAAGGGCGCCGGTCTTGTTGCCGAGCAGGAGGAACTGACCGATCTCGAACGGCGTCGCCACCTCGAGTCGCCCCTGGAACATGTGCTTGTCGTGGGAAGTCGGCACGATCGCTGCAATCCTCTTGCCTGATGCCCTCGCACCCAGATCAACATCGGACCGGACCTGCGCCGGTGGCCTCCGCCGGTCGCCTCCGCCTTCGGCTTCGGGACGTTGGGTGTCCTGGGTCTACGCCGCCATCGGGCCACCGCGCTCCTTGCGGAAGGCCTCCTTGCGGACCGCGTTGCGACGGGCTTCTTCGATCGAGATGACACCGTCACGCACCAGGGCCATCAGATGGTCATCGCCCAGCTGCATGCCCTCGCGCTTGCCGGTCTGCATGGCCGAAGGAATCTGGAAGGTCTTCTTCTCACGAATCAGCGCCCGGATCGCCGGCGTTCCCACCAGAACCTCGAAGGCGGCGATACGGCCTTTCTTATCGGCCCGCCGCAGAAGCCGCTGAGCCACCACCCCCTGGAGCGACTCGGCCAGCATGGTGCGGATCTGCTCTTGCTTGTCGCCCTCGAAGACATCGATCAAACGGTCCACCGTCTGCGCCGCCGAAGCGGTGTGCAGCGTGCCGAATACCAACTGCCCGGTCTCGGCCGCCGTGATCGCCAGTGCGATCGTTTCCAGATCACGCATCTCACCCACGAGCACGACATTGGGATCTTCGCGCAACGCCGCGCGCAGCGCGCTGTCAAAGGACTTGGTGTGACGGCCCACCTCGCGCTGATTGATGAGCGAGTTCAGGTTGTCGTGAACGTACTCGATCGGATCCTCGATCGTGATGATGTGGCAGCGCCGCGTGCGGTTGATGTGGTCGATCAAGGCGGCCTGCGTGGTCGACTTGCCTGAGCCGGGAGGACCGGTGACCACGACAAGGCCCTTCGTGAGGGCGGAGAACGACGCCACGCGCTCGGGGAGATTGAGTTGCTCGACGGTGAAGATCTTGTTCGGAAGGATGCGGAAGGCGCCGGCGATGCCCTTGCGCTGCTGGAAGACATTGCAGCGCACGCGCAGGGTGCCGGGGACTTCGTATCCAAAGTCCACTTCACCAGCGGCTTCGTACTTCTCCCAGTCCCGGGAGGCCATCATCTCGCGCAGGAGCTCGGTGAGCAGCTCGTCGCTCAGCGCCTCGTACTCCACCGGGTGGATCTCGCCGTCCATTCGCAGAATGGGCTGCGAGCCAGCCGTCAGGTGAAGGTCGGAGGCACCTTGGTCCTGCACGAGCTTGAAGATCGCATCGATCCTGGCCACACATCCCTCCTAACCTACGGTCTTCACTTGTATGAATCGACTTCCGCGGGAGCCAACTTGAGAAGGGCCTCCTCGAATCGTGGGCCCGGGCGCGATGCTCGATGCGCCGGGCGAGATCATGCCGTATGCTGTCTTACGCCAATCGGTTGCACCCCCCGAATCCGGAGGCTCCATGGTCGGGCGCCCTATCTCTAAGAATCGAGTTTTGAATCAGTTGGCGGCTATCCCCTGGCTGCTGTCTTTGCTTGCCTGCGGCGCGGCCGGCACGGCCGGCGCGGCCGGCAGGGAGCAGGACCGTCCGCGCCTCACTCCCGAGACCGTGATGGCGGTCGACTGGGTCGGGCAGGCGGTGGTTCATCCCGCGGGGGATCGGATCGTCTACCCGGTCTCGACCTATCTGCCCGCCGAGATGCGCCGCAAGACCCAGCTCTGGCTGCTCGACCTGACCACCGGCCAGAGCCGCTCCCTGACGACGGGTGAGTCGGCCACCTCGCCCGCATGGGCGCCCGGCAGCGACCGGCTCTATTTTCTGCGGAAGGGCCAGGTGTGGCAGATGCGCATGGGCGGCGGAGAACCAGAGCAGGTCACCGACATCCCGGGCGGCATCCGTGGATTTCGATGCAATCCCGACGCCGAGGCGCCTCCCAAAGCGCGCTTTCTGGTCCACCGGCCCGTGGATCCGAACTGCCCGCCCGCGGACTGGACCTGCACCGCCGCGGCCCGTTCGCGCTGGCAGGAGCGCCCGGGACTGGTCAGCGAGTTGTTCCCCTTGCGTCACTGGTCGTCGTGGCGGGACAGCCTGCGCAACCATGTCTTCCTGGGCAATCCGGCCACCAGCCGCTGGTTCGATCTCACGCCGGGACAGATCGACTGTCCCTCGCTGGCGCTTGCCGGCGGTGCCGACTACAACTTCAACCCATCCGGCAACCAGGTGGCCTTGGTCATGAACCTCGGCCGGCCTGAAGCGCTCAGCACGGACAACGACATCTACCTTCTCCCCCTGGCGAGCCCGCTCGAAGCCGCTCGCGGCGAAGCCGGCGCGGTCGGCGCACTGTGGACCACGGGCGTTGTGCCCAACTGGGACCGCTATCGCGTCAGCCGCGGATTGAGCGGTGGCGGGGGCAACGACGACCACCCGGCCTTCTCGCCCGATGGCGGCTACCTGGCCTACTGCTCGATGCGCCGTGCTGGTTACGAGTCCGACCTGCGCCAAATCGTGTTGCACGACCTGGCCTCGGGAGAGGAACGCTGTCTCACTTGCGATCTGGACCGTTCGGCCGGCTGTCTCACGTGGAGTCTGGATGGACGCTTCCTCTATTTCGTGGCCTACGACCGCGAAGCTTCCGCGCTCTACCGCATCACGATCGCGACCGGGGTCACACAACGCGTGCTGCGCGCCGGTTCGATCGGCGCCCTGGCAGCGCTGCCGGATGGACGCCTGCTTCTCAACCTGGGGTCTTCACGCATGCCGGGTGAGATCTTCTCGGCCGATCCGAACGCCCTGCTCGAATCACCCGGCACCTATGCCGCGGATCTCGCCCCGGCCTACGACGGCCGGTTCGGCCGCCCCGAGCGCCGGCTTCCTGCGGATGCTCCCTTGCGGCAGCTCACCTTTCACAATTGGCCGGCTCTCGCACCGCTCGAGATGAACGCGCCCACCCATTTCACGTTCACCGGTGCGCTGGGAGACTCGGTGCATGGAATGGTGCTGTTTCCGCCGCAAGCTGGTCCGAGTTCGGGTGAGTCTCGGCATGCGTCTGAGCCGGCGTCTGAGCCTGCGTCTGAGCCTGCATCTGAGCCTGTGTCACGGCTTGCCTCTCGGCCCAGGTCGCAGCCCGCGTCTGATCCTGCCTCCCTGCCCCTGGTCGTTGTGCTCCACGGCGGACCGCAGTGGGCCTATCACGACTTCTGGATGGGCAGCTACAACTTCCAGATGCTCGCCGCCGCGGGCTACGTGGTCGCCACGGTGAACTTCCACGGCAGCACCGGGTTCGGGATCGAGTTCCAGGACGCGATTCGCCGCCAGTGGGGCACCGTTCCCGCCGAGGATGTCGAATGCGGACTGGACCATCTGCTGGCTCGCTACCCCCAGATCGACCCCGGCCGCATCGCCGCCATCGGCCGCTCCTACGGCGGGTACCTGGTCAACTGGCTCAATGGGCACAGCGACCGCTTCGAGTGTCTGGTGGCCCACTCGGGACCGAGCAACGAGTACGCCGGCTGGGGCACGACCGAGGAACTCTGGTTCCCCGAGTGGGAGTTCGGCGGCGTGCCATGGGAACACGCTCGGGTCTACTGGGACAACTCGCCGCTCGAGGCAGCCGCCGCCATGCGCACCCCCACGCTCATCGTGCATGGGCAACGCGACTATCGCGTGGATCTCAGCGAGGGACTTCAGGTCTATACGACCCTGCGTCGCCAGGGGGTGCCGGCCCGCTTCCTCACCTTCGAGAATGAGGGCCATCACATCAAGGACGCCGCCGCGTGGCTCTTCATGTGGCAGGAGGTGCTGGGCTGGCTGGACCGGTATCTGCGTTGACCCCTCACCGCCTCGGCAACCGGCTCGAGGTATCCGTTCCAACGAGTAGCGTCGAGAAGATTATCGTTTGCGCGCAACGGGGGTTTCCCCCGCATGAACCAAGGGCGCTCCCGAGGGAGCGGGGGCTCAGATTTCCGGGCCCGTAGTTCCTACCCCACGGCCGGGCGGACGATACTGCATGTACCGCATCGTTCGCCGCGCCACCTCGCTCCCATGGAATCGTTCGACCACATGGAGCGCCATGTCGATACCGGCCGAGACGCCGGCGGCCGTGATCAGGGAACCCTCGTCGACGAATCGTTCGTCTTCGACCACCCGGGTTCCAGGAAAGCTCGCGCGCATCCAGTCCAGACTCTGCCAGTGCGTCGTGGCTCGCTTGCCTTCGAGCAAGCCGGCTTGTCCCAGAAGCATCGCGCCGGTGCAGACCGATGTGATCAACGCGCCGGATGCGGCCGTCTCACTCAACCAGTCAAGCAGCGCGCGGTTCTCGAGAAGATCGCGAACGCCCCATCCGCCCGGTACGACGAGCACATCGAGCGGCGGCGCCGACCGGGTGCTGCAATGAGCTTCTACCTTCAGTCCGCCGTAGGCGCGAATCCAACCAGGAAGCCCGATCTCCGCCTCGTCCACGGCAATGAGCTTGATATCGAACGGCGATTCCGACTCCCGCCGGTCATCCTCTTCCAGACGCGTGCAGGAGAACACTTCGAACGGTCCGCAGAAATCCAGGACTTCCACATCCGGAAAGACCAGGATGCCGGTGTCGATGCGTGAGACAGGACTCCCGGCTCGCGTCATGAAATTCCCCCCTGCCGGCGCATGATTCCCCCGCTTGGCCGGTTCGCGCCTTCTCGATTGCGAGCGGCCGCTTGGCTGGTCAACCTACGCCTCCACAATAGCGCACCTTCGCTTCCGTCGCCCGCCCAGGTTTCGTCTCTGCCCTCTTACGCCTCCACGTGCAGCCGGATCCGTTTCAGGCTCTCCGGCGAGCCCAGGCAGGTGAGACAGTCACCGCGCCGAAGTCGCGTGAACCCGTGCGATGCCAGTGGACGACCATCCCGGTGGATCGAGACGATCAGCGCATCCAAGGGCAGGTCGAGGTCGCGAACGGCCAGTCCCTCGATCTCTCGACTGCCGACGACCAGGTCCTCGAGATCTCGATCGTCTCCGGTGCCGAGCAGCAGTGAGGCTGCCGACGGCGAGCGCACGAGATGGTCCATCAGGCTCGGCATCGCGGTGTCCGGGTCGACGATGTAGACGCCCAGCTCATCGAATCGTTCCAGATTCTTGCGCTCATGCAGACGGACCACCAGATTCTCGATTCCGAACTGATCGTGGGCCGTTGAGCACAGCTCATAGCTCTCGTCATCGGACAGCAGGCTCACGATAGCGCCGGCCTTGTCGGCGCCGATCTCCCGCAGTGTCTCGGCCGAGAGGTCATCCACGGTCACGATATCGGTGTCGGTCGCCGCCACCTCGGTCTGTTGTCGCTCGCCGATCCGCTCCGCGACCACGGTCGCCGACCAGCCGTGCCCCTCCAGCTGGCGCGCCAGCGCGAGCGCCTGGCTCTCCAAGCCGAAGATGAACGCTCGTCGAGAGCCCTTGCCCCCGGCGTCGCCGCGTTCGCGGGCCTCCCCCACATGGTGGAGAACCCACTTGAGCAGCGGCGGGCCGAGGAGCTGGTTGACCACGATCGTGGCGATCATGAGCGTCGCGAATGCGCCGCCCCATTCGGGAAACTCGCGGGCGACCTCCTTCGCCAGCCCCAACCCCACTCCCGCCTGTGTGAGATAGGCCATCCAGCTCACCCGGATGTGCCGGGCAGGTGCGCCGGCGAGGAGGCCCCCGGCGCCCGTTCCGATGACGATGCCCACGATCCGCACGCCCACCAGCGCCAGGGCGATGGGCCAGATGCGCACGAGCTGATCCAGGCCCAGAGAGGCTCCGGCCAGCGAGAAGAAGACGACGTAGATCGTTGGCCCGGCGCGCTCGACGAACTGCTTGAACTCATCGCGGTGCCGCGACCGGTTGGTGATGTAGAAACCGGCCACCATGCACACGAAGAGTGGCTCCAGCATGAACTCGAAAGGGAAGGCCTCATGACTCCACGCGCGCACTGAATCGGACAGCGCGAAGGCGGCATACCCGGCCAGTAGCACGAGAGCGGCCTTGAGTCCTCGTCCCCAGGGCAGCGACAGAATGCCAATGACGACCATCGCAACCGCCAGTCCCGCCGCCAGTGAGGCCACCAGCTCGGCCAGCAGCAGGGCAGCGAAGCCGAGGTTGACACCCATGTTCGTCAGAATGGCATCGGCGAAGGCGGACGCTCCCGAGAACCAGACGATCACCACCACATCCATCAGGATCGTCACGCCGAGGACTGTCCGCGTAAAGGGTCCTTTGGCGCGCAGTTCACCCACAATCGCGATCGCCGAGGAGGGAGAGCGGGCGATCAAGATGGCCCCGGCCAGTGCCGCTACCGCCAGACGGCCGGCCGGGGAGAGGTCCGCGAGAACGGGCACAAACGGCGTCAGGAAGAAGAACCCGGCGCTGCCCACCAGGAAGGTCACCAGAACGAGTCCGGCGGCGGTGCTCAGGATAGTGCGTATGCGCGGGCGCATCGAGCGCAAGTGGAACTCGGCGCCGGCGGCAAGGGCAATGAACCCCAGCGAGATCTCGTCGATGAAGCGGAGGCGCCGGATGTCGGTCTCACTCACGAGTTCGAGCAGATGCGGCCCGGCCAGCATCCCGGCAAACAGGAAGCCCGTGATGAGGGGCAGCCGGATGCGGCGAAACCCCGCACCGACTTGCTGGGCGGCCAGGGCGATGATCGCGAAGCTCACGAGGATCACGATGAGCGATGGATCCATCGGTGCCGTCTACTCTCTCCTCGAAGGTGTCCGATCGACCGGCGCGACATGACGCGTGCGTCAACCAAACCACCCACTCGCCGAGAGCACAATCCGCAACGCTCCCATCTGTAAGCGCTTCCCTGGGGGAATCCCCTGGAGCGGCAGAGGGGGCTGGGTAGTGTGAGCGGACGCGGCAGAGGGGGCTCGGTAGCGTGAGCAGAGGCGGCCGTGCGTGCGCCAACAGACGCAAAACGGGTCCCGGGATACAAGATCCCAGGACCCGTCGTTGACTCCGGCTTGCGAAACCGCGAAGCCCGGCTGGCCCACGGAGGCTCACGGCCCGCTGCGCCAAAGTCTTGCGTATGCGACCTATCAGAGGGATTCACCCACCAATAGGGTCGCCCCGCATGAGTAGACGCACAGGCGGCCAGCGAAATACGAGGTGGGTGCAAAAAGCATCGACTTTCGCATTCGGCCGGCCGGCTCCCGCTGGCACCCCGCGGAGCCTGAAAGGGCAATCGCCGAACCATTCGCTGTTTGGATGATTCTCGCGCCAGACCGTCCACGTGGTACGCTTCCTGCAATCCCTGCTCTCGCGTCGTCAAACCGGATTCCTACCGCGTGAATTCTTGTCGAAGGGCTTGCAGCCACCCCACCGTCTCCTCGGCGCTGTTGCCTTCCGGTTCCAAAGCACTTGGTCGTACTTGGGTCAAGGCGCCGGCCTCTCGGGCCGGCGCGGCCACCGAACTTGGGAAGGAGTTTTCTCATGCGTTCGAAAATTGGTCTCATTGCCGCCGTCTCGCTGATCATCGTCCTGGGTCTCTATGGTTGTTCGGAGGTGACCACCCCGAGCAGCGAAGATGCGCCCCTTACCGTAGGACCGGTGGTTCAGTGGGACGGCGTTCCATGCGGCGAACCTATCTCCGTGATCCTGTATGCGGGACAGCACATCGATGTCGGCAGCGTCATCGTCGCCAACGACGACACCGAGCTTTGCATTCAGATCGAGACCACCGGGGGGTGGGTGATGCAGGAGACACATGTGGCGATTGCCCGGACAGTAGAGGAGATTCCGCAGACCGGCTCGGGCAATCCGAAGATCGGTCAGTTCGCTCTTTCGGCCGAACACGATCCAGCCGTTACGGCATTCGATCATTGCATCTCGCTCGCCGACTATGGCTATTTGCCAGGCGAGACGCTCTACTTGGCCGTGCATGCGGTCGTCGTGCTCGAGGGCGAGGGTGGAGAACCACTCCAGGAAGAGACCGCCTGGGCCGACGGCATCGAATTCCCCGGCGGTAGCTGGGCAACCTACTTCAACTACGGCGTGCAGGAATGTGTGACGCAAGAAGACTGCACGCTCCAGGTTCTTGCGCCGATGGGCGGAGAAGAACTCTGTGTCTTCGAACCCTATCTCATCACCTGGGAGACATCGGGCACCTGCACAGGGTACGGAGTGCGCATCGATCTGCTGAAAGACGGGGTCTTCTGCGAGACGATCGACGAGTTTCCCCAAGATGGGCTAGGTGAGTACGAGTGGGTCGAAGCCTGGGATGTGTGCGGCTACGCCGAGACAGGGTATGCCATCCAGGTCACGATTCTAGGGGAAGAAGAGTTCTCGAGCGTCAGCGGCACATTCAGCTTCATCGACTGCGGCAGCGGCGGGGCCGAGTAGTCTCCACCAGAGACACCAGCCGGGCGAGACAAGGCAGCGGGCGTGCTCCCCGCGGTCGCACGGGGCAAGGCAGCGACCTTGCTCCGTGCGGCGGTGGGGCCGCGGAACCGCGGGCCGATGAAACCTCCGCCGTGGGGGCCTTTGGCGCAGGGCCCGCCGGCGCCTGGCCCTGCGGCGCCCTAACGGTAGAGGCTCTTGATCGCCCCCCAGGTTTCTCTACCCACCGGTGTGGTGGGTGTCACCGTCAGATAGACCGGCAAGCACAGCTCACAGGGCATGTTGGTGAAGGCCACCACATGGCCGAAATGCTCGCCGGGCTCCAAACCGGTCGCATCCGCCACGACCGTGACATCGTAGCCGGAAGGGGCCTCTTCCACGACCAGGGAGAGGAAGGGGGAGGGCGTGGAGAAGGCGACGTCACATAGGGGGTTCAGGCCGCTGGCCCAGCCGTGGAACTCCGCTTCGGCCAAGCCGCCCTGCACGGCGGTCATGTCGAGGAAGTCGACATCCGCCCGCGCCAGGCAGGCATCCGAGTAGTCACACGGTTGCGTGCAGTCTCCGCAGGGGACCCCGGCGGTCCCGGCAATGCCGTCGACGAAGAGAAAGCCGCCCTCGCCCACCAGCGCGTGGGGGATCTCCAGGCGTCCGGCGGTGGTCACATCGATCGCGAGATGGCCGATCAGGAAGAATTGATCGAGCTGGTACTGGGGATCGACGAGCACTTCGATCTGGATCCCATGTTCGAGTTCTTCGAAGAAGAAGTCCCCACAACAGATGTCGAGATCGTGCGCGATCCAGGTTTCCTCCCAGTGGAGTTCGAGATCCATGTAGGTGACCGGTTCGGTCAGCGGACCGATCGGCTGATAGTACAGGCCGAATGTGAGCATGCCGTCCTCGGTAGAGATCTGCTCGATGTCCTCGCACATTGTGATCTCATGGGTCGTGCAGAAATCGGGATCGTGCAGTTGCACGTGCGTGAAGATGGCGCCATCGGGTAGCGGATTGGCGGCCACCGGTCCGGTGGCTGCCGGCCATGCGAACATCACTCCCGCGAGCACCATGAGCCAGGGACGTTGCTTGGACTTCATGACTCACCTCCGTTCATGCGCCTTCCGCATATCGGTATGGAACACGCCGCGGCACACGCTTGGCTGGGGACGCCGAAACTGCGTCATCCGGGGCTGCAACCGGCCCGGGGATGGCGGCACCCTCCAGTATATCACGCTCCTTCGGCGTGCGAGCCCCCGAGATGCTCCCCATGGCGCAAGACATTGTCAGTGTTGCCGTTGCTTGCGGCGGCCCATGCCCGTTCCGCGCTGCGTCACTCGGCCGGATATCCCACCGTCTGGGCCAGCACGATCCACTGCGTGTCCTCGAGTTCCATGGCCGCGGCCAACGCCTCGCGGTCGACGTAGGCCCGCGCGACCGTGACCAATCCCGCGGAAGCGCAGTAGAGGTAGACATTCTGGGCGATGAATCCGGTGTCCAGCGCCGAAAGCTGACGGCGTTCGGCGGGATCCATGTCCGCCCCGACCTCGGCGTGATCCGCCACATACACGAGGTTGAGACCCGCCTCGGCGGGGAAGGCCTGCCGGCCGGTCAGGGCCCGGATGTCCCGGTCATGGATGGGCTCGAGCGAGTGTCCCTTGGCCTCATAGCGGAAGAGCCCATCGGCCGTCGTCACGTAGACGTCGATCTCCTGCCAGTTGAGCGCCGACGGGGCGGTGCGTTTACCCGACTCGGGCCGGTTGATGCCGAATGCGGCCCACAGCAGGTTCGAGAGTTCCTGCGGGGAAAGGGAACGGTTGCTGAATTGACGGTCGGAGCGCCGGTCCCGCAGGACGTCCATGAGCGGACGTCCGCCCATCTCCGGCGCCGGTAGGTCCTGGCCGACCGCGGCGCACAGAGATCCGGCGACCAGCAGCGCCGCGACCGCGACGAGGTATCTCCTGTGCATGATCATCCTCCTTCTCGGGAAGCTCGCTCATCCCGCCCGAACCCGCTCCATCCAGCCGTGGATGCTGGTGTAGGCGACCGGGATCAAGACGAGGGTGATGAAGGCCGAAGCGGTGAGGCCGCCGATGACGGCCCGGGCCAGAGCGGCCTGGATCTCGCCGCCGGCGCCCGCGCCGAAGGCCAGCGGCAGCATGCCGAGCACGGTGGTGGCCGTCGTCATCATGATCGGTCGCAGACGCAACCGCGCCGCCTCGGACACGGCCTCGACGACCCCCAGCCCCTGTTCCCGGCGCAGGAGGTTGATGTAGTCGACCAGCACGATGGCGTTGTTGACCACGATACCGACGAGCATCACGACGCCCATCAGACTCTGCATGTTGAGCGTGGTGCCGGTCAGCAGCAAGGTGGGCACGACGCCGACGATCGCCAGCGGTACGGTCACCATGACGATCAAGGGGTCGAGGAACCGCTCGAACTGAGCGGCCATGACCATATAGATCAGGATGACGGCCATGATGATCGAGAGCAGGAAGTCACGCTGGGCCTTTTGCTGCTCTTCGTATTCCCCGCTGAAGACCATCGAGAATCCGCTCGGCAGCGGGTAGCCGCTGAGCTTCTCCTGCAGACGGGCGACCACGTCTCCCAGAGCCGCTCCGCTGGTCAGGTTCGCGGTGATGTAGGTGACGCGCTGGCCATCGACCCGTTCGACCCGCGTGGGACTGCGTCGCGGCTGGGTGTGCACGACGGCCGAAACGGGAATCACGCGTCCGTCCTGGGCGTGGAGGGCGATGTTGGAGAGATCGTTCATCGCAAGCCGGTCCTCGGGCTGCAGGCGCACCACGATCGGATACTCCTCGCCACCTTCTCGGAAAACCCCGGCCCGGCTTCCGCCGACATTGGTCTGGATGACCTGGGCTACCTCACTCACCGACAGACCCAGATCCGCGATGCGCTCGCGATCGACGAGTAGGTTCAGTTCCGGACGCCCCTCGCGGCGGCTCAGTCGCACGTCGGCCACTTCCGGCTCTTCCTCGATGATCGCCTGCACCTCGCGGGCGATCTCCTCGGCCAGGTTGAGATCGTAACCGCGCAGTTCGATCTGCACCGCCTCGGCGCCGCCCGAGCCGAAGAGACGCCGGAGCATCCAGAGTCCGGACTGGGCGCTCACCCGCACCTCGGCTCCGGGCACCTTGCCGGCGACGTGCCGCCGGATCTGGTCGGCCAGCTCGAAGCTGTCGACCGATCGTTCGCCGGCGCCGCGCAGCGCGATCTCGACCTCCGCGTCTCCGGGCCGGATCTCGGTCGTGATGTGCTCCACCTGATCCATCGGCGTGGCCTCGCGAACGAGTGTGTTCAATTCGTTGAGATACTCGTTCACCACGGCAATGTTGGTGCCCTGGGCCATCTCGAGCCCGACGTCGATCTCATCGGCGTCGGTCTGCGGCGCCAGCTCGACCGGTAGCAAGGTCCAGAGGTACAGGGTGAGTACGACCACGCTCGCGGCCGCGCCGAAGACGAGCTTGCGGTGACGCAGGGCCGTGTCGAGCGTGCGCTCGTAGGCTCGCTCCAGGCGCTGGAATGCACGCCCCAGGCGCGAGCCGCTGTCATCGGTGAGGGTCTGGCCGGCCTCCACCCGCAAGAACCGGCTCCCGAGCATCGGCACCAGCGACAGCGCGACCAGCAGCGAGCAGAGCAGGGCGAAGACGACGACCAACGCCAGCTCGCGGAAGAGCATCCCCGCGATCGTCTGCATGAACACCACCGGGAGGAAGATCACCGAGGTGGTCAGCGTGGAGGCGATGATCGCGCCGGTCACCTGCCGGGTCCCGGTCAGGGCACTCTCCTCCAGGCTGTGCCGATTCTCCCGCTGGCGAACGATGTTCTCGAGCACCACGATGGCGTTATCGACAATGAGCCCGATCCCCAGGGCCAGGCCGCCGAAGCTCATCATGTTCAGCGTAAGCCGCGAGAAGTAGAGCAGGCCGAAGGTCGCGATCAGCGAGATCGGAATCGAAAGTGCGATGATGAAGGTGGCCGAACCGTTGCGGAGAAAGGCGTAGAGCACCACAACGGCCAGCAGGCCGCCCCAGATGGCCGATTGCTTGACGTTGTCGATCGAGGCCTGGATGAAATCGCTCTGGTCGATGATCATGAGCAGATCGATGTCGTCGCGCTCGCGGTTGATCTGCGCCATGACCCTGCGGGCCTCTTCGGCCACCGCAACCGTGTTGGCGCCGGATTGCTTGCGGATGCCCATGCGGATCATCGGCCGCTCATCGACCTGGACGATCCGGCGAACGTCCTCGTAGCCGTCGATGACCTCGGCCACATCGCGCACGCGGATCGGCTGTCCGTCGACCACCCGGATGATCGTGGCGGCGATCTCCTCGAGCGACTGGTACTCACCGCGTGTGCGCACGTAGAGGTCCTGCATGCCCTCGCGCATGTCGCCCGCGGGCAAGGTGAGGTTCTCCCGGCGCAGCGCATCGCGCACATCGGCTGAGGTCAGTCCGCTCGAGGCCAGCCGGTCGCGCAGCAACCGGACCTGAACCTCCCGGTAGATACCGCCCCAGACGTCCACCGAGCCCACGCCGGGGATCTGCTCGAAGCGCTGAGCCAACTCGCGCTCGAGGATCCGGGTGAGCTCATCCATACTGCGGGTGGACTGCGCGCCGAGGATGACGACCGGGAAGTTGTCCGGATCGAACTTCCAGAGACGGGGCGGTTCGACCTCGGGCGGGAAGTCGTCGCGGATCCGGTCGAGCGCCGCGCGCACATCGTTGGCGGCGGCATCGATGTCGGTTCCCTGGGCGAACTCGAGCGTGACGCGGCTGTGGCCCTCTTCGGAGCGGGATCGCACTTCTTCAATGTTCGGCAC
>CAZZIF010000064.1:0-15240 GCA_964654025.1 uncultured bacterium
TGGTCAGAGCGAAGACGACGAAGGTGACGAGGATGAACATCGTCACGAATTGAAGATTGTTGCGGTTGCGGTCGGGATCGTAGTCGGGCCTGCCCTTCTTGAAGGGCTCCACCGGATTCCGTCCGAATGACACCAGGGCGGAGACGACCTTGAGGGAAGCCTTCTCGCAGCCATCGAACACCATCCCGGTTCCGTCCACGAAGACCCGGCGGAGTAGCGGCGCGGGTGCCCGGTAGGCCCAGTCGGTGTCGAGCGAGAGGCGTGCCTTCCCGGCAAGCTTGCCCCGGAGAAGCCAGAAGGCCACGAACGTGAAAATCGAGATCTGCACGACCTCATTGAGGTGGTACAGAGTGTAGGGATGATAATCCACAGGGAAGGGAAGGTACCGGTAGAGCAAGTCCGGATACACACCGTATAGGATACACAGAAATGCGGCTATCCCCATGCCGATGTGCATGTTGATCGGGGTGCGCGCGGGCGTGATCTTCTCCTTGCGTTCGTTCCACCATGTGAAATACGGCAGCTTCAGGCCGACGCTGAGGAAGGTACCCACGGAGGCGAGCAGGAGCAGCAGCATCGCCACCTCGCGATGGGCCGCCCCCGCGGCGGAAACCACCATCGACTTGCTGATGAATCCATTGAACAGGGGAAACCCGGAGATCGAGAAGGCCCCGATCATGTAGAGCCACAGAGTGAGGGGCATCACTCGGGCGAGGCCGCCGAGTTCGGTGAGCTTGCTCTTCCCCGTGGCCTTGAGAACGGCTCCGGCGCCCATGAACAACAGAGCCTTGTAGAGAATGTGGGAGTAGGCATGGGCCGCGGTGCCGTTGATCGCCATCTCGGTTCCAATACCCACACCGGCCACCATGTATCCCACCTGGCTGATGATGTGGTAGGCCAGGATGCCGCGGATGTCATTCGAAAGCACGGCATAGACCACACCGTAGAGTGTCATGATCACGCCGAAATAGAGCAAGATGTCCCAGCCGCTGAACATCCGTATCAGGATCAGGACCGCCGATTTGGTGGTGAAGGCGCTCAGGAACACGGCTCCGGTCACGGTGGCCTTGGGATAGGCATCGGCCAGCCAGGCGTGCAGAGGTGGCACCGCCGCGTTGAGGGCCACACCGCCCAGCATCAACCAGGAGGAGAGGGAGTTGTCCTGCAGCAGGGAGGTGATCTCCAGGGACCCGGTCTTGGAGATATGCATCAGGATGCCCAGGAGAAGAAGGCCGCCCCCGAAGAGGTGTACGAGTAGATAACGGAGGCCCGCGTTCTCTGCTTCCACGGTTCGGCGGGCCCAGATGAGGTAGGTCGAGGCGATCGCCATCAGCTCCCAGAAGAGGAAGAGCGTGATGTAATCGCCGGCGAAGGTGACTCCCAGCGCGCCTCCGGCGTAGAGCAGGGCGGCCGACTGCTGGCCGGTTTCCTTCTGATGAAACGAATACACTCCCCCGATGGCGGCGATGAGGGCGAAGATGGTGCCGAAGAGCCGCGTCAGGCGCGTCACCTCGCACAGGATCAGTTCATAGCCCAAAAACGGCAGCCTGGAACCCTGGCCTTCCGGAAGAAGCCAAACCACCGCCAGCGCCGCCAGGGGGAACAGCACGAAGGCGCCCGCACGGAGGCGTCGCGGCAACAGCGGAAGGATCAATGCTCCCGCGAGCATGAAAAGGACCGGGGGTAGCCGCAACTCAGACGGCATCGTAGTAATCCTCTTTCTGCTGAATGAACCACGCACCTAGCCGCTTCGACACGAAGATGATGACCGCGCAGCCGACAAATCCGAGGAGGCTGTAGAAGACGGGCACATGGCTCCACCAGTGTTTCTTGGGGTGATCGGCAAGCAACACGAACTCCACCACGAAGGAGGCCGCCGCGATCAGGCCGATGATGATCCAGTGAGCTCTTTGCATGTCAAGACCCGCCCATGATGCTCTGCGCGATCGAAACCGCCAGGTTGAAGAACTGGAAGAACTGATTGGGAAAGATGCCAAAGAGCACGGAAAGCAATGCTGTGATGACGATCGGGACCACCATGAGAGGTGAGGCCTCGCCATGCTCGCTGAGCCCGGTGCCCTTGCGGAAGAAGGCTCGGTGGACGATCGGGAAGAAGTAGCCGGCGTTGAGCAGGCCGCTCAGGATCAGAATGAAGAGCGCAATACCCACATCCGCCTGAAGGGCACCGACTCCCAGAAACCACTTGCTGACCGCCCCGTTGATGGGGGGCACCCCTGCGAGTCCCATGGCGCCGATCGTGAAGGCCACCATGGTCCAGGGCATCACCTTGCCGATGCCGTCGAGTTCGCTGATGTTGGTCCGGTGCAGGTTCACGTAGATCGCACCGGCGCAGAAGAAGAGCGTGATCTTCATCGTGGCGTGGGTGGCAATGTGGAATATCCCGCCCGTGAATCCGGCCGGCGAGAGAAGGGCCGCCCCCAGAACGATGTACGAAAGGTGGCCGACGGTGGAGTAGGCCAGCCGCTTCTTCAGATTGTCCTGTCTCAGCGCCATGAGCGACGAGACGAGGATCGTGATCCCGGCCAGGACCAGGAGGATATCATCGAGTCCAAAGGTCTTCATCATGGCCGGGCCGAAGACGAAGCCCACCACGCGCAACACGCCGAAAACGCCGGACTTGACGACGGCGACCGCGTGAAGCAGCGCGCTGACCGGTGTCGGGGCGGCCATGGCGGCGGGCAGCCAGCTGTGCAGGGGCATGATGCCCGCCTTGACGCCCACGCCGCCCACGAAGAGCAGGAAGAGCAGGACGGCGGTGTTCTGCTCGAGGACGATGCCGCCAAAGAGCCCTCCGGCCTTGAAGTCGAGCGTGCCGGTGAGCGAGTAGGTCACCCCCGCCGCGGCGATCAGCATCAGGCCGGCCGTCAATGTGTAGACCAGGTACTTCCTGCCGGCGGCGATCGCTTCCCGGTTTTCTTTGTGAATGACCAGGGGATAGGTCGCGATGGTCAGCATTTCGTAGAAGATGATGAAGGAAAGAAGGTTGGCCGAGAAGGCAATGCCCATGGTGGCCGAGAGACAGACGGCGAAACTGGCGAAGTAACGGGTCTGCTTCACTTCGCCGTTCCCTCGAACATAGCCGATCGAATAGAAGGAAGTGAAGATCCACAGGCCCGAGGCGATGAGGGCGAAGAAGACCCCGAACGGATCGGCTTTGAGGGTCAGTCCGATCCCGGGGGATACCTCCAGAATCGTGTACACGGCCGACTTCCCCGCGATGGCTGCCGGGAGCAGGGAGACGACCAGAGCGAACTTGACGACTGCCGCGAGGATCGTCCACGACTCGCGAAGGTTGGGGCGGCTGCCGCTCATGAGAATGAGCGGAACGGCTCCCAGGGACACGAGGACCGCCAGGAGGGGAACGATTGAGCTGTATGTTTCCATAACACCCACTATATAGCGTCCGGTATCATGTTGTGGATTTGGGATACGATCAGCACATTCAGGATGCCGAATAGAATCAGCCCCACCGCCAGCGTCAACGTCGGAATGAGCATCGAGGGCCTGACCTCATCCCGGACGACCGCGGCTTCGTTGTCTTGTGAAGCGGCGGGATTCCTCATGTAGACCTTCTCCAGAATCCTGAAGAAATAGACCGCGTTCAGAAGGCTGCTCGTGAGAATCACAGCGAGGAACAGCCACTTGGAGCTGTGAATGGTTCCCAGGGCCAGATACCACTTGCTGAAGAAACCCGCCAGGGGCGGCAGTCCAACCATCGAGAGCGCCGCCACCGTGAAGGCCGCCATGGTCCACGGGAATCTCTTGCGGTACGTGTGGTCGAAGAGGGTGATGTCGGATCGCCCCGTCTTGGCGATGAGATTGCCCGCGACAATGAACAGGCAGGCCTTCATGAAGGCATGATTGAGCACATGCAGGACTGCTCCGATGAAACCCAATGGATTGGCCAGGCCGATGCCGAGACCGATGTACCCGATCTGGGCGACGCTGCTGTAGGCCAGCATGCGCTTCAAGTCCTTCTGGGCGATGGCCAGAATGGATCCGAAGAGGATGCCGCCGCAGGAGAGCACGGCCAGAACCTCTCCGACCACAAGCTGCCGGCTGAAGAAATCCGCCCCGAACATGAAGAGCAGGATCCGGATCATCACATACGCACTCACCTTCGTGCCGATGGGCGCGATGAGGGCCGAGGAGGTCGAGGGCGCCGTGGTGTAGGCGTCGGGTAGCCAGCCGTGCATCGGAAAGATGGCCATCTTGATGCCGATGCCCACGACCATCATGATCAGCGCCACCTGGATCGAGGGGCTGCTGCTCAGCTGGGGCACCATGGCGGCGAAGTCGGCCATGTTGAGCGTCCCGCTCGAGAAGTAGATGAAGCCGACTCCCAGGAGATACAGAGAAGCCCCAATGGTCCCGATGATGAGGTAGCGCAAGGCCGCGAAGGGGGCCTTCCCGCCCCCTACGGCGATGAGGCCGTACATGGCCAGTGACGAGATCTCAATGAAGACGAAGAGATTGAACAGGTCTCCGGTGATGACGATTCCGTTGAAACCGCCCAGTAGAAGCATGGCGACCGAGTAGTACGCCCTCTCGCGGCCCGCGAGTTCATTCTGCACCATGAAGCTCGAGTGCATCAGCACCAGGCAGGCGACGGCGTTGATGACCAGCGAGATGAAGGCCGCCAAGGGATCATAGACATACTCGATGCCCACGGGAGGAAGCCAACCGCCGAAGTGATAGGTCAACGTGCCATGCCTGAGAACATGGAGGAACCCGTAGACCGAAAGGGCGGCGGCGGTGAAGGAAGCAAAGAGAGCCAGATAATAGGCCGCCCTTCTCTTGTAGAGTCCCACGAGCGGGACCACTAGAGCCGCTACGAGGAATATCAGCGGCAACAGCGCGGGCAGGTTCTTCCCAATCATTTCATCTGTCCGAGGATGTCGGCTTCGTCAAGGGTCTGGTAGGACTTGTATATCATCGACATAAGGGCGAAGGCCACACCCAGCGTAGCCACCCCGACGACGATGGCCGTGAGCATCAGCGTGGGCGGCAAGGGGTTGAGATAGTTGACAACGTCGTCGGTGGGAATGTCCTTCGTGGCGATCGGCACAGTGCCGAAGCCCTTCACCGAGCCGGAGACGTAGAAGAGAATGATCGAAGTCTGGAAAATGGTTATCCCGATGAGCTTCTTCACCAGGTTGGTTTTGAAGATCGCACCGTACAATCCCGTCACCAGAAGCAGAATGATCACCCAGTAGTCGATATGGCCGCCAAGGAACTCAATCACGATTGCCCTCCAGGAGGTTGTCATAGATGGCCACCAAGACGGCCATGACTGCCAGGCCAACACCGATTTCGATTCCCAGGATCCCGAACGATCTGATGTGGGATGCCTCGATGCCGTATAGAGGGAGCAAGCCGTAGTCCAGGAAGCGTCCGCCGAGCAAAAGCGGCGTGAGGCCGACGCCGATGTAGATCAGCACGCCGAGGGCGGCCAGGGGAAGCCCCAGGGCGCGCTTGAACTGCAACTGATGCACTTGTTCGTTGTAGGCGATACGGATCAGCAAGATGGACGCCGCCATCATGGCCCCACCCTGGAACCCGCCGCCGGGACTGTAGTGCCCGTGGAAGATCACATACATGCCGAACAGCATGATGTATGGGGAAACAACTCTGCTCAGGAGGAGGACGATCGGGCTTCGGCTGGCATCATGCATCTCTCGGGTCCCTCCGCAAGAGAAGGTAGCAGATGATACCCGCCGCGAAAATGACCACTGTCTCGCCAAGCGTGTCGAAACCGCGGTAGTCGGCCAGAATGGCCGTGACGATATTGGGTGTATGGGTGTCCTCGTAGGCGTTCCGAATGTAGTAGGAAGATGCCACGGGGGTTCCGGTCAGGCTGACTTCCTGATTCACCAGGGCATCGTCGTCGCCGCGGTTCGGAAGGCCCGCCGCCGCGTACATGAGAAGCGCCCCAAACGCTCCCAGGATGAGCAGGTTGATGACCTTCAATCTTTGCTTCTCCTGCAGGTCTTGAATAACAAGATAATGTAGAGCACACCGGTCACTCCCGCTCCCACGGTGGCCTCGGTGAACCCAACATCGATGGCGCCCTGTGAGACAAAGAGAATCGCGCACATGAAGCTGAATACCGAAAGGGAGACGACCGCGGCCAGCAGGTCCTTGAGTCGAAGGGCCAGGACCGCCGCGACCAGCAAGAAAACGTAGATCAGGAGCTGAATCTTCAGATGCATATCAAGGCTTCTCCTTCTCTTCCTTCCTGAACCAGGGCTTCACGCCCATGTTGAAGGCCGCCCGGGTGAGGGCATGGGAGCCCACGGGATTGGTGAGGGCGGTCAGGATGAAGATCACGAGGAGCTTCAGGCTGTCCATGTTCATTCCGTTGTAGACGATCATCCCAGCGGTGAAGAGGATGATCCCCAGGGTGTCGCTCTTGCTGGCGGCATGCAGCCTGGCGAAGAAATCGGGAAGCCGTACGATACCGATACTGCCGGTCATCATGAAGAACGTTCCGGCGGTCAACAGTATGACGGTGAGTGTGTTCTGCAGCGCAATCATTGTCTTGATTTATCCGTTGTGAAGTAGTGGGCGATGATCAGCGAACCGATGAAGTTCAAGATTGCGTAGGCCAAGGAGATGTCGATGAACATATTGATGCGGTCGAAAATGAAACCGAAAAGCAAAATGAATATGATGGTCTTCGTGCCCACCGCGCCGGCCCCCAACAGCCGATCGAAGACGGTGGGGCCCACGACGGTCCGGTAGAGCGGGATGATGATGATGATCGCCACCCACACGGTTATGATCTTTATGAACAGGTCCATGCGTCCAGCTTGTCCTCGGAGTTGATGATGACCTCATCGCTTACGACCTTCTCCGGGTCCCCGCCGTAGAGCTTGGCTACCGCGGCGGCGAGACCATGATCCATCCAGACCGGATCCCCGGCCTTGGTGAGGGAGTGCACGATGAAGGTGTTGCCCCCGGTGATGTCGACGGTGATGGTGCCCGGTGTCAGGGTGATGGAGTTGGCCAGCAACACCTTGGCGGTCATGTCGGGCAGGTCTACCTTGAAGACCGAGATGCAGGTCTTCAAGGGCATCCGGGGATGCAGGATGAGATAGGCGACCTTGAGGGCGGAGATGACGATCTGTGCGATCAGGTACAGCAAGTAGACGGGGAGACGGAGAAGTCTGAATCCGGTCTTCCTGCCCGCCGGTTCGCCGAAGCTGTCATGGTTCAGAAGCCGAAAGTTGATCCAGATGACGGTGATGACCGAGAGGACGCCCAGTGATATGTGAAACAGGTCGAACATCTCGCTCATGACGAGCCAGAACGCCATCAAGAGGACGAAGTGAAGAGCGAGCTTTCGAACATTGGCTCTTTTCATCGGCTTCTCTGGGATCTTCTGGACAATGGCCCGTTACGGACAAAAGCTGGCAGCAGACGAAGCCTGGCCCTCTGGGCAGCCACGTGCCCACCCGTCAAAGCGAAAGGGCCAGAACCACAATACTGATGCCTGTTTCAGCGTAACTATCTCTCCGAACATCGGTGCTCTGTCAACCATAATTGTGGGGCCATCGGCTGGCCATCGGTTGGCATCGGTTGGCCGATGACATTTCCGCGATGGCAATGGTGACCGCCAGCTGCGGCATCACGCAGCCGCCGGGCCAGAGTCCGGTAGATCATGTACCCGGCTCGGTATCGCCAGAAGTCCCCGACGCCTAGGTGAAGCTTTCCGAGAACAGCCGGGATGAGGGAAATCGTTCATCGATGATGTGCGCCAGGTCGCGGATCATCTCGGCCCGCCCGCACGCGTAGAAATCGTAGATGCCCGCCTCGAGTCGCTCGGCCACGTAGGAGGTCACCCGGCCGGAGTAGACGTGCCCTCGGGCCTGGTCTCCGGTCTCGGCTCGGGCCTGGTCTCCGGTCCCGCTTGGCGTCGTTCCTCCGGTCAGGCAGGCCAGGAAGTCATCGGCGCATGCACGCATCTCATGGGCGAAGTAGAGTTCCTCCGCCGTGCGCACGCCATGCAGCAGCCGGAATCCGCGCACACCGGCCCGAGCCATCGAAACGAACGGCGCGATACCGGTGCCGGTGGCCACGAACAGGGGTGTGTTGCCCTCGTCCTGGAAGATGAAGTACCCGTGGGGTCCCTCGATCTCGATCGCAGTCTCGAGAGGCAACTCGGCCAGATGCGACGACATCGTGCCGCCGGGAATCCTGCGGATGAGGATATCCAGCATTGGAGCCTGGGGCGCGCTGATGAGGCTATAGTCGCGCAACAAGCCTGCGCTCTGCAGACCGATCCGCTGCCCGGGGGTGAACGCGAAGCTCTCCGGACGTTCCAGGCTCAGCACATACGAGTCCGCGGTGAGCCACTTGCGCTCACGCAAGATCGTCTTCACGCGTTCTCCCACACTTGGTCGCCCACCCCGGCGCGCAGGTTGCACGTCCGGGCGAGGACGAAGAGGTAGTCAGACAGCCGGTTGAGATAGACGAGAACCTCGAGCAGCGCTGCTTGATCACTGCTGCCGGCATCGTGCGGTGCTTCTGGATCACTGCTGCCGGCATCGTGCGGCGCTTCTGGATGACTACTGCCGTCAGCGGCTGAGCCAGGATCTGAGCCGGTGTTGACTTCGGGTTCGCCTGACCGTCCACCGGCGGACGATTCCTGGCCAGAGAGCATCCCGGTGGCCCGGCCCAGCGCGACCACCTTGCGCTCGGCGCGGCGGCAGACCACCCGGCTCAGATGGGCCCACGCAGCCGCGGGCGTACCGCCGGGGAGCACGAAGGCCGACAAGGCTGGCAGGGCCTCTTGTTGCCGGTCGATGGAGGCTTCCAGGGCGCCGATGTCTTGCTTGCCGATGCGGGTCAGGTGCGCCATCGCCGGAGAACCCGGTGTGGTGGCGAGGAAGGCGCCCACGCGCAGCAGCGCGGACTGGACCTGCTCGAGTTCCTCGGCCAGGTCGGCCGTGTCCCGGTCGAGCCCGGCGATGAGCGCGCCGATCACCGAGCCCAGCTCATCCACGTCGCCGTAGGCCTCGATGCGGGCATCGGACTTCGGCACGCGCTCGCCGCTGAAGAGGCTCGTGTTGCCGCGGTCGCCCACCCCAGTGTAGATCTTCATCGCTTCGTCCCCCTCCCTGGAACGGCGCGCCGCTCCAGGTTCGATCGTTTGCGCGCCCGTTGCTGTCACCATCCGCCCGCCTCACGGACCGCGACGGCCAGGTACTCGTATTGCTCTCGGGAATTGTACATCTGACCCGATATGCGCAGGAGGCGCAAGCGTGGATCCGGCCACGGAATCACCGGGACCGTGATGCGGTAGCGTTCGTAGAGAATCTTCTCGAGCGGATCCTGATAGGGAGTGAACCGGCCGCCGGGATCCGGCAACTCACGGCTCAGGATCAAGGCGCCCAGGGAACCGATCATCTCTTCCGGGCACGGCGGTTGTAGGCCGAAGGTCTCGCACAGCAGTGTGCGTCCCTCTACCGTCAGACGATGGTTGTGGGCCCGCACGGCGTCCCAGCCGCCCGGAAGCAGGGCGGCCATGAAGTCGATCGCCTCCGGAATGCAGTAGTAGGCCGTCGCATCGTGCGTGCCCGTCCAGTCGAACTCGAGCTGGTATCGGGCACGGTCGGTGCGGGGCGAGTTGGCGCCGTGGCTGGTCACGAGTGGTCGCAGCCGCTCGCGGGCTGCGGGGGCCGCGTAGAGGAACCCGGCGCCCTTGGGTGTGCACAACCACTTGTGGCAGTTGCCCGTGTAGTAGGTCGTCCCCAAGCGATCCAGAGCAAGTGGGACCATGCCGGGCGCGTGGGCGCCGTCGACAAGGAGCGCCACTCCCCGCTCGGCGAGCCGGGCGGCCAGCGCCGCCACCGGAAGGATGATGCCCGTGGGGCTCGTGATGTGATCGATCATGACGAGCTTCGTCCGCGGGCTCAGTACGGCTTCGATGGCCTCCAGAATCTCGTCATCCCCGGCCACTGGAAAAGGGAGCGCAGCTACCGCCACCCGCGCGCCGCGACGGCCGGCGATGCGATCGAGCGCGTTGCGGCAGGCGTTGTACTCATGATTGGTGACGACCACTTCATCGCCGCTCTCGAGGGGGAAGGCATGGAGTACCGTGTTGACCCCGGTGGTGGCGTTGGGGATCAGCGCGATTGCGTCGGGGTCCGCGCTCAGGAAGGCGGCCAACCGTCTCCGAGCCTCGTCGAGCAACGGCTCGTGGCGGCGGGTGAAGAAGGCGACCGGATCGCGTTCCATCTCGGTCCGCAGCTCGCTCTGCCGTTTCAGGACGGCGCGTGGCGTGGCGCCGAAGGATCCGTGGTTCAGAAACACCGTGCCTGGGTCCAGGTCCCAGTGCCGCGCGAATGCGCTGGGTACCGGGCGGGATTCGTGGGTGGCGACTGTCATACCTAGTCGACCATCAGGAGCCGGATCGTGCGGGTGCCCGTGCCACCGCCGGTTGGGCTGCCCGTCGCTCCGCCGGACCCGCTGCCCATGCCGGACACCCCGGCGAACTCCCTGGCGGATTCTGCGCGAAGGTGCGCGAAGTAGACGCCGCTGGGTTGCCGGACGCCGTTGTCGTCTCGCCGATCCCAGGCCCACAGCCGCAGCTCGCCCGTCAGGGGGCCGCGATGAAGGGTTCGCACCCGGCGGCCGGTGGCATCGACGATGTCCAGCTCGGCGTGCTGTACGGCGGGTCCGTCATAGCGCACGTGCGTGAGACGTGCGGCGGGATTCGGACGAGCCGCAAACACAGCGGCCGATAGAGTTGGCGCCCGGTCCGCGAACGTCTCGCCTTCGGGCGGGCCCCCAGGCGGTGGTTCGGCCGAGGCGAGACTCATGTTCAAGAAGAGCAGATTGCCTCGGTTGTTGTCCCAGTTGGTTACCCCGAGGTCGAGGTGATTCGAGTAGCTGAAGTCGATCTCCACGTTGTTCTGGCCTGGAGGCGGAGGAGTGGCAAGGGAGATCCACCCGTAGGCGGAGTGGACGGTGTAGTCGCCCGGATCCAGCGGCGCGCCATCCACCCGGACTTCATCGACCGAGCGGACCGGCGCATAGCCCAGTGGGAAGAAGGTCCGCGCGCCATCGCCGCCGGCGATGCTCAGCGCGCCGCCATGAAGCCCAACGTTGTCGACATCGCCCCAGAAGAGGTTCTCGATCACCGTCGTCGTGTTGCTCGTCCAGACCGGATCGCCCGTCAGATCGGCACCGATGTTGTCGTAGATCCGAACCGGGCCCCACCACTGGCCCGTGACCAGTTCGAAGCCCCCGTCTCGATCGATATCGCACCATGACACGTGCGAACCATAGCCGCTTTGGTTGGAGGTCCAGGCCGGGGTGGCGCCCAGCGTGCCACCGTCGTTGGCGTAGACCTTGAAGCGTCCCGCGCCGCCGAGCTGGTTGTTATCGGCCACGGCGAGTTCGGGGAACCCATCCCCGTTCCAATCGCCGAAGGCGGTCGTGTTGCCGTACTGCGGGGAGTCCCCGCTCTCCCAGGAGGCGGTAGTGGCGATGCCACCTCCGGTGGTCTGGTGATTGAGGTAGACGCGCATGGGCGTGGACGTGCCGCAGAAGGCCACGTCCAGGTCACCGTCCTGATCGACGTCGCCCCAGAAGACATCGAGGGCGTAGGCGACCTCGTCGGATACCCACGACGGCGTTGCCTCGAGCATGCCGCCCTCATTGAAGAAGATGCGCTGCCGCTCGGGGTTGTTGTAGTAGTCGTCGCCGCACGCGCAGGCCAGATCCAGGTCCCCATCCCCGTCGGCATCCCCGAGGGCCACCGAGAAACAGTAGAACTCCTCCGCCGAGGTCCAGTCGGGCGTGGGGCTGAAGCCACCGGCGCCGTTGCCGAAATAGACCTTGGCCCGGCCGGGTGATCCAAAGCCGCTCGGCCCCAGGTAGACCCCCACCGCGACATCGGGCCAACCGTCGCCATTGATGTCGCCGATGTCCAGGTGACCGTGGTAGTCGATGTCGGCCGAGTTCCAGGTGGGATCCAAGGGCAGGGTGCCATCGCCGTTGTTGCGGTAGACTACGATCGTCTGGCGCAAGATGTCGTTGCCGTTGGCGGCTACCAGATCGAGCCAGCCGTCGCCGTCGAGGTCCGCCCAGCCGCCGCCGGTGGCCACGTGGTTGTTGGGCGTCGACTCCCACGAGGGGCTCGTCTGGAGTGGAACATCGGCCCCGGCTGTCTGCGGCAGAGCGGCCGCCAGCATGAGCGGCAAGGCTACCCAGAGCGCCAGCGAGAGCGCCAACGAAAGCCTTGCCGAAAGCGCTACCGGTGGTGCGGCCGGTGGTGCGGCCGGTGGTGCAGCCGGTGGTGCTGCCGACGGCGCTGTCCTCGGAGTCGCCGACGGAATCGCCGAGAGAACCGCCGCCCGCCCGCGCACCCGGAAGGGAGGTTGTGCGTAAGTGCTACTATTTACTGGGGTTGTCGGCTTCATCTTGGGGTTCTCCCTGTTCCGTGGTCCGTCTACCAGGCCAAGGGTTCGTTCCAGGTGGCGCCGCGGTGTTCCGGCTCGGTCCCATTCTAGCACGTCCGCACCGGGCCCATCACGCTGCCTGTGCACATGGCGTACGGGACCACGCAACCCTGCCCAGACCGATTTCGTCTTGGTGGGTACATAGCGGTTTCCACCACGGAGCAAGGAGCAAAGCCATGAAACGGATCATGTGGGCATTGGGCCTCATTCTGGGAGTTGCGGTTCTCACCGGGGCGGAGGCGCGCGCCGATGATGAGGCATGGTTGCATATCAAGGTCGAGGAAGCCGGGCGCCACGAAGAGACCGTCCGGATCAATCTGCCGCTCTCGCTGATCGAAGAGCTTCTGCCGCTCGTGACCACCGAGGTTGAGAATGGGGACGTCACCTTTAACCGCGGCCGCATTCGGATCCATCCCAACGAGGTGGAGATGGACCTCCCGGCCATCATGAAGGCCTTGCGCAAGGCGCAGGACGGCGAGTACATCCGCGTCGAGAGCCTCAATGAGAACGTTCGCGTCGCGAAGGTCGACGACAAGCTCGTTGTCCACGTGGACGAGGCCGACGAGCAAGTGCGCATCAATCTGCGACTCGACATGATCGAGGCGATGACCACCGAGAACAAAGACGAGATCGACCTGGTGGCTCTGGTGCGGGCTTTGCGTGATCAAGGTGACGGGGATCTGGTTACCGTGATCAGCGAGGACGAGCAGGTGCGGATCTGGGTTGACGACCAGGCCTCGACTGACTAGGAGCGGTCAAGCAGGACCGAACCGGCCGCGGCTGTGCGATGCCACGGCCGGTTTGGCAAAGGGGGACACCATGGCTAGAACAACCCAACGAGCGGTAGGCTCGATCGTCCTCGCAACGGTGCTGCTCTTGACCATGGGAGCGGGACTGACCTGGGCGGTCAATCGGGCCGGTGTGATCGAGATCGACATTCGGTCGAAGGGCGCTGGAGGCACCGACCTTCATGGGCTCCGCATTCCCGAGGCGCTCGCCGAAGCCGCGCTCTTGTGTATTCCGAACTCGGTGTTCGAGGAAGCGGGTGCCGAGGTTGGCGAGTGGGGCCCGGTGATGCGCAAAGCGTGCGACATCCTCGAGGAGCAGGACGATTTCACGCTGGTCGAGGTGCGCTCTCACGATGAGTACGTCGAGATCCGCAAAGAGGGCAATCAGCTCGTGATCAAGGTGGACTCCAGCGACGAACGCGTCCACGTCAAAGTGCCGCTGGGTTTGGCAAAGACGGTGGCCAAGAAGTTCGAGAAGCGTACGATGTGGCTGTAAGATGCAGCGAGCCCGGAGCGACGCATCGTCTCGGGCTCGCTCGTTTCGTCCAGGCGCCGGAGTCGTTCCGGCCGGTTCCTCAGAGGAGAGTCAATCCGTCTCCTCGAGCAAGTCTTCGACGTCCCGCGTCTCTTCATTCTCCCGCACCCGCTGCTTGACCTCCTCGTAGTCGGTCCACAGCTTGGCCGTGAACTCCCCGCTGGTCTTGTGAGCCAGCGCTCCGGATTCGTGGCTGCGGCTGCGCATCAACCGAAGGAAGGAGCGGTAGGGATCGTCGCAGGTATAGGCACGCAGGGTGTAGCGCGCCACGAATGTGCCGCAATCGGCGCATTCGACGAAAACGGAGGCATCCTCCCCGGGGGTGACATGCACGTAGTTCTGCATCGAGACGCTGTCGCACTTCGGGCAGTGTTCGCGCTTGCTTCGGCGGATCTGTGTCATCGGTACCTCCCTCCTCGACTGAGCCCCCAGTCAGGGCCCAGTCAGGCTCCCCCCCTGTCAGACTCCCCGTCCGACGCTTAACAAGCCCCCGTCCGACTCCCCTAGAGAAGCGAGGGCAGCAGCCTGGGCAGGAGCTGCACGTAGGCCAGTGTGACCAGGATTCCCAGAACCGTGATCATCACGCCGGCCTTGAACATGTCGCGCGCCTCGATCATGTCCGATCCAAAGGCGATGGCGTTCGGTGGTGTGCTGATCGGCAGCGCCATCCCGTAGGATGCGCACAGCGCGACCGGGATCAAGATGGTGGTGGGCGCGGCCACCGCTGCCGACAGGGCGATCGGCAGGATGATGTTGCTGGCCGCCGTGTTGCTCATGAACGTGGCCAGCAGGGCGGCGGCCGAACCCAAGATGAGGATGCTGCCCATTGACGAGAGCCCGGCGGGCAGCAAGCCGGCCGCCAGCGTGTCGGCCAGGCCGGTTTGCTTGATGCCCACGCCCAGAGCGATTCCGCCGCCGATCAAGAGCAGGATGTCCCAGGAGATCTCGCGCAACCGGCGCTTGGGAAGCAGACCCGCAATCGCGAAGACCACCACCGGCACCAGCGCCACCAACGCCGACGGAACGCCGTGCAGCTTGTCGGTCATCCACAGCAGGACGGTGGCGAAGAAGGTCGTGTAGACCAGGCCCCGGTGGGCGATCGAGGGACGGCCGCCCATCTCCATCTCGAAGTGGTCGCGGCGAATGGGAAACAGGAGCGTCAGAAGGCCATAGGTGACCGCCAGCAGCACGATCATGACCGGGAAGCTGGCCAGCATCCAGGCCAGGAACGAGACCTGATAGCCCGACTCGGCGAGCAGGCCGATGGCGATCGCGTTCGGCGGGGTGCCGATGGGGGTGGCGATGCCACCGATATTGGCGGCGAAGGGAATGCCGAGCATCAATGCCTTCCGCATCCCGGCTCCTGGCGGGAGCCGGCGAACGAACGGCAGGACCGTGGCGACCATGATCGCCGTCGTGGCCGTGT
>CAZZIF010000065.1:0-15085 GCA_964654025.1 uncultured bacterium
TCTCCAGCAAGCAGAGGTGGCATCATGACCATGACAGCGCATCGAACCAGAAGAGTGATTGCCTTCCGCCTCAACGGACAGCCCGTTGAGGTGGCCGCCGATCCGGGACAGACGCTGCTCCACCTGTTGCGCGAGGAGTGTGGCCTGACCGGCACCAAGTGCGGATGCGAGGTCGGCGAATGCGGCGCGTGCACGGTGATCCTGGACGGTGAGGCGGTCTGCAGCTGCCTGGTCTTGGCCGGGCAGGTGCTGGGCCGGTCGGTCGAAACGGTGGAAGGGCTCGCTCCGGCGGGGTCCGACGAACTCCATCCGCTGCAACAGGCCTTCCTGGACTGCGACGCGGTGGCGTGCGGGTTCTGCACGCCCGGCATGCTGATGGCCGCCAAGGCCCTGCTCGATGCCAACCCCGAGCCGACCCGGCGCGAGATCGAGGTCGCCCTGAGCGGCAATCTGTGCCGATGCACCGGCTACGCGGCTATCATCGAGGCCGTCGAGCGCGCTGCCGAGCTTCTGAGGCAGGCCGATGGCGGCCGCGCCGGCACACCGGCCACGCAACCGGCACCTGCCGATCGCGCACCGGCCGATCGCTCGCCGGCCGATCGCTCACCAGCCGATCGCTCACCGGCCGATCGCTAACGGAGAGACACCATGACGACATCGCCATCCCCAGCCCACCATGATCGGAGTAACGAGGATCCGGTGCGCGAAGATTCGGATCTGGCCACCGTCTTCGCGCCCGAAGCGCTCTTCTCTCCCGCGGAGGCGTTGGCCGCGGCCGAACGCTGCTTGCAGTGCTACGATGCGCCGTGCCAGGCGCACTGTCCGGCCTCGATCCCGATTCCGCGCTTCATCCGTATGGTGCAGAGTTCGAACATCCGCGGAGCCGCCGAGGCGATCCGCAGCGCCAATCCAATGGCCCACTCCTGCGGCCTGGCCTGCCCGCAGGACCAGTACTGCGCGGCCGCATGTACCCGCGCGAAGCTCGACGGTGCTGTCGAGATCCGCCGCCTGCACCGCTACGCGACGACCGTCGACCGCCGGGGCCGGCCCCTCGCCCCCCGCGCCGGCCACGCGACCAAGCCGGACCTGTCCTCCCCGCACGTAGCGGTGGTGGGGGCCGGACCTGCCGGTCTGGCCTGTGCCTTCGAACTCGCCCACCACGGTGTCGCTGTCACTGTGCTGGAAGCCCGGCGACGTCCAGGAGGCGTTCTGGCACACTCGATTCCCCTGTACCGCTTTCCCGCCGGCGCGATTCAGGACGACGTCTCCTTCGTGTTGGGCCGTTCCGGAGGACAGCCGCGGACGGTCTCCGCGGCCGCATCGCCACCGGCCGGGGGGCGGATTCGTGTCCTGGCGGCGCAGCCGATTGAGGACTGGCGTGAGCTTGAGAGCCGCTATGACGCGGTCTTCTTGGCCCCGGGCGCGGTCGCGCGGTCGCTGGATTGGGGCGGGCGTCACCTGCACGGCATCTCCTCGGCGATCACGTTTCTGGAACGCTGTCGCGCCCGCCGCTACCAGGTGAAGGTGGGTGCCCGAGTGGCGATCGTGGGTGGGGGCAACGTCGCCGTGGACGCGGCGCTAGCCGCGGTGCGCTGTGGACAGGAGTGGGCGCTCCGCCGCGATGCCGGATTGGGCACCGCTGGCGATGCCCATCCCGAGCCCGATCCCGAGCCCGTTTCCGGTGCCGTTTCCGGCACCGTTGCCGGCACCGCTGACAGTCCGTTTCCCGATGTGCACCTGTTCTACCGGCGGTCTCGCCCGCAGATGCCCGCCTGGGATCGCGAAGTCCACGAGGCCGAACGGGCCGGCGTGCATCTGCACATGCTGACGCAACCGGTTGAGTTCATCGGCCGGCGGGGCAGGGTGCGGTCGATCCGATTCCAGCGCATCCGGCTTGGACCGGCGGATCGGAGCGGCCGGCCGTCCCCGGTGCCGATCCCGGGAAGCGACTTCCAACTCCCCTTCGATCAGGTCTTGTTGGCCACGGGGATGGAACTCGAAGGCGGCGGTGCCCGCTTGCCGCGAACCCGGTCGGGCTGGCTCGAGACACGGCCGGCCACCGGTCAGGTGAAGGGCATTTTCTACGCCGGCGGTGACGCCACCGGCTCGGACCAGTCGATCGTCTCGGCGGTTGGCGACGGCAAGCGGGCCGCGCGGGCGATTCTGCGGCGCTTGGAGAGAGGACATCATGAAGCCTGATCGGACATCGGTGCCGCAAACCGGCTACTACGACTACCGCGATCTGACGACCCGCTTCTGCGGCCTCACCTTCGAGAACCCATTCATCTTGGCGGCCTCGCCGTGCACCGATGAGTTCTCGATGGTCGAACGTGCGTTCGACATGGGTTGGGCCGGCGCGGTGCTCAAGACGACCTCGGTGGAAGGTACGCGCGTCGATCTGGCCTATCCCATGATGAGCTCGCTCGACCAGGGGAGCCGCCGGCTGGTGGGGATGGGCAACATCGACTTGATCAGCGCCCATCACATCGACGTGGTGGAGAAGCGCATCCGCCGGCTCAAGCGCCGGTACCCGCGCAAGATCGTCATCGCCTCGATGATGGGAACGCGCCAAGAGGACTGGCAGGCGTTGGCGGGGCGGATCGCCCGTGCCGGTGCCGACATGATCGAATGCTCCTTCTCCTGCCCGCAGGGCAGCATGGGCGAGGATGCGGGCAAGATGCTGGCCCAGTCGTTGCCGGCCACCGAGAAGGTGGCGCGGTGGGTCAAGGAAGCCGCCGGTGACGTTCCCGTCGCCATCAAGATCACGCCCCAGGTCACCGACATCGTGGCGGTGGCCGAAGCGCTCGCGCGGGCCGGGGTCGATGCGATCACCGCATCGAATTCGATTCCGGCTCTCATGGGCATCGATCTGGACACCTACGTGCCCTATCCCTCCCTCGGTGGGCGGTCGACCTACTCCGGACTGACCGGACCGGCCATCAAGCCGATCACCCTGCGCACGATCGCCGAGATCGCGCGGCACGTCTCCCTTCCCATTCTGGGCACCGGCGGTGCGTCGAACTGGCACGATGCCGCCGAGTTCATGCTGGTCGGCGCGGGGGTGGTGCAGTACTGCACGGCGCCGATGCATTACGGATTCCGGATCATCGACGATCTCACCACCGGCCTGGCGCTGTATCTCGAACGTAAGCGCCTGTCCTCACCGAACGCTCTGGTGGGCAAGTCGCTGAAGCACATCGCCGGCCACGACGACCTGCCTCGTTACACCGTCAAGAGCCGCGTCGTGCCCGAGGCGTGCATCGGGTGCGGCCTCTGTCACGTGGCTTGCCGTGACGGCGGTCACGAAGCGATCGAGTGGTCGAGCGAAGAGCGGTTGCCGCGGGTGGATGAGGATGCCTGTGTGGGTTGCGGCCTGTGCCTGACCGTCCGACCCGTGAGCGGTTGCCTCGAGCTGGTCGTCACCAACGCGGCCGACGATGACCGGGGCGCCGGCCGGACCCGGGGACAGGTGCGGGGAGGTGGATTTTGAGCGACCGGGACGCGAGCTACCTGCTGGAGAATGCGCTGCTCTATGACGGCGCAGACGTTCATGCCGGCGCCGCCCTCCAGATCACCGGGGACCGGGTGGCATGGATCGGGTCGTCGCAGCCCGGAAGCGAGACGCAGGGGGCCGAGCGCATCGATGTCGGCGGCCGTCTGGTGACACCCGGACTCGTCAATGCCCACACCCACATCTACTCGGCCCTGGCGTGCGGCATCGGTCTGAAGGATGCGCCGCCCGAGAACTTCAGCGAGATCCTGGACCGGCTGTGGTGGCGGCTCGACCGGGCGCTGGATCTCGAGACCATCGCTCTCTCGGCCGAGCTTCATGCCATCGACTGCCTGCGTTGTGGTGTGACGACGATTTTCGATCACCACGCCTCCCAGACCGTGATCGACGGATCCCTGCGCACGATTGCCGAGGCGCTCGCGCCGGCCGGCCTGCGGGCTTGTCTCTGTTTCGAAGTGTCCGATCGGGGAGGCGAGGGGGCCGCTGCGGCAGGGATCGCCGAGAACGTGGCGATGATCGATGCGGCCGCGGGCGATCACAGCGGTCGCCTGCGCGCCCTGTTCGGATTGCATGCGTCCATGACACTCGGCACACGAACCCTCAACGCGTGCCGCGATGCGCGCGATCGCCATCCGGCCGGCTTCCACGTTCATGTGGCCGAGGATGCGGCCGACCAGCGTGATGCCGAGCGGCGCTATCAGATGCGCGTGCTCGAACGACTGGCCCAGGCGGGAATCTTGGGGCCGCGCACACTCTGCGTACACGGCGTGCACCTCGATTCGCTGGAGATCGAGATCTTGGGACGGTCGCGCACGTTCTTGGCGCACTGTCCCCAGTCGAACATGAACAACGCGGTGGGCGCGGTGCGGCTCGCGACCCTCGCGGCGGCCGGTGTGCCGGTGGTGCTGGGAACCGACGGTTTCACGGCGAACATGTGGCGCGAGTCTCTCGTCGCGCATTTGCTGCAGAATCACCTCACCGGCGATCCGCGGGAAGGCTATGCCGTCGTGGCGCGCCTTCTCACCCAGGCCAATCCGGCCCTGGCCGAGGCGATCTTCGGACTGCCGCTGGGACGCCTGGCCGCCGGAGACCCCGCCGACCTGGTGGTCTGGGATTACCTCCCGGCCACCCCGCTCTCGGCCGAGAACCTGCATGGCCACGCCATGTTCGGTCTCGTGGGCGCGCGGGCGCGCGAGGTGTTTGTCGGCGGGCGGCACGTCCTCGCCGGAGGGGATCCGGTCGGGATCGACGAGGAAGAGGTGCGCTACCGTGCGCGGCGGACGGCCGCCGCGCTGTGGGAGCGGTTCTAGGGGAGCGGTTCTAGGGAAGCGGTTCCAGCCGGTTCGGCTCGGACAGGCCGCACCGGCAGCGCCCTGGATCGTGCGGAGGCCGCGTGACGAGAGAGGCGATTGAGACAGGGCTGGAGACAGGGCTGGGGATATGGCTGGAGACAGGGCTGGAGATGTGGCTGGAGACATGCGCGGAGACATCTCTGGAGATGTGAAGGAGGCGAACCGGTGACGCCTGTCGCCCGCCGTTACTCCTACGCCACCGAGCTGGCCTGCATCGGCTGCGGGCGGCGCTTTGGCCTGGATGAAGAGGTTTTCACCTGTCCGGACTGCGGCCCACTGGCCGGCACGTTGGATGTGCACTATGACCTCCAGGCCCTGGCGCAAGGGGAACCGGAGGGCGGCGATCGGGGCGGTCTGGACTGGGAGGGCCTTCAGCGGCGTGAGGCTTCGATCTGGCGCTATCACGAGCTGCTGCCGGTCACCGATCCGGCCGCGGTGCTGGACATGCCCACCGGGATGACACCGTTGATGCCTCTCTCGGGTGAGCGAGGGTTCGATCCGCCCGGGCGGGTGTGGGTCAAGGATGACACGCGCCTGGCGAGTGGCTCATCGAAGGATCGGGCTACTGTGGTGGCGCTCTCCCGCGCGTGTCAGCGCGGCTACACACGGGTGGCAGCCGCCTCGACCGGCAACGCGGCGGCGTCGGTGGCTTGCTATGCCGCCCGCGCGGGACTGGAATGCGTCGTCTTCGCGCCCGCGCGCGCGCCCGCGGCGAAGCTGCTTCAGATCCGCGCCTACGGTGCGCAGCTCGTGGCCGTGGACGGCAGCTACGATGAGGCCTTCGACCTCTGCGCCCGCTACTGCCAGGCTACCGGCGCCTACAATCGCAACACGGCGAGCAACCCGTTCTTGGGGGAGGGCAAGAAGACCCTCGCCCTCGAGATCTGGGACCAGCTGGGGGGACGCGCGCCGACGTGGGTCGTCGTGCCGGTGGGGGATGGTTGCATTCTTGGCGGGGTGCACAAGGGGTTTGCCGATCTCCTGGGGGCCGGCCTGATCGATGCGATGCCCCGGCTGCTGGGGGTTCAGCCCGATGGATCGGCCGCTCTGGCCCGTGCCTGGCGCGCTGGCGCGACTGACTGCGAACCGGTTGTGTCCAGGACGGTGGCCGATTCGCTGGCCGTCGACTGCCCTCGCGATCAACGCAAGGCGCTCCGGGCGGTGCGCGACAGCGGCGGGGCCTTCGTCACCGTCCCGGATACGGCGATCCTCTCATCCCAGAGGAGGCTTGCCGCGCAAGCCGGGCTGCTCGTCGAACCGGCCGCGGCGGCCGCAGCGGCCGGTCTGCAGGCGGCGCTTCGCGATGGGGTCGTTCGCGGAGGGACCGACACCGAGATCGTCCTGCTGCACACCGGGAACGGGCTCAAGGACGTCCGCGCGCTCGAGCAAGCCGCTGATGCCCACCCGCCCATCGAGGTCCCGCCGGATCTGGAGCGGGTCCTCGCGGCGCTTCAAAGCAAGCGGGCCTAAGGCTCGAAGACATCCGGGAGGATACGAGATGGCCATCGACATCGGCGCGATCCGGACGGGGGCCGCTGCCTACCAGAGCGAGGCCGTGGAGCTCTTGCGCGAGCTGGTGCGCACTCCTTCGATGTCCGGACGGGAGGAAGCGGTCATCGCCCTTCTGCGCACGCGCATGCTTGCGGCGGGTTTCGACGAAGTGCGCATCGATCCGTTCGGGAATCTCTGGGGCCGCATCGGTACGGGATCACGCGTCCTGGCCTTCGATGCCCATGTCGACACGGTGGATGTGGGAGACCGATCGCTCTGGCAGGTCGACCCGTTCGGCGCCGAACTCATCGATGGTGTCGTCTACGGACGCGGCGCCTCGGATCAGAAAGCGGGCATGGCCAGCATGGTCTACGCCGGCCGGCTGCTCAAAGAGCTTTCCTTCGAAGGCGATCTTACGCTGTGGTTCATCGGCTCGGTGCTGGAGGAGGATTGCGACGGTCTGTGCTGGCACTACATCCTGAACGAGGGCTTGATGCGGCCGGACTTGGTGGTTCTGACCGAGCCGACCGGACTCGAGGTCTACCGCGGCCAGCGGGGGCGCATGGAGCTCGAGATCACGCTCAAGGGTCTCTCCTGTCACGGCTCGGCGCCAGAGCGCGGGATCAATGCGATCAGCCGCATGGCGCCGGTCATCGGCGCGATCGATGATCTGCCCGCGCGCCTGGCCGGCGATGCCTTCTTGGGGGCGGGCAGCGTCACGATCTCCGAGATCCGTTCCAGCGCCCCGTCGTTGTGCGCCGTGGCCGACGAGTGCACGATCCACCTGGACCGGCGGCTGACGGCCGGGGAGACCGATGAAGGTGCCGTGGCCGAGTTGCGGGCGATTCTCGATCGGGTGGCGCCGGTGCCCGCCTCTGCGGGCCGCGAGGTAGCCGTGCGTATCGCGCCCGATGTGATCTCCGTGCCGGTTTTCGAGCGGCCGTCCCACACCGGTCTCACCTATCCCATGCGGCAGTACTTCCCCGCCTGGGTCTTGCCGGCCGATGATCCCCGGCTGGCGCTGGCCCTGCGCGCGCGCGAGCTGTCGCGGGGGGCGACGAGCAAGGGGGATCGGCAAGGACCGGACGCAGCCACGGGCTCCTCGCGCGACGGCGCGATGGCATCCGGCGCCTCGGAGGCCGGCAAGTGGACCTTTTCGACGAACGGCGTGGCCACCATGGGCATCCACGGTGTGCCCACCTTGGGATTCGGGCCTGCCGAAGAGGTCCATGCCCACGCTCCAACCGATCAGTGCCCGGTCGACCACGTGGGCGAGGCGATTGCCTTCTACGCCGCGCTGGCCGTCCTGGCCGCCGAAGAGCCGGACCTCTTGGCCGAGCGTTGAGGCGACGAGACGCCGTGAAGTACGAGCCTCTCACGCATGAGCTACCAGGTGTAGTCCGCGAGTGAGAGGCCCCATGGAGGTCCCTTGGAGGCCCATTGGAGGCCCATTGGAGGCCCCTTAGAGGCCCCATAGAGACAAGCCACGAGGAAGGGGAAGCGATCGATGCACGGAAACGACGGACCTCTGGAAGGCGGATGCTCGGGGACCGAGATCGGCAACCTGACGCTGGACGGTCGCTACCGGGGACGCCCTTGGATCGTGACGCAGGAGTGGGCAGTGCGGGAGATCGAAGAACTCCTCTGGCTGTCAGGTGAACTCAAGCGGCGGTTTCGGGCGGGTGAGCCCACGCTGGTGCAGCCACACAAGACGATCTTCCTGCTCTTCTTCGATAACTCCACCCGAACGCGCAACTCCTTCGAGGCCGGCGCCACCCAGCTCGGCGCGCATGCGCACTTCATCAGCTCGGAGACCTCGCAGGTAGCGCACGGTGAGTCGGCCAAGGACACCGGCGTGATCTTGAGCCGCTACGGCCACGGCATCGCCATCCGGCACGACAAGATCCCGGGTGAGGGCAATGCCTACCTGCGCGAGGTCGCTCGCTGGGCAGAGGTTCCCGTGATCAACATGCAGTGCGACGTCGATCATCCGTGTCAAACGCTGGCTGACCTCATGACCCTGCGCGAGAAGCTCGGCCAGGATCTGCGCGGCCGGCGTATCGCGGTTTCCTGGGCCTACACCCGCACCTACGCAAAGCCGGTGTCGGTGCCGCAGGGACTGATCACGCTCATGACCCGTTTCGGTCTGGATGTCGTTTTGGCGCACCCGCCCGAGTTCGGCCCGATGCCCGATCAGATCGAGATCGCCCGGGCCAACGCCGCCTCATCCGGCGGACGATTCGAGGTAACCGGTTCCATGGACGAGGCCTTCCGGGACGCGGACATTGTGTACCCGAAGAGCTGGGGATGCTTGGACCTGTTCGATCGGCCGGAGGAATCCCTCGCCCTTGGGGAGAAGTATCAGGACTGGATCTGTGACGAGCGGCGGATGGGCCTGGCCAAGCCCGGTGCGCTCTACATGCACTGCCTGCCGGCCGACCGGGGCACCGAGGTCACCGATCCGGTGATCGATGGTCCGCAATCGGTGGTCTACGACGAGGCCGAGAATCGGCTCCACACCTGCAAGGCCCTGATGGCTGCCCTGATGTAGCCGGCCAGGGCGGAAGGATCGGTCGGTTGTGACTCGCCAGACCTTCGATACGGTTTTCCGAAACGCGACGGTCGTCACCGAGCACGTGATCGCCCGTCTCGACCTGGGGGTGAGCGACGGCCGAATCGCGGCCATCGAACCGTCCTTGGACGGCCGGGCCGGCGAAGAGGTTGACGCCGCCGGGCTCGTGATCCTGCCCGGCCTCGTCGATCCCCACGTTCACCTCGGACTGCCGACGGCGGGAACCCGCACCAGCGATTCGCCCCACAGCGGCACCGCCGCCGCTCTATTCGGCGGGGTCACGACGGTCATCGATTTCACCCTGCAGGAGAAGGGACAGACCCTGGCGGAGGCTCACGCCGTCCGCCGCGCCGAGTTTGACGGCGTTTCATACTGCGACTATGCGCTTCACGCCAACGTCACCGACATGGCCAACCTCTTTCCCGCCGGAGAGTCTACCGGCGCGGATCCAGAGACGGCAGGGGTGCTGGGTGCGCAACTCGATGCCCTGCTGCGCGCGGGAGGCACCAGCCTCAAAGTCTTCACCTGCTACTCGGAGAACGACTACGCCCTTCCCACGGGCGCGCTGCGCGTGCTTTTCCGGGAGGCGCGCCGGCGAGCCATGCAGGTGCTGATCCACGCCGAGGCCGACCGGGTCGTCACCGGCGCGACCGATCGCTTGGTGCGCGAGGGTAGGACGCGACCATCCGACTATCCGGCCTCGCGTCCGGTGCAGGCCGAGACCGAGGCGATCGGCGAGGTCATCGACGTGGCGCACGCCGAGGGAGCGACACCGTACTTCGTGCATGTCTCCAGCGAGGCGGGCGCCAGGGCCATCGAGCACGGCCATGGTTCCGGCGAGGTCTACTTCGAGACCTGTCCCCAGTACCTCTATTTGAATGCCGGCGCCTACGGCCGGCCCGATGGCGCCCAGTTTCTCCTTGCTCCGCCGCTGCGCGGTCCTGGAGACCAAGACTTCTTGCGGGCATGTGTGCGTGAAGGGGTCGCGGATGTGGTGGCTACCGATCACTGCGCGTTCCGGACCGGTCAGAAGGCGCTCCGCGGCGCGCCGTTCACGAGGCTTCCCAAAGGGTTGCCGGGCGTGGAAACGCGGCTCCCGCTCACGATCGCGCTCTTGCGCGACCCATGTACGCGCGCTGCCGGTTCCCACGGATCCGAGTGCGACTACGCGCGCCTGGTGGCGGTGCTGGCCCGGCGGCCGGCCGAGATCTTTGGACTCTACCCCCGCAAGGGCGCGATTCGCGTGGGAGCCGACGCTGATCTGGTGTTGCTCGATCCAGACGACGCCTACACGCTCAAGGCCGGTGATCTGCACATGGAGACCGACTTCTGTCCCTATGAGGGCATCCCCGTCCGCGGCCGGGTGCGCGAAGTGTATCTGCGGGGCCGGCGGGTCGTATCCGGCGGGACGCTTACCTCGCCGCCGCAGGGCCGATTCCTGCGCCGGGGGACGCCCGCGCTCCGGCACGAGTCGTAGACCCGCGGATGGCCTTGACCACGAAACCGGTTTTTGCCCCGGGGCAAAAATCTTACCGAGGCGCCGGCCGGGCCGGCCTACGGCCTAGTCCAGACCGGTGCGCTGATTGAACGCGCGGATCAGCTCATCCCATTCCTCGACCTGGGCGAAGGTCTCGGGCCAGAAATCCGGATCCCATAGCTCGCGCAATTCCTCGACGTCACGGCCCTGTTGTTCGACCCAGGTGAAGTACTTGAAATTGTGCAATGTCTTGCGGTCGCGCAGCGTGAGTTCCTTGAGGTGGTCGGTTGTTATGCTCTCCAGATAGCGGCCCAGGCAGCGCTGCGCTTGCGCGTCGGTCAAGGACCCGTGCATCCCGCGTTGTTCGCGCAGGCGGGAGCCGTAGAGCTCCATGGAATCGGTGAGCGGCGTGACGATCCAGTCGCCGGAGCGCAGTTCGTAGTAGCGTGCCGTCTTGATTGCCGCGACGAGATTGCAGATCGAGGAGATGCCGAGCAGCGGCAGTTGCTCGATCACTTCAGCGGGCACGCCTTCTTCTCCCAACAGGCGCCGGCCGGCCTCTTCATTGAAGAGACGCATGAGTTGCATGCACTGCTCGTCGTCAATGGCGCACACCAGGTCGGTGTTGCGAACGTTGTGGATCCAGGGGACGTGCTTGTCGCCAATGCCCTCGATCCGATGGCCGCCGAAGCCGCACTCGAGCAGCGTGGGGCATTGCAGCGCCTCGCAGGCGGTGACGGTGAGCTGGGGGTGGTGGGTCTTCAGATAGTCGCCTGCCGCGATCGTGCCGGCGGAGCCGGTGGCGCTCACGTAGGCGGCCAGACGGTCGCCGGGAGAGGCGAGACGCTCGTAGATCTCGTCAATCATGCGGCCGGTGAGGTGATAGTGCCAGATCGCGTTGCCGAATTCCTCGAACTGGTTGAAGATCACGATCTCATCGCCGCGTTCGGCACGCAGCTCCCAGCACTTGTCATAGATCTCCTTGACGTTCGACTCGCAACCGGGCGTGGCGAAGATCTCATCGGTGCCGATTCCGCGCAGCCATTCGAAGCGTTCCGGACTCATTTCCTCAGGGAGGATCGCCACGGCCGGGCAGGCCAGAAGGGCGCAGTCGAATGCGCCGCCGCGGCAGAAGTTGCCCGTCGAGGGCCAGACCGCCTTCTGGCGCGTGGGGTCGAAGTTGCCCGAGACCAGCCGGGGCACCAGGCAGCCGAAGCCGGCGCCGACCTTGTGGGAGCCGGTGGGGAAGTACTTGCCCACCAGTCCCACGATGCGAGCGTCGACTCCGGTCAACGCGGCGGGAAACTCGATCCAGTTGCCGTTGCCGAAGAGACCGCCGTGCTCACGGGCTTCGTTCTTCCACGTGATCCGGAACAGATTGGCCGGATCGACATCCCACAAGCCCACCTGGGTCAACCGATCGCGGATGCGATCGGGCACGAGGTCGGGATTCATGTGCTGGGCGAAGGTCGGGATCAGAATGTCGCGCTCGCGGCAGCGTTCGGCCGTGCGCGAGAGGACCTCTTCGTCGATCCGGTCGATGATCTTGCGTCCCATGGGTCCATTCCTCCGGTCCGTGCCACGGGGGCGGGCCAGTTCTGGGTTCTAGGCGTTAAGCTCCTGGATGATCTGGGCGGTGATCGACACCGCGATCTCGGCGGGCGATCCGCCGCCGATCGGCAGGCCGATGGGACAACGCACGGCATCGAGCCAGGTGGCGGCGATGCCGGCGTCCTCCAAAGCCTTGCGGATCGTGGCCCACTTGCGTCGGCTGCCGATCAATCCCACGTAGGCCGAGAAGCTCTGGCCGGCGAGGCCTTCCAGAATGGCCTGGTCGAGAGCGTGGTCGTGCGTCATCACGATGACGTGGGAGAAGCCGTCAAGCTCCCGGCCTCGAACCCAGGAGGCGGGCGAGGTGTGCACGAGCGCGCCGGCCCCCGGAAAGCGCTGAGCCGAGGCCAGCTCAGCGCGCTCGTCGACGACGGTGTAGGTGTAGCCCAGCGCCTCGAACTGTCGCGCCAGGGCCTGGGAGACGTGACCGGCCCCGCAGAGGAGGATGCGGGCGGGGGGCTTGACCACCTCGACCGCGACCACGGCCCGGCCTCCGCAGACCATGCCATCGCTGGTCGAATCGGCATCGAACGAATAGGTCAGCAGCCCCCCCGCGCCGCGCTGCAGCATCGTGAGGGCTTCCTCGCGCACCTGATTCTCGAGCGCGCCGCCGCCCACCGTCCCCTCTAGGCGACCGTCGCCGTAGACGATCATCTTGTGTCCCGGTTTGCCCGGTGACGAACCTTCGGCCTCGATGATCGATGCCATCGCGAAGCCCTCTCCGCGCTCGATGGCGGCCATCGCCGCCTGCAAGACATTCGTGATCATGCTGACTCCTCGCTCATCGGCTCGCGTGTTGACGTTCCGGTGAATGCCCTCATCCTCGACCACGATCTCCCGGATCCGCTCGGGATCATGGTGGATCACGAGGCGCAAGGACTCGTCGGGGTCCAGCCGGGTGATCTCGGTGCAGACCGTCCAGCCTACCAGAATTGGATGACCCCGCCGACCGTGGTTGACGGGAAGGAAGATACCGCGCTCGGCTGCCCGGGTCTCATGAAAGGCGCATGCGAGTGCTTGCAGCGTCGTGACCGAGACGTACGGAAAGTCGACCGGGTAGATCAGGACTCCCTGTGGCGCGAGCCCGACGTCGTCCCGGTGGGCGAGCGCGCACAGTCCGGCCTGGATGCTTCCGGTGCGTCCCCGGGGCCAATCGGGATTCGAGACCCACTCGATCGGGGGCCGATTCGCGGCAGGGGCCGAGGCTCCGCCGAGGCCGCGCCAGGCGGTCCGCACCCGTTCTTCCTCGGCCCCCGTGACGGCCAGGATGGGGGCGAACCCGGCCTGCCGGGCTCGTTCGGCGGCCAGCTCCAGCCAGGTGCGTCCGGCCGAGCAGGCGAGGGCCTTCGGGGTTCCGTATCGGGTTCCGGCCCCGGCGGCCAGGATCAGGGCGGCCAGGTCAGCGGGAGGCCGCGGCATGCAGATCCTCCAGGAAACGATGCACCAGCCGGCCCAGAACGGTGGCGCGGTACGCGGCCGATGAGCGCACATCGGAGATCGGAGCGATCGCCGATGTCACCGCGGCAACAACCTCCTCCTTCATGGCCGGCAACGTGTCCGGCGCCAGGACCCGCCCGCCGAGGCGTTCGGCGAGCTGAGGGAGCGCCAGCGGCGTCGGCGCCACGCTCCCGGCAGCCAGGCGGAGCTCTACGAGCCGGCCGTTCGGATCCATCTGTCCCCAGGCGCCCAGACTCAGCTTGGAGATCGCCTGTGCCCGCCGGGTTCCAACCTTGTAGAACGCCTGGTGGCTGCCACCCGAGCGGCCGGTGCCGGGAATCGGGATCTCGACCGCCAGGATCAGCTCGTCGGGCCGGCGTTGGGTCTGCCGGTAGCCGGTGAAGAACGTCGCCAGGGGAAGCTCGCGGGTTCCTGCCGCCGAGCCTAGATGCACCGATGCGCCCAGTGCCATCAAGATGGGAGGCGCGTCGGCCGCGGGGGAGGCCGAGGCCAGGTTCCCTCCGAGCGTGGCCCGGTTCTGGATGGCCGGTGCCCCAATGGTGGCGGCCATCGCGGAGACGGCCGGGCAGAGCGCCCGGACCTGCGGATGGGCGCGGATCGCATCGAAGGTAGCGGTGGCTCCGATGCGCAGACCGTTTGCGGTGAGCGAGATGGTGTCCAGTCCCGGGACGCGACTGATATCGACGATCGGGCCCGCTGGACGCCACCCTCGCTTGTAGTCGACGAGCAGGTCGGTGGCGCCGGCAACGATGACGGCGTCACCGGCGCCCTCGCCTCCGTTCGTTGCGAGCAGGGCAGTGGCAGCCTCCAGAGAATCGAGTGAGTGTGTGGTTCCCAGACTGCCTTCGGCTGGTGGCGTGGTCGTGGCGGGTGCGTGCGTTGCCCCAGCGGCCTCCGGCGTTCCCGCGCCACAGGTTCGCGTGGGTCGCGTGACCGTCTGCCTCGCCGCGCCACAGGGCCGCGCCGTCGGGGCGGAGGGCGCATTCATTCCGGCCGCGCGTTCGACTGCGCGGACGATGCGCTCGTATCCCGTGCAGCGGCAAAGGTTGCCGGCCAACGCTTCACGGATCTGCCCCCTGGACGGATGGGGGGTGTGCTCGAGCAACGCCCGGCTGGCGATGATCATGCCGGGAATGCAGAAACCGCACTGAGCGGCGCCCTCTTCCATGAAGGCCGTTTGCACCGGATCGGGAACATCCTTGGTGCCCAGTCCCTCGATCGTGACCACCCGGCGGCCCTCGAGCTGGAGGGCCGGCACGAGACATGCGTTGACCAGCCGGCCGTCGAGCAAGACGGCACAGGCTCCGCACTCGCCCTCACCGCAACCTTCCTTGGTGCCGGTTTGCCCGAGGTCGCGGCGCAGGATGTCGAGCAGCCGCGTCATCGGCTCGGCGGTCACCGTTCGGAGCGTGCCGTTGACGAGGAAGGTGATCTTCATCGGGCTCTCCCGCGGGGTCGGTGCGTCTTCCGCACCGCGTCGTCGGCGGAGGGAGCGGCGAGTTGCTGCAGATCGAAGAGGCGTTCGGGCGTGATCGGGATCTCATCGGAAAACGTGCCGGTGGCCTGGTCGATCGCGCCGGCCAATGCGGCGGCCCCGACGTCCATCGGCTGCT
>CAZZIF010000066.1:0-15065 GCA_964654025.1 uncultured bacterium
CGGCCGGCCACCTTCCGCGGGAAGCACTGGACCTTCTACGTCGCAGCCTGGCCGATCCCTGTCAGATCTGCGCGGAAGGTTTCCGCCAAGACGCATTCGAATTGCTGAGCGATTTCTACTACCCCGGACTCCGGCTTCAGGGCTCCGATCCGCCTCTCTTTGCACACCTCCCTGGCCCGGAAGGTGAACTTCTCCTGACAACCTCCGCAGCCGCGGATACGTTGATCACGTTTCGGTATCATTCTACCGATCACCGGCTGATCGGGATCTCGCTCGAGGACTTGACCGACCCGGCGATCCTAGAGAAGCTGGCCGCCCTCCCCACCGGCCAGGTCTTCGGTGGGGAGCTGGAAGTCGTTTCGTACCCCTATGGTAATGGAGGCTCCTTTCTCTTTTCTCCGAACCAAGGCCGCCTCCAGATTCAGTGCAAGATACTTCGGCTTGATGATTGAGCCCATGTCACTCCCTGCGATGCCTATGGAGGACCCAGTTGGCGGCCACGACGAGCATCAGAGGCTCAACCGATACTCGAAAACGCATTGAGACGATATATATGCAACTGACAAACAGCATGGTGAGTACGGGAAGATACAGCATGAGGGGGCCGAATTCGCGTGCCGTGCGGACGGCAAGCAGGAACCCGAGCAACAGTGGCACGTACGACACGACGTAGATTAGAACGACCGCAGGCGGGTGCATGTGTAGAAAGGCCGGACGGAATCCAAGGAAGTACGCGCTCTTCAGAACTGCTCCTTTGAATGCTCGCCAAGGTTCCTGTTTCCAGTACTCCCACCCCAGGCGATAGAACCGACGGTCCTTCTCTACTTCACTAAGCTCCCGCCATGCCCGCCGTTCCTCCGGTGACATGCGCGCAAACACACGATGCACATGGCCTATCTCGCCACCAGAATACGCATTGTTCCCCATATGGAAATTGAATCCTCCATTGGTCGCTATGGGAACAAAGGCATTGTGCACGTTCCAGTTGCGAATTGTCCACGGAGAGACGACCAACACCCCTGTCGCAAGTACCAAGAGGAGGGATCGCAGCATGGCCCACGAAAACCGGTATCGAATGAGGAGTGCGACACTCCACGGGACCCAGATCAAACCGAGCGCTGGACGCACGAGAACACTGATTCCCAGTAGCAGTCCAAGGGTAACATAGTGGCTCACTGGGGCGTCCGGACAACGCCGCTGTGGGGACTTGGACAAGAACGCTGCTAGCAAGAGAGTAGTCATCCAGCAGATCAAGAAAGCTTCAAGGGTTTGCGAGCGCACCTCAAAGACGTTTCCGAGTGCCGGCGGGTAGGCTGTCCAAAATGCGGCGGCACCGATATCCGGTCGGCGTAAGCTGCGACCGAGATCCCACACCGACGTGATTCTGGGGATCGGTTCAAGGACTGTACCAGACATCTGTACAATCTGTCTTGCAATACGCCAGACCAAATACACTGTCGCCACACTCAAGAGGACATTGAGGAGCTGTAGGAGGAGCGCAGTCGTGCTCCAATCCCCGTCTGTCAACAGAAGACCCGCGGCCATGATGCCCGGGAGGGCCGGTGGAACGAATGAGCCCACAACGGGCTCTTCATAGAGACCGTACCAGCGAAAGGCGTAGCCCTTGCCCTCATAGAGGTTCTTCGCGTGCGCTCCGGGCTCGTATCCGCCAGCATCGAAGTCCAGTGCAGACAGGCAAACGACAGTCAGGACTCTGAGTATCAAGGCCGCCAAGAGGATGGCACGCAGGACTTGGCGGTCGGAATATGTGCTCTTGGGCATGATTCTCTCCGGCTCAAATCGGTGAATGGAGCATAGGGCGAACTCAATGACAGCTCAATGGCAAGCTCGACGGCAAGCTCCACATCACACTCAGACGGACAAACTCGAGAGGGCCCCACGGTCAGCCCTCATCATGAGTCAGTAGGATTCGCACATCCACCGCCTTCGCGCCTTCTCCCTCGGCGAAGACCGCCAGCGGGTTGATTTCAATATCACTGATCTGTGGCGAGCATTCGATGAGCGCACTCAGCTGTTCCACCGTTCGAACGACCACTTCTTGATCGAGAGGATCCTCTCCGCGGAAGCCGGCCAAGAGCCGGTGGGCGCGGGTTTGTTTGAGCATCGAGAGGATCTCGGTACGACTCACCGGCGCGGCGCGGAAGGCCACATCTTGCAAGAGTTCCACGTAGACCCCGCCCAAACCGAACATGACCACCGGCCCGAACACCGAATCCCGCCGGGCGCCGATGATGAACTCGCCGCCACCTTTGACCATCGAACTCACCTCGACCCCATCGACCCGCGCCTGGGGCGCATGCCGCCGGCAGTTGGCGCGAATGGCCTGGTAGGCGTCGATCACCTCGTCGCGGTTCTCCAAATCCAGGGCCACACCCCCAACGTCGCTCTTGTGAAGAATGTCCCGCGATAGCACTTTCATGACGACCGGATAGCCCAGCTCTTCAGCGGCCTGCACGGCCGATTCCAGGCCGTGGGCCACCCGGGTCCCGGGCGTCTCGATCCCGGCGGCTCGCAAGACCTGATACCCTTCGTCCGCCAGAAGAAAGCCGCGCCTTTGCTCGCGCGCCTTGCGAACCACACGCGCGACCACCTTACGGTCCACCGAGTTTCCCAGCATCTTTTTGCGCTGGCGAAGCTGAAAGGCGTAGTCCTCGCCGGTCGTCTCGCCGGTGCGCTGGCGGCTCGACTGCCTGAAGGCGATCGCCAGTGCCGAGGCCGCCGCGTAGACCTCGTCGGTGGTGGTAATGTGCTTCGCCTCCAGGTCCCGGATGCAGGCCGCCACCCGCCGTCCCCCCAGCAGACAGAAGACGATCGGCTTGCCTCGCTCCTGGAAAGCGTGGTGCATGGATTCGATCTCACCGGGCAGAGACTCGAACCCCAGCAGCGCGGTCTCGCAGAAGATCACGAGACAGGCGTGCACGTTCTCGTCCATGGCAGCGGCGGAAATCGCGCGGTGGTAGGCTTCGGTGCCGGCCTCCCCGGTCATGTCGATCGGGTTCTTCGTCGAACCCAAAGGCGGGGTGACGGGTCGAAACGCGTGCTCGAGCATCTCGAGGTCATCGTAGAGCGGCACGCCGTGCTTCTCGCAGGCATCGGAGGCGGCCACCCCGGCGCCGCCGCCGTTGGTGATGATCACCGTGTTCTCGCCCTTGGGTAGCGGCATGCCGCCGAGCGCCTGACACCACAGCAGCGCTTCGTTGAGATGTTCGGCGCGCAGGACACCGCACTGGCGCATCAGGTGGTCGAAGACGACGTCGGAGCCCGAGAGCGAACCGGTGTGGGAGGCCGCCGCCTGCGCGCCGCGCTGCGAACGGCCCGACTTGATGACGATGACCGGTTTGCGCATCGTGGTGTGCTCGAGGGCGTCGAAGAGCGCCCGGCCCTGCTTGACGCCTTCTATATAGATGAGGACGGTCCCGGTATCGGGATCGGCCGCGAAGTACGGAAGCAAGTCGGCTTCGGTGATGTCGGCTTTGTTCCCGAGCGGGATGAGCGCACTGAGGCCGATGTGGGCGAGTTGGGTCTTGCCGATCATCGCCCCACCCATCGCCCCACTCTGCGTGATGATGGCCACCCGGCCGGGCTCGATGTCGGGCGGCGCGAAGCCGGCGTTGAGCGAGGCGCGGGCCGAATAGAGGCCGAAGATGTTGGGGCCCAGCACCCGCATGCCGTGATCGCGCGCGAACTGGACGAGTGCCTGCTCGGCTTCGTGATTGCCGACCTCGGAGAAGCCCGAGGTCACCACCACCAAGAACTTCACGCCGCCTCGCGCGCAAGCCTCGGCTGCCGGAAGCACGTGCTGCGCCGGGATCGAGATCACCGCCACCTCGGCCCGGCCATCGATCTCCTCGGCGGTCTGGCACATCGGAAGCCCGAGCACCTCGCCTCCGGCGGGGTTGACGGGAATCACCCGTCCCTGGTAGCCCACGGTCTGGATGTTCTGAACGATCTTGTACCCGATCTTCTCGGGGTTGCGGGAGGCGCCGATCACGGCCACCCCCTCCGGGTTCAGGAGCTGCTCGATACCGGGGAGCTGCCCGCCGCTTCTTCTCATGGCATCCGTCCCCTAGACGCTGTCAACGGTCGAAACCGAGGTTCATCTGGTACATCCCAGCCGCGGTGCGCGTGGTGATCGCGAATCCCATCTTCTCGAAGAGCCGCAACATGGGCCGGTTCTCGATCAACACCTGCGCTGTGAACCCCAAGAGACCTCGCTTGCGGGCCAGATGGGTCAGGTGGCTCAGAAGCTCGTAGCCGATTCCCTGGCCCTGCCGGTCGTCACGTACGATCAGGCCCACTTCCGCGGTGTGTTCGTTCTTACCGACGAAGTACTGCCCGATCCCGACTACTTCATCGTCACCCTCCTGCTCCTCCACCGCCAGCAACACGACATGTTTCAGGTGATCGACGGCGATGAATTCCTGCAACCGTTCGTGCGGCATGTCGGTTCGGATCGAGATGAACCGCTTGTAGAGCGTATCGTCCGAGACGGTCCGGAAGAAGTCCTGCAGCAACGGCTCGTCGCTGATGCTCACCGGGCGCAAGAGGATGTCTACGCCCTCCCGCGTGGTTCGCCGCACCTGGAGGTCTTCCGGATACTCGCCCAGAACGCCGGGCACGTACTTCTGATCGGGGTAGACCAGGTTGCGCCGTTTGGCGTCCTCGATCAGCTCGGCGCGGAAGTCGGGGTGCGCGATCGAGATCAAGTCCATCGCCCGCTCGCGGATGTTCTTGCCGTGTACGTAGGCAATGCCGTACTCGGTCACCACGTACTGCACATCGGTGCGGGTCAAGGTGACGCCGGCCCCCGGCCGGATCTCGGGCACGATGCGAGAGACCTTGCCGTCGGCCGCGGTCGACTGGAGCGCCAGGATGGTTCGGCCGCCGGGGGCCAGTGCGGCGCCGCGCATGAAGTCGGCCTGTCCGCCGATGCCGCTGTAGAATTGGTTGCCCAGTGACTCGGCCGAGGCTTGTCCGGTCAGGTCGATCTCCAGACAGCTATTGATCGCTACCATGTTCTTCTGCTGTGCGATGCGCAGCGGGTCGTTCGTGTAGGAAGTGGGCCGGAAGTCGATGGCGGGATGATCGTGGAGGTACCGGTACGTGTCTTCCTTCCCCATGCAGAAGGTGGCGACCGTCTTGCCCCGATCGATCGTCTTGCGGCTGTTGTCCACGACCTTGCTGCGAATGAGTTCGATCAGCCCATCCGAAAGCAACTCCGTGTGCACGCCCAGGTGCTCCTTGTGCATCAGGTTTTCGAGGATCGCGTTGGGGATACTGCCGTAGCCCACCTGGATGGTGTCACCGTCGCGGATGATGCGGGCCACATACTTGCCGATCTTCCTCGAGATCTCATCGGGCGCGTCGGCGGCGTAGGTGAGCAGTGGTTCATCGTGGCCTACCAGGAAATCCACGTCGCGGATGTTCAGGAACGTATTCCCCAGCACGCGCGGCATGTGGCTGTTGACCTGAGCGATGATGAGTTCGGCCTTCTCCACCGCCGCCATCACGATGTCCACACTGATGCCCAGGCTCATGAAGCCGTGATTGTCGGGCACCGACACCTGCACCAGCGCCACATCGATCGGTACCCGTCCCCGCTCGATCAACCCCACGACCTGCGAGAGCGAGATGGGGGTGTAGTCGGCCATGCCACGATTGACCGCGTCGCGGGTGTTGTCACCGATGAAGAAGGAATTGTGGCGAAAGTGTCGCCGGAACTTCGGATCGGTGTAGGGCGCCACACCCAGGGTCCAGACGTGGAGCACCTCGGTGTCGAAGAAGGCGCGCGGGTGGGATTCGACGTATTCGATGAGTGCCGACACCAGGTGCTGGGGCTCGCCGCAGGCGGTACCGATGAAGATGCGGTCCCCGCGACGCACCTTGCCGAACATCTTGGCCAGTGGCACGAACTTCTCGGGATAGGCCTCCCTCCAGCGGTCCAGATCTTGGGATCGGCCCAGGGCCTCCATGGTGCTCCTCCTCCCTTCGATGGGTTGCCCGGCCGGAGAAGATCCAAGCGGCCGGTCATTGATCCTACGCCTTCCCCCTCTTCCACGGAAGGGTGACCTGCTTATCCTCTCCATCAGGCCGATCCCGGCCGGCGGATCCGGCCCGACCCGGTGGATGGGCGGGTGGGGCCGGCAGCGTGGCTGCAAGCCGCCTTTTCCCCAGCCGGCCTGGGCCCCTCTTCGAACGGGGGATTGGCTCACATGGGGCAGACTCTGCGCAACACCTAGCCCAATAGTGTGTTAGAAAAATGGCTGGATCCGCGCCCTCCGGGTTCGCCATGAAGTCGCCGGCCCCCTCCTCCGATCGAACATGGTAGGCAGGGAGAGGGCGAGGCCTTATCCTGAAGGCTCGAATGGGACGGAAATGCAGGCGAGGAGAAGAGTGATCCCATGAAGCAGAACCTGGGACTGGCACAGCGTTTGACGACGCGGCTGGAGATGACCATCACACCACAGATGGTCCAGCAGATGAACCTGCTCGTCAAACCGCTGCTCGATTTCAATGCCGAGATCGAGACGCTTGCTGACGGCAATCCCGCCCTGGAGATGGTCAGCCCCTCGGATGCCCCTACCACCGACAAGACCAAAGACGCCGAGGACCAGAAGTCGAATGACGAATGGGACGAGCGGACGATGCAACGCATCGCCGAACTCGGCGAAGAGCCACGCGCGGGAAGCGGGTCCTGGGACGGAGGCACTTCACGGCCCGACGAAGATTGGACTGACCCCATGCAGCGCGTCAGCGCCGCAAAAACCCTCACGGAAGATCTTCTCGAACAGGTCCGGCTCACCTACTCCGGTCTGGAGGAAAAGATCGGAGAGTTTCTGGTCCAGGACCTCGACTCCCGCGGTTTTCTCACCCGTAGCATGAGCGATCTGGCCACTGACATCTCGGCCTACACCGGCGAGCCGGTGACCGAGGAGCAGGTGATCCGCGTCGTCGACCACCTCAAAGGGGCCCTCGAACCGCCGGGACTGCTGGCCTCCTCGGTCGAGGAGTCGATCGAGCTGCAGCTCAAGCGACGGAACAAGTCGAAGTGGGTCGACTTGATCGTCAAGGGCTACCAGCTCCTGCGGGCCGGCAAGGAACGCGAGCTGGCGCGTCTGTGCAATCGCGAGGGCGTGGATGCAAGGTTCGTACTCGATGAACTCGAAAAGCTCACCTTCGTGCCCACGTTCGGCACCCAGGATCAGCACTTCGACGCCAACAGCGTTCGCCCCGAGGTGACGATCACGCGCGCCCACCCGGAGCGCTACGGCCCGGACAAGTACGATGTCACCTACAACAACCAGGCGGTGGTCAACCTGCGGCTCAACCCCAAGGTGATCCGCATGGCGCAGCGCCGGGACCAGCTCTCGGCTGAGGAGCGCAAGCTGCTCAAGGAGAAGATCGATCAGGCCAAATGGCTCAAGCAGGTGATCGACGACCGCCGCAACCTGCTCCTGAATGCCACGCAGATCCTGGTCAACCGCCAGTGGGAGTTCTTGGACCGCGGGCGCCGCTACCTCAGGCCGCTCACCCGGCGGGAAGTGGCCGAACAGGTCAACCGCGACGAGAGCACCATCTCGCGACTCCTGAACGGCCGGTTCGCCGATACGCCTCAAGGCTGTCTGCCGCTCTCGGCCTTCTTCTCACAAGCAGTCGGCCACGCCTCGGGCGCCGCGGCTCGCGAGGTGCTACGCGAGGTCATGGACACCGAGCGCGACGGCAGTGCCTTCACCGACGATGAGCTTGCCGAGATCATGCGACGCAAGGGTTTCGCCATCCAAAGGCGCACGGTCAACAAGTACCGCCGGATGCTGGGCGGCTACTACGCGCTCAAGAGAAGCGTGCGACGCACCTTGAACCGCGCCAGTCAAGCAGGCTAATCTCCCGTGAACGGGGCGCCCCTTCGCAGGCGCCCCCAAGGGGAGGCCGACGCTTTTGTTCTTCGCCATCATTCTCTATGGGGCCCTGACGGTAGCCGGGCTATTCCCTTTTCACGGCATTCCCATCCTCAACATAGCTCTCGGATTCCCCTTGGGGGCCTGGGTCGCCTACTACGCGCAGCGCGCCCACCGGCAGACCGCGGGCTCCGGCCCGGAGCAGGCGGCGGGCTCCGGCGACGCCCGGCTGGCCGAGCGAGCCGTGCTGCGCACGGTGTTGGCCTGGTCGCTCGCGACCTCGGGACTCACGATGATCCTCTGCTGGTTCCAGCTCGCGTTCTTCCTGCTGACGATCCGTTTCATAGGCCCGGCGCCGGAGATCCTTCGCTGGATCCCGTTGGTGCACCCCTCTCAGGGACTGGGCCTGTTCCCCAGTCAGTCATTCGCCAACGTTCAGCTCTTCGCCATTCTCCTCGCCCCGGGAATCCAGGTCTTGACCACCGTCTTCGGGGGTGTCGTCGCCCTCCTCTTGCTCGGCCGGACCCATACGCCGCCTCATACGTCACCCGCTGCACCGCCTCATACCCCACCCGCTGCAGCGCCTCATACGTCGCCGGCCGCGCCGCCTCGTGCCCGCCCCCAGGCCCAGCCCCACGGTCCGGCAGACGATCCGGCAGATGATCCGAGAGAGAGCCATTTCTGAGCCAGAGAGCTGACTCTGCCATCCACACGACAAACTACATCAAGAAACGAACAAATCTGCCCGAATTCGGGTAAGAACATTGTCCTGGTAACGCCGGAGTGGCACGATATTCTGTGTCAGGAGGATGGTCCATGCGATCTCATGAGACCCTTCTCGAGCACCTTCACGCGGTGACCGGTCTCGAGAAAGCGACCGTGGCCAAGATTGTGGCGGAGATCCATGCCTGGTATGGGCAGCCGCTCGCCGACTGGCTGCGCTCCCGGCATGCGGAGCTGCAGCGCCAGGGCTTGCGAAACCGGGAGATCTTCCCGATCTTGCAGGCAGAAGCCACCGAGATTCTCATCCGACCTCCAGCGTTGACGGAAAGGCAGATCCGAAGAGCGATCTACGGTTAGAAATCCACGGTGAATCGGGAACGGCCTGGCCAGGGGAAATTCGCCCGGCCGGGTGCGAACGGGGGAAGGCCCTCGGAGGGGAGGCATGCATCATGTGCGGGATCATTGGGTTCACGGCGTCGAGGAAAGTACCGGTCACCCTACTGATGGAGGGCCTGAAGCGCCTCGAGTACCGTGGCTACGACTCGGCGGGACTGGTCTGGCAGGTGCGCAGCAAACTGAAGATGAGGAAGCGCGCCGGGAAGGTCAGCGACCTCTGGAACGAGCTACCCGATGACATCGAAGCCCGCGCCGGCATCGCCCACACTCGCTGGGCCACGCATGGTCCCCCCACCGATGTCAACGCCCACCCCCATCTCGACGGCGAGAAGCGCATCGCGGTCGTGCACAACGGCGTGATCGACAACTACCGGGAGCTGCGCGCCGATCTGGAGCGAAAGGGTCACGTCTTCCTCTCCGACACCGACACCGAGGTGCTTGCCCACCTCATCGCCGCCTATACCAACGGCTGCCTGGAAGACGGTGTCCGCGAGGCCCTGCGCCATGTGGAGGGCACCTACGGCATCGCCGTGATGTCCACCGAAGAGCAGGGCAAGATCGTCGCCGCGCGGCAGGGATCACCGCTGATCGTAGGCATCGGCGAGGACGGTTCCTTCGTGGCCTCCGACACCGTGGCCATGGCCGGCCGCGCCGACCGCGTCGTCTATCTCGAGGACGGCGACGTGGCCGTCCTGACGGGCAAGGACCACCAGATCGAACGTCTTTCCGGGGGTGCGCTGGCCGACAGCGCATGGAGCGTCCTCGACGTGCCGCCCACCGTCGCCGACAAGCGCGACTTCCCGCATTTCATGCTCAAGGAGATCTGGGAGCAACCCGAGGCGCTCGAGAACGCCTTCCGCGGCCGCATTCAGCGCGACTTCGGCACCGCCAAACTGGGCGGGCTGGGCATGGAACCGCGCGACTTTCTCGAAATCAACCGCGTTCGCCTTCTCGGTTGCGGCACATCCTACCTCGCCGCCTGCGTGGGCGCCCGGATGATCGAGGACCTGGCGCGCATCGAGACCTCCGCCGCCTACGCACCGGAGTACCGCTACAGCAATCCGATCGTCGATCGCAACATGCTCTTCTTCGCGATCTCCCAGTCGGGCGAAACCGCCGACACGATCATGGCGCTGCGCGAGGTACAACGAAAGGGCGGCAAGGTGCTGGGCATCGTCAATCGCGTGGCCAGCACGATTGCGCGCGAATGCGGCGCCGGCATCTTCATTCATGCCGGCTTCGAGTACGCCGTCGCCTCCACCAAGACGATGCTGAACACGATGATGGCCCACTTCCTCTTCGCGCTTCTGGTGGGCCGCATGCGCGATCTTTCCTTCACGCGCGGCCGGCAACTCATCGACGAAGTGGAGCAACTCCCCGAGAAGATCCGCCAGATCCTGGCGATTCGTGAGCAGTTCCAGGAGGCCGCGCAACGCTTCCTGACGTCGGAGAATTTCTACTTCATGGGGCGCGGTTACTCCTTCCCGGTGGCCATGGAGGGTGCTCTGAAGCTGAAGGAAATCGCCTACGTACACGCCGAGGGGTACTCGGCGGCCGAGATGAAGCACGGTCCGATCGCGCTCATCAGCGACTCGTTCACCTCGGTCTTCGTGATACCGCGCGACTCTTTGTATAACCGAACTCTGACCAACCTTCAGGAAGTCCGCGCGCGCAGCGGCCCGGTGCTGACCATCACGACCGGCTCGGCCGATGGATTGGAGGACCTCTGCGACCAGGCCATTGTGCTGCCTCAGACCGACGAGATCCTGACGCCGTTCCTGACCACGGTGGCAGTGCAGATGTTCGCCTACGAGTCGGCGCTTCTGCGGAAGTGCCCGATCGACCAGCCGAAGAATCTGGCCAAGAGCGTAACGGTGGAGTAGGTCCCCGGCGGATCGCCGCTCATCCGATCGTGCGGTTCTCGGTCTCGTCCTTCGTGACGTAGCCGCGGTCTTGGCGAGCCGCATTGATCTTGTTCTTCTGCGTGTACATGCGGAAGACGTCTTCGGCCGAGAGCCCCATGACCTGGCAGGCGCTCACCCAGAAATGGAGGATGTCGACCAGCTCCACCTTCAGGTTCTGCTCGTCGTAGAGATCCACCTTCGTCCGCCACCACTTCCAGTTGGTCGAGTCCACCAGCTCGGCGATCTCCTGCGTCATCGCCAGCGCGTAGTTTCTCAGCCATTCGTTCTGTAGCTTGCGGTCCTCGGGAATCTCGTCAAACCCCACCAGCTGGTTCTTCTCAAAGGTGTGACGGTTGAGGTCTCTTTGCATCGCAAAGATCTGATCGAGCTTATCCATGACATCCTCCTTGAGCTGCAAGCATACCTTGACGGATACGGATCTGCATCCATAAGATCGACTCTTCATTTGCCGCAGGATGCAGGTGCCGGGGCGGCGTCGGAGGGGCACACCATACTGGCGATGCCGCGCGGCGGCCGTCACGCGGGGGAGACACGATGACCCAGAGCCCAGGTCCGTCCGCCGTCACCACCCCCATTCGGGCGGTCATCTTCGATCTGTTCCACACCCTGATCGACATGAGCATGCTGCCCCCCGGGCAATCCACACCCGACTTGCTCGGGATCGACGCCGCCACCTGGGCGCAGAAGGTGATCGAGGCATCGCCGCACCATGCGCTGGGCAGCGTGCGCGACGCCTACGAGTCGGTCCGCCTGATCGCGCACGCCATCGATCCCGGCCTGCCGGAAGAGAAGATACGCTATGCGGTGCAGCGCCGGCCGGCCCGGTTCCGCGCCGCGCTCACGCAGGTGCGACCCCAGATCCTGGAGGGCATCCGCCGCATGCGCGCCGGCGGTCTCAAGATCGGCCTCATCAGCAACGCAGCCTTCGACGAGGTAGAGGCGTGGGAGGATTCCCCGCTGGCCCCGCTCTTCGATGCCTACCTGGTGTCCTGCCACGAGGGCGTCATGAAGCCCGATCTGGAGATCTACCACCGCGCCGCCCAGCGTCTCGGCGTGCGGCCCGAAGCGTGCCTGTATGTGGGGGATGGGGGCAGCCGGGAACACGAGGGGGCTCGCGGCGCCGGCATGAAGACCGTGCTTTTCCTGGGCCTGTTGCGGGCGAACTACCCCGACCTCGCGCAGCGGCGACCGCGCAACACGGACTGGGAGTTCGACGACTTCGACGAGGTCGTGAGGCTGGCCGAGCGCTTGGCGAAACGGAGGAGCGACTAGTCCCGTGTCTGCCCTCGAAGTTCTGGTGATCGCCGTCGGGCTGGCCCTGGACGCCACCGCCGTCTCGATCTGCGCCGGCTCAGCCGGGTTCATGTCCCGTCCCCGGTCGGTCCTGCGGCTTTCGTTTCACTTCGGGCTCTTTCAAGCCGTGATGCCGCTGGCCGGCTGGCTTCTGGGTCGCGGGGTGGCCGGCTGGATGACGGCCGTGGATCACTGGATCGCCTTCGGCCTGCTGGCCTTCATCGGCATCCGCATGGTCCGGTCGGGGCTCTCGCCCGATGGGGTCGTCTCCTGCGACCCCTCGCGGGGCAGCTCGCTCATCATGCTGTCGGTCGCCACCAGTATCGACGCTTTCGCCGTGGGCCTCAGTCTGGCCCTGCTCGATGTCAGCATCCTCTACCCCTGCATCGTCATCGGCGTGGTCACGATGGCGCTCTCGATCGCGGGTGCAGGGTTGGGGCACCGCCTGCGCGCTGGAATCGGCCCCCGTATGGAGATCGTCGGTGGCCTGCTGTTGATCGGGATCGGGCTGCGGATCTTGATCGACCATCTCGGCGATGGAGGTTGATCGGCTCGCATCGGAGCCAAGTCGTCCTCGCCGGGACTGCTCGCGCTTAGCGTCCACCCTCCAGGATCACCGCGATCGAGTCCATCGCCGCCGATCCCGGCATGCCGGAAGCCTTGGCGTTGCGGGCGGCGCGTGCCAGACACTCCCCACGAAGTCCGCTCTGGTTGGCGAAGCGTGCCACGTACAGGTTCAGCCGGGACGCATCGGGGTTCGCGTCGGTCAACGAGCAGACGAACTCGATCCAGTCATCGGTCGCGCCGTTCGCGCGGGCGAAGTTGAGCGTGGCACGCAGGGCGCTCGCCACGCCGCTCGACCCGGGATAGGTCTTGAGCGTGCGAACGTAGTAGGACTGGGACTTGAGCTGGTCACGCCGGAAGTAATCATAGTACTTGGCCATGTGGGTGAGCGCCGTTGTGGCCTTGAGCCCCTGCGAATCGGCGGCGATGATTCGCTCCAGCAACGCTTCGGCGTCGGCCTCGCGCTTGCGATACAAGTACTTCTGCAAAATCTCGACCATCAAGGACACCGAGGGATCCGATTCGAGCTGGGCCTCCATCTCGGGCAACAGATCGGTGCCGTTCTTGATCATGCGGGCTTCTTCGAGAAACGCCTCGTGATTGGTATACCCCACGATGCGGTCGATCTCCTCGCCGTCGCCGTCCACGAAGATGACGAGCGGAAGCCCCAGCACCGGGTAGCGGCGCTGCACCTCGTAGCCGGACGGATTGTCCGTGGCCACTTTGATGGGAATCACGCCCTCGGCCAGGTCCGCACCGTCTTGCTGTTCCCAGAGCTGCTCGTCCATGTCGCCGCACTGGTGGCAATGGCCCGCATAGACATCGATCATCACGATCGTGTTCTGCTCCCGCGCCTTCTCGAGGGCTTCGGACAGCGAGAGATCCTGCCATTCGACCCCCTCGGCCAGAGCGGCCGGGGCAACGAGCAGGCTCACCAGACCCAGTGCAAACCATCCATACACACGTGCCATCAACTCACCCCTTCGTTGCAGTCACTTCGGGCATCGCCCGGAAGTCCTCCGCAGGTCATTGCGGTGGCCGTACCGCTGCCGGCGATCACTCCCGGCCTTCGCCCGGCCGCCAGCATACATCGATATCGCGGGAAGGCATAAACTTGGACGCCTCGTAAAGATAATAAGTTCCTTCCGGGGCATGCACCTGCCGGAACGGAAAGCTAAACTCCACGGGAACATACGATTCCGGGAGGTGGATTTCAAACCGGGCGTTCTCGAGCGGCCGGCCCCAGGCGCTGGTCGTGCGGACGATGTAGGTGGCGCAGCTGTCGCGCAAGGCCTGGCGATAGACGGTTCGTACCTCCAGGCTGTCGCCCAGGGTCAATGGCACCCACCAGCGCGCACCGCCCAGGATATCCCCGGACGGGAGGCTCCGGCGGCCTGGGTACTCGGCAAAGCGTAGCTCCCGCCACTGCCCGCCGGGCGGCCGGGCTTCCAGCAAGACCGTATGCGCCTCTCCCAGGTACTCGCGGTCCGGGTACGGGTAGAAGAGGGTGACCTGATCGATCCGCTCCGGATCACAGAGCAGCAGGTAGATCCCCTCCACCTCCAGCGTGTCGGGTTCGACGAAGAGCCGGATGATCTCCGAATCGAAGCTCACCGGCCCGCGTGCAGGCTCCTGGGCGGCACACACCGATCCGAAGCCGCACAACACCGCCAGCGTCGCGAAGGCGATTCGCCGCGGATCGCACCGCCGTCGCCCCCGTCCAATCCGCCGCGACGGAGTTTCTGATCTCGTCGTACTCATCGCCTCTGAGAATGAGGCCTCTCGGATGGATTTGCCAGACCTGGTTCCGCCCCAAACTGAACGGCACCGAACTGAACGGCATCGAACTGAACGGCATCGACCCGCGATGGCGGAATCAGGCTTGGAAGGCCGGGTGGCTTCACAGGCTCCCGAACTCCGTGGCGGGGCACCTCACATGGGACATCACGTGGTACAATAGCGGGTGGCATGGGGTGGTCGTCTTGACGGCCGGATGACCGGGCGTTCCGCGGCACAACCGCCCGGAAACATAATGGACTTCACTGATGGGAGTTACAGCTATGCGCGGCTTATGGATCCTGATAGCGCTCATTCTCGCTTGCGCCCTCCTGCTGCCATGCTCTGCCCAGTCCCTCCGCGACGCCCCGGGGACGAATCCCGCCACGGGTCCAGCGCATGCCCCCGCTACGGATCCAGCGTCTGCCCGCGCCAAGGATCCGGCATCGGCCCCCGCCGCGGATCCGGCATC